>SVSO01000088.1 GCA_015064195.1 Oscillospiraceae bacterium
CGATTTTCTCAGCTACAGCTACTATCCGCCGGCATGTGACCGGCTCCATACAGCCGATCCCGACAACAACCCCGTCCTCACCTACGAGGATATGTATAACTACCTCCTCCCCCGCCGCGACCGCATCGCTTCGATCTCCGAACGCTTCGGCAACCGACCGATCCTCTTTACCGAGTACGGCGTGCGTTCGTCGCATGGCTCGGTGCAGGTGCCGTGGAATTTCATGTGGAAGGCACGCTACGACGGTGAGGAGCAGGCGAATTTCATGAAGGCCTCGTGGGATATCTTCAAGGTGCTCCCGCAGTGGATGGGCTGGTGCTGGTGGAAATGGGACGAAACCCAGCTGCGTCCGCACTATTTTGATGAGCCGGGCTGCGACAAGGGCTTCACCATTCAGGGCAAGCCCGCCGAAGCCGTCTGGCGATCGCTCGATCCCAACGAGTAAACAGCGTTAACAAAAACAAATATGAATGAAAGTGAGGATCCTACCATGACAAAACGCGCACTATCTGTTTTCCTGCTGCTATCCATGCTCGCATCT
Organism: Oscillospiraceae bacterium; assembly: GCA_015064195.1. The sequence goes on from SVSO01000088.1 coordinate 542, forward strand.
CTCACAGCCTGCGGCGGTGAGGCTGCCGGTTCAGGCACCACCGACGGCACCGCGGACACCACCGCGCCCGCCGATGAATCTCCCTATGACGAAAACGGCTACCTCCGCGACAATCTGCCCGCCAATCTCGACCTCGGCGGCAAGACGGTCAACATCTACGTCCGCGGCGACAATCTTGCCACCGAATACGCCAACGAATCCACCGGTGATATCGTGGACGACGCGGTTTATGCCCGCAACACGGCGATTGAAGAGCGGCTGAATGTCAAGCTCAACTATTTCGCCAACACCGGAACAGACATATGGAATGAGCGCAACAAATATGTGGATACCGTGCGTTCCAGCGTAATGACCAACGACGGCAGCATCGATCTGGCGGCTGCACTCTCGTATATGGCACCGTTCATGGCGCAGGAGGGGTTGTTCTTCAATATGCTGGCAGCCGATATGCCTTACCTCGAATTCGATCAGCCCTGGTGGTCATCCTCGCTGATCAATGAGCTGGCCGTAGGCGACCGGCTCTACTACGCCTCCGGCGATGCATCCCTCGGCATGGTCAAGGGCATGTTCTGCTTCTATTTCAACAAGGATCTGCTGGCGGATTACAAGCTGGAAGACCCCTATACGCTGGTGAAGGACGGTAAATGGACGCTCGACAAGGTACAGGAAATGTCCGCTGCCGCATATCGTGACATCAACGGCAATACCTCCGTGGATTACGATGCCGATCAGTTCGGCACCTTCGTGCTGTCCGTGGATTTCCTGCCGAACTTCCTCATCTCCTCCGGCCGCCGCATGACCGAGCGGGATGCCAAGGGGCAGCCGCAGGCACTGCTCGGCTCTGAACCGGTGATGGATTTCTTCGACCGCATGATCGCCTTCATGGGGCAGGATGCGGTCGGCGTATCGCAGTCGAACAACGAGCATCAGAACATATTCCACGAAGGCCGTGCGCTCTTCCTTGCCGCACAGTTCTCCACGGCGGAGACCATGCGTGAGCTGGAGCACGATTTCGGCGTGGTGCCCTATCCAAAGTTTGACGCGGCGCAGAAGGACTATCTGACCACATCGCGCTCCACCTACAGCGCATTTTCTATCCCCGTGACCGCGGATCGTGATACCACGGCCGCGGTGCTGGAGGCGATGGCTTCCGAAAGCTACCGTACCACAACCCCCGCCTATTTCGAAAGCGCGCTCAAGGTCAAATATTCCCGTGACGATGTCAGCTCGCAGATGTTCGACATCATCCGCCAGAGCATCTGCTACGAGTTCGGCATCTTCCACGCGATTCTGCTGGACGGCATCACCACCGACATCCGCAACGTGATTTCCGGCGCGAACAAAAACGGCTGGGCGAGCACCTGGGCATCCAAGGAGCCGAAGTTCAACAGCATACTTACGGAATTTTTAACTGACATCAACGCGCTCACGCAGTAAAGGAGAGACTATGGCAATCAAGCATACCGCCGTCAGCTACTACGGCATGAACTACGAGGAGCACGCCCGGGCAGATTTTCTCGAAATGAAGGCTCACGGCTGCGATACCGTCATCCTCGCCATCACCGAGTTTGACATGGACTTCTGGTTCCCGAACCTTAATAATATCATCAAAACCGCCCACGATGTTGGTCTGCGCTGCATCGCCGACCTGTGGGGCATCGGAAAATTCTTCGGCGGCGAGCAGGTCAGCCTGTTTTTGCAGAACAACATCCATAACCGGCAGGTTTCCGCCCTCACCGGTGAGCCGCTGAACGCCGCCTGCTTCAATACCCAGTCCTTCCGCGACTATTTCAAGCGTCTCGCGCTGAAGATCGCGCAGAATACGGAAATCGACGGCTTCTTCTGGGATGAGCCGCACTACGCACTGCCCAAATCCTACGCCTCCATCACCGGCGGCGCGGGGGAAGACTGGGCGTGCAGATGCCCCGTCTGCCAGAAAAAGTTCGCAGATTACTACGGCTACGAAATGCCGAAGCTCATGACCGACGACGTGAAGCAGTTCCGTTGGCGCGAGGCCATGAACATTCTCGTCGATACCTCGAAGGCCATCAAGGAAGTCAATCCCGCGCTTGAAATCACCTGCTGTGTCCACGCGACGCTCAACACCTACTATGTCACCGAGCTGCGCGGCTACGACAACTGGGACACCGTCGCGGCCTGCCCGTATTTCGACGTGTTCTCCACCACCATCATCAACTGGGAGCTGCCGGAACCCTTCTTCCGCGACATCACCGAGCGCACGGTAAAGATCGCGCAGAAATACGGCAAGGAATCGGAGCGCTGGCTCATGGGCTACAACAAAATGCCCGCCGATCTTTCGCAGATCGACCGGATCGTGGATCTCTACGAATCGCTGGGCGTGGATCGCCTCGGCACATGGACCTATCGCGGCGGCTACGGCACTTCCGTTGCCGCAAAGGATCCCATCGCACTTTGGGATAAGATCGGCGAAAACTATCGCCGCGTGCTTGGAAAGGAGTAAAACATGCAGGATTTCGGTTATTTTGCAAAAATTCTGGCAAATCTTGAAAAGGTGAATGCCAACGAGGAGAAAAATCTCGATGCGGCCGCTTCGCTGATGGCGGATGCCATCGAAAACGACAGGCTCATCCATGTCTACGGCGGCGGCGGTCACACCACGCTTCCTGTTGGCGAGATGTTCTTCCGCGCCGGCGGACTTGCCAACATCGACCCGGTGATGGAGCCGGCGCTGTCTGTATTCAATCAGGCGCTGAAATATCTGGAGCTGGAGCGCACAGTCAACTTCGGTGCTTCCATCGTCAAGTATTATCAGCTGCAGAAGGACGATGTGCTTATTATTTTCCACAACATCGGCATCAATCCGGCGACCATCGATGCAGCCATGGAAGCCAAGGCTGCCGGTGCGAAGATCATCGCGGTATCCAGCTCCCATTGGCAGGATGAGATGCCGAAGGATCACTTCATCCGCCATCCGTCGGGGAAGAATCTCTTCGATTTCGCCGATGTGTGCATTGACGACTACAATCCCGTCGGCGATGCTGCGGTGACGGTGCCCGGCTTTGATACGCCGATTGCACCGGTTTCGAACATCGTGGATTTCTACATCGCGCATATGCTGGAGATCAAAACGGTCGCAGAATGCGTCCGCCGAGGCATCACGCCGCCGGTCTGGTCAAGCGCGAATGTTCCCGGCGGCGACGAAAAGAATGCCGCATTGATCGAGAAGTATCGGCCGCGCGTGAAGATGCTGTAAGAGGATGATGTGATAAGAAATCGCTGCTTCCGAACATGGAAGCAGCGATTTTCTGCGATACTGTTATTTCTGTTTTGGAGGTCATTACGGCCTCTGTGCTCCTGCATCTCCAAGTGACCAGTGGGCGCTGACCACAGATGTTTTCTCATCACCGGGTAACATGGCATAATAGACGGTGAATAATGAGCCATCATCCAACTCAACCGTAGAAGGATAGCCGAGATCGGCATGCTCCAGCCGCTCATCCGGTTCGGGCATCCGATCTTCGATCAGGTATTCCTCCGCCCAGCTCTCACCGAGATCATAGCTGACCATGGCGTGGATACCGATGGGCAGATCACGTCTGCTGTGAGAGCAGATCAGCGCGCCGGAGGAATGCAGCAGGAGATGCGGCGGGGAACCGTTCGCACCGGTCGGTTTCGGCATACTCCAGGTTCTGCCGCCATCATCGGAAATGGTGGTGTAGATGGTGAAGCCGGGCAAAAACTCCCCGCGATAATAAGCCTTTCCTTCGATATCCTCGCTGCCTTGTACTCGCAGCGCACCGAGAAGTCTGCCGTCTGGCAGTTCGACCACATGCGGCTCATGATAGTATTCGAGCTTGTGGTTTTCCGGAATGGGAACACTGCCAAGCTCCTCCCAGGTATACCCGCCGTCAACCGAGCGATATGCACGAATCTTTTGCTCAGATGCGATATTCTTCGGTGTTGTGATATACATATCCTTGCCAAGATACAGGATGGAGCCGTCGCGCATCAGATTGGGGCCGTGCGGGGCGGAGCCGCCGATACGGATGGTATCGCTCCAGGTTACACCATAGTCTTCCGAGATACGGATAAAGGAGCCTCCGCGTCCTTCCTCGGGAGTGATGTAGTCAAGCCCATCCAACATGCCCTTCATGGCGTTCCATTCACGCGGTGTGGAACGCCATTTCATGCTTCCGATCAGCTCGGTTTGATTGACTGTGGCGGAGTGACAGAACCAGGTGACGAGCAGCCTTCCGTTTCCCATATAGAGGATACCGGCATCCCGATCGTCAAGGAAGGTGTCGTTGATGACGATGGGCGGAGTCCATGTTTTGCCGTTGTTTCGACTGATGTACATGGTCGTCTTGCCAAAGGGGCAGACATGCTCCATACGGAAGCCGGATGCCACTGTGTAGAGTGTGCCGTTTTCATCTCGAGCAATCGTCGGCCATCCGTGATATCCGAAAAAGCCGGTGGTGCTTCGGCTGACGATGCCATGTTCAACCGTTGGTGTAATGATTTTCATTGAAGCTCTCCTTTAGCTGTTGAGTGCCTTGATGATATCGGAAATGCCAGTCTTTGCCGCTTCCTCAAGAGAGGCATAGAGGGAGGAGAAACCCTCGCCTGCGTTATTATAGACCTGTGCAAAGATGCCGTCCTCGCCGCCCATACCGTTCAGATTGTTGAAATAGAGAAAGTCTGTGCGGGCATTTTCTGTGATCAGGTCAATCATCTGTGAGGACATATCATCACGGGTATACTTGATTTTTAACGCAGTTTCGTAATAAACGGGGGAGATCATCTGCTTGCCGTAGTATGCCATTGATTCCAGTACGGCAGAGATTTCCGTCAGTTTCTGTGCTGTAACAGGTACGGAGAACAGAAGGGTATTGGAGTCGGAAACCGTGCGGTAGGTGTCTACATCAGCGGCAGCTTTGGGATACGGAACAATGCAGAAATCATCCTTCATATTCCGCAGCTCATCCCAACCAGCCACATAGAATCGTTCCAGCATAAACATGGTCTGTCCGGCACCGAACAGAATCTTATCTGCACGGTTATTGGAGCTGTAGGTAGACGTTGTCTGCAGCTGGATAACATTTTCGTTTTTGATAAATAAATCCGTCAGTGTCTCTATCAGTGATACTGTGCGCTCGTTATTGACGGCGAGCACCGGATAGCCGACGGAATCCCGGTCGGTGAAGCTCAGACCGGAGCTGTATGCGGAACGAGTAAACGCATAGGTAAGATAGTGTCCAAGCATGTATTGATCTGCTTCATCAGCCTGGCTGTCGCCGTTCAGATCACGGTAAGCGTTCTTTCCGATTTCCGACATTTTATCAAATGTCCAGCCGCCGTTCAGAACGATTTCATACAGATCGGTATTGGTAAGGCCACCCACCTCCTCCAGTAGTCGCTGGTTGACGAAAGCGCAGGAAAGGCGTTCAAGGAAGCAGTGGGTGATATCACCGGTCAGTACACGGATGTCAGAAGCATTCACGGAGATGGCTTCCAACATATCTGTCGCCCACCAGGGCTTCTCAAGCTCCACATAGGGCAGATCGTTGACAGAGGTATATAATCCTTCGCTCACCAGCGGCAGCGATAAGCGTCCGGCGCAGGTTATGATGTCGTAATCGTCCGATCCGGCATTCACGGATTGCCGTACTGCGGCGGGAACTTTTTGATAATCGGCACCGAGGTAGTCAATGAATTCGAAGGTGACATTCAGCTCTTCCTCTACTTTCATGTTCCTTTTGTAGATCTCCTCATACACCAGATCGCCCTCAGCCTCGCCGCCTGCGTAATCCTGGGAGTTGAGAACACGGATGGTCATTCCGCCAAGATCAAGGTCATCGGGAAGTGAAAGCTCTTCGACTTCAGGCGCGGTCGTCACCTCACCTTGTGTCGTAACGCTGTCATTGGACACAACAGGAGCATAGCTTCCGCAGGATGCTGATGCTGCCGCAGAAGCCAACAGTGCTGCCAAAAAGAAAGATAGTTTTCTCATACTTTCCTCCATATGTATTTCATTTTTCATTTATACTTGATCAAGTACATTATTATTGTATCACAGACTGAATGAAAATACCAGACGAAACTCGGACAACATTTTGCAAATGATGTCCGAGTTTCGAATGTGAGGGGATTTTTGTCTGTGTTGTGTAGGGAGAGAGGGAATTCAGACAAAGGGCAAATGCCAGCACACAGAAAGCGAGCTGCTGCACCGGAGGTGCAGCAGCTCGATCTGTCAGAGTGATCAGCCGTTGGACTTGAGGTCGTTTTCGTACTTCTCGATCATCTTCTTCATAATGTTACCCGTACGACCGCGGTGGTGTTCGGCCAGCTTTTCGAGCCATTTCTGCGTGCTTTTGCCCGTGAAAATCTTGATATTCAGATTCGCCGTATCATCGTCGGTGATTGTGACCGTGATTTTGTCGATATACTGCGCCACAAATTCGGGAGTAATCATTCCGGACGATGCATCCTTCACCGCCGCTTCCAGCCTCGTTTTCACCTCCGCGATGTGCCGCTTGTATTCCTCTTTGGTGAACATCTGCTGTTCAAGCTCGGCGATGGCTTCGCCTGCTTCTTCGATTTCGCGGTCGCAGGTATCGGTCATGGATTTGAAGTTCGCCGCCGTGACCGCCCCCACTGTGACAAGCTCCAGCAGCTTGTTTTTCTTTTGCTCGGCAAGCTCTATGATGCGTTTCTGCTCGGCGATTCGCTTTGCGGTTTCGTCATCGGCTTCCATGGATTTGAACATTTCCGTGTACTCCGCGAGGATCGCTTCCACGTCCACTCGCGTTTCGCTGAATACATCGAATAAGATCGGCTTGATCTCCGATTCGTAGATCGGGAAGGACGGGCAGGAATCCGCGCCGTTGTTGATCTTGCCGGAGCAGACCCATTTGGAATTCACGTTGCCGTGCTTATCCTTCGATTCGCGGCGGTAGTAAGGCTGTCCGCAATGCGTGCAATAAAGCTTGCCCGTGAGCAGGTTTGCGTGGTTGCAAATGCCCTGGCGGTTCTTCACGTCTTCGCTTCGGCGGGCAAGGACTTCGTTTGCCTTGTCCCAAACCTCCTCGGTTACGATTGCCGGGACGATCTCGCCCGTTTCGTCCTTGAACATCACCCATTCCTCCGGCGGCAGGAATTTCTGCTTCTTGGTGAACATATCCACGATTTTTACTTTGTTGCCGACGTAATAGCCCTTGTATTTGGGGTTAGAGATGATGTTTGACATGGTGGTGTGGGCGATCTTGTTGCCGTTGTAATTGCGCCAGCCTTGTTCGTAGAACAGCGTTTCAAGCTGTTTCATGCTGTACTCGCCGGTGGCGTACAGGCGGAACAAATCGCGTACCATCGGCGCTTGCGTTTCGTCGATGACGAGACGTTTGTCATCCTTTTGGTAACCGAAGATGCGGCTGTTTCCGAGGACGACGCTTGATTTGATCGCCTGCTGGTGCCCGAATTTTACACGGGAGGATAGCTTACGAAGCTCATCTTGGGCGATTGAGGACATGATCGTAAGGCGAAGCTCCGCATCCTCATCGAGTGTGTTGATGTTGTCGTTTTGGAAGAACACACCCACTCCCAAGCCGAGCAGCTCGCGCGTGTATTGCAGAGAGTCAAGCGTGTTGCGGGCGAATCGGGAGATTTCTTTGGTGATGATGAGGTCAAACTGCCCGTCCTTTGCATCTGAAATCATTTCGTTGAAGTGCCTGCGCTTCTTGGTAGAAATTCCGGAAAGTCCCTCATCAATGTATCCGTGGATGTATGTCCACTTGGTGTTGTTCTTGATGAAGTTTTCATAGTATGCAATCTGGTTGTCGAGGGAGTTTAACTGCTCGTCGCTTTCCGATGAAACGCGGGCGTAGAACGTCACCCGAAGCGGAATTTCGTAGATTGATTTTGTCCGCAGCATTGCGCGGATGTTAAGTATATCCATTACCTTCTCCTTGTTAAATTCGTTGTATCATTATCTGTTTGTAATTATTATATCACATGACCTTTCGAAAAGCAAGTGCAAAGCGAAATTTGCCTTGTTTTGCTTGTTTATGTAGCAGAAGATTCTCAGAAAATCTTCTGCATAAGGTCATTGCATATGCTGTGGTGCCATTTTCGCTGTGCGCTCTGCGATCTTTTCTGTCATGCGCGTGTACTCCTTTTCACTGATCGTGCCCTCTTCAAAGAGGAAGCGGTTGAAGTAATTGAGCCAAGCGGACTCTGCAAAGCGTTTTTCTCGGTTATCATCGTTTTTGTATTGATCCATTCATTTACCTCGTTCTTTCTTGATTTTGTTTATATTTTCCTCCCGTTTGGGGAGGATTATTCTTTTACATGCTCTGCTCCCATTTTCTTCGCTCACGTTTCTGCGGCAGAGTGGTGCAGTCCTTGATCGGTTGGCGCGGTTCGATATCACACAGACCGCCGACAAGCTCAAGCACATTGGTCGTGATGGCGAGGAAAGAATTCTCCGCCATCCGCTGAAGTGCCATCGCGGCGGATTCGTTTCCCGCCAGTGCCGAGCGGTTCAGGCACTCGAGCGCGGCATCCATATCAAAAAAAACCGACTCGAACAGATAAATCTGTCCGAGCCGATAGTCTGCATAATGGTTGCCGCGCCCCGATGCGATTTCAAAATGCCGCATCGCTTCGGGGATATCCTTCGGTGCAACCTCGCCGCACATATAAATTCTGCCGAGCAGATATGCGGCGTATGCACTGCCTTCCTGCTCGGCTTCAAGTAGATATTCGATTTGCTCTTCGGGATATTCCGTGTCGATATCATCATCGTCTGCGTTATCCTCTCCTTCGAAAAAGCCGCTCACTTCATCAGAAGACAGATCACCAAACTCAACACGGACGTCAGTCCCGCGTTTGCGAGGAGCGTAATCAAAATCCATTTCCTCATCTTCGAGAGTAAATTCTCTATCTCCCCAATATGTCCATTGACTTCCTGATGCAGATCGAAGAAAAATGATTCTCTCGTTTTCCCATCCTGTGAGAGGAGTTCGCGGCTCTCCGTGAGGATTTTCTGCATTCGTTCCTCGGTTTTCTTCGCCGCTTTCTCCACTTCTGTTCCCACAGCGTTCGCCCATCCATTGAGGGTGTGCATCAGTGTGTTCCAGTCCTCCTTCGTAAGGATGTACATCTCCAGCTCCCGGAACTTCGAGTACAGCGTCGGTTGGAACTCCGATGCTGCTTTCAGATATTCCAACATCGCCTTCCAATCGTCCTTCGGGATTCCGTAGACGATCGGCAGATAGGGCGTTTCTGTTATCGTCTGCATTGTTTCCGCTGTCGTTTGCTTGAGCTTCTGCAGAGCTGCGCTCGATGATCTGTTGTCTGATTGTGAATTCATATTCCATATTCTCCTTCAAAAATTTTGTTTCATGCAGCTTGTTGTCGCGTACCTTCATCCCGTTCGGGCAGGTGTAGGTGATATATTTTCGATTGTCCGACCATGTAACTTCATAGCCGAGCGACACCATCAGCGATAGAAATTCCGCCTTCGTTGCCGCACGCTTCATGGCTCCCTCAATGTCAAAGATAGCGCGGAACTTCCACGCATCGCCGCGCAGAGCCGCACGGTATTCTCGCGGATTAAGACCTTTCACGGTAAATTGCTGTTCATATCGCGGAAGTACCGACAGACCGTGCTCTTTACAAAGCCGGTCGCTGATCTTCCGCATCTTTTCAAGTGTACGCGGACCGTAGTCCATCTTGAGTCCCGTGTCGATGCTCACGCTGTTGATAACGAAATGGTTATGCACGCGCTGGCGGCAGTCATCGTCGTACGCATCGAGATGCGTGGCAACCAGCACTTCGAAGCCGGGAAACATTTCCTCGGCAAGACGCAGACCGATCTCGTGAGCTGTGTCGTAATCCTTGATCTCTCCCGGTGCAAACGACTGCTCGTAATGATAATACATCACGCCGTCACGCTTGCCGTAGAGATTTTTCGTTGCCATGAATTCATCCACGGCGGCGGAAGCAAGACAGTTGATGCCGGTGAGATAACGGCGACCGCGCTCGTCCAATGTCTTCATGTCCTGCGAAACGTAGCGGATGACCGCCTGCATCGCACTGCACGTCTGCTTCTTCGCCGGGATATAATTACAGGTCGCCATCATCATCACCGACCTTTCCGCTTGCAATTACACCGTCGCA
>SVSO01000089.1 GCA_015064195.1 Oscillospiraceae bacterium
CAAATGGTGAAATTATATGAATTTTGTATGAATTATCTTCGGGAGGGATCGTTATTCAAGGGGGATATTTGATTTGTGAATATTTAGAGGTTCCCTAAATTAATCGCGCTGGATGATCCCGCATTCCCCTATGATCAGATCTCCAACTGGGTTTACGCCGCGGGTGAAGCAAAGACACGCTTTTTGTCAATCGAACTTGTCTCGTATGAATACAGCGACACCTATAAATTGGACGAAGCGGAAGAAGAATAAATACATAAGAAAATCTCCTGCAAAGCAGGAGATTTTCTTTTGTTTCAATCGATCGTCGCGTGATTCTCCATCAGCAAGCCGCAGCCGTCAAAGCCGTTGATGTTTTCGGTGACGAGATTGCGGATGGCACCGGCCAGCACCACGCCTTTGTACGCGCGGGTGAACACATTGCGGATGGTGATGTTGTACGTTTCATCCGGCGTGGAATGACGCTCGCCGTAGAGATGCTGATCGCCGACGCGAACGCCCATGGTGGTGCGGTCAATGTGCGGGCATCCGGCGGAGGAATCCATCACGCCGTCGATGAGGATGTTGTACAGCTTGATGCCGCTCTGATTGAGCAGGCGGATGATGGCACAGTAAGCCGCCGCGTTCACATTGCGGATGGAGACGTTGTAAATGTCCGTGGGGAGTCCCTCCACCACGAAAAATTCCCGCTCGATCCTGCCCCAGAGTCCGGTCAGCGCAATGGTGTCATCCTCGGTAAAGCCGGTGATGTTTTCGATGCGGATGTCGTGACAGCCGGCGCGCAGGTCGATGCCGTCGGAATTTTTGATGTAAACGCCCTTGTACTCCTCCGGGCGGTGGAACAGGCCCTGATGATGCACGCCGTTTTCGTCAACATAAGTGTCATCGGAGCAGATGTCGATGTCGTGGATGTGACCGAAGCGGCAGAAAACAAAGTTGAGTGCCCACCAGCGCTGATTGCACACCTTGATGCCGCTCACGGAAAAATGCTCCACGTTGGTGAACAGGATGAGATTGTTGACGCTGATGTGGGGGCGGCCATCCTGCAGGCAGTTTTTCTCGGAAAGCCCGTTGTAATTGCCGCCGTCCAGCGTGGCACGGCCGCGGCCTTCAATGATGATGTTGCGGTCGGTGCCCTCGATCGTGTGGCCGATCTCCGTGCGGCAATGCTCATTTGTGAACATATTGCAGAAGGTGTCATCCGCCATGCGCAGATGGCAGTTGTCGAGGATCAGCGTGAAATCCGACGGGATGAGGATAGTCTGCTCGATCTCGTAATTGCCGGTGACGGTGGTCGTGCGGCTGCCGTCACGTACTGCGGCTGCGATCTGCTCTGCAATGAGCGCGCCGCCGTTTTTGATAAAAGTGGTGTCCATATTGGCCTCCTGATAAAAGATTATTTTCCGACAAAAACGTCGCGGATCGCTTCCAGATAGCCGTAGCCGTTGATGTCGTCGGGATGGAGATAGCTTCCCTCCGTCCATTCGTTCCATGCATTGATCGTGACAAGCGGTGCCTTAAGATTTTTGTGTGAATCCACATACGCCCGCGCCAGTTCAAGCCCCTTTCGGATCGCATCGGGCGTGTTTTCGGTGCAGATATTGGGGCGCAGACGGCTGTATCGCGGATTGGAATCCCATCCCATCGAAACCTGCGGATAGTAGGGAGCTTTGATCGTTTTGTCGATGTATTCCCATTCCCGCTTGACATCCTCGAGGATCTCGGTGTACGGGCGACCCATGTTGGCGAAATCGAAGAACTGATAATGTGTCACGCCATCGAAGCCGGTATCGCCGATGAAGGTGAAAATATCCGTTTTTTCGTCCAGCATCCGCTTCATGTATTCGCGGCTGCGGATGGTGAGATGCAGCTCCAGTCCCGGAAATCCTGCCTTGACGGTGCGCTCGCGGAAGCTTTCCAGTGCCTCCTGCGTCTGCTTCACGCCGCCCAGTCCCCGGACAAGATTTTCAAGATCAAACAGCATATAGACCGGCTTGCCGTCGATCTTATAATAACAGGGGTGTGAAAAATACCGTTCGATCGCACGGTTTGTGATCGTATCGAAGACCTGACGGTTGACCGCGCCGTCCCAGATCGGAACAAACAGCTCGGAGATGCGTCGGTCCCACTGAGAATTCGCGGTATGATTTGCCCACATGAGAAAGAATTTCATCCGGTCATTGTTGCGCGCCTTCAGAAAACCGTTGTTCAGACACTGCTCGAGAAACGGGCGGTCATCATACCAGTACCAATCGTAAATGAACACATTTACGCCATGATCGGCGGCCGCATTGATCTCCATCTCCATCACGTAGGGATCGGCTTCGTTGACATAGCCCCAAAGCGGCTTACGCGGCCATGTGTGACCGGGACGTCTCGCCGTCATCGCACGGACAGTCTCCCATTCGCCGTTTCCCTCCGGCCAGAACATACGGGTTCTCGGCTCATCGCCTGTGTAAGCCGGCCAGATATAGGCTGCAATATCGTATTTTTTCATAAATCCTCCTCAAAAAGATAAGGTTGCATTCCTATTATATCACACCATTTTCGGTATGTCAAGAGCTATTTTCGACTTATTTACGAAATAATCAGCCCTTCCGGATATTCCGAAAGGGCTGGTATTGCTTATTTTTTGCCGGTGTTCAGGATCTCGTCCATGACCGGATTGGTGCCGTATTCGCCGTCGGGCCTGAGCATCTCCCAATCCTCGGGGGGATTGCCCAGATCCGGCACATCAAGAAGCTCGCCGCCGCGCTTTGCAGACTCGAAGGCGATGATGCCGGGGAGGTTGAACCGCGCCGCCTGCCAGATGTTGGTGGGCGAGAGCTTGTTCTCATACGCGGCCTTGCAGAAATCGTCCACCATGAAGTGATGGCAGCCGTTGTGACCGTTGCGCAGGCCCTCAAACTCTGCGGGCAGTCTCCACGTGGGCTGAATGGGCGAAGTTTCGGTGAAGCCTGCGCCGTCTGCGATATGCGACACATGGTCAAAGGACGGATCGCGCATCTTTTCCGTGATGGATTTCGGCAGCAGCCAATCCGTTACCTCGCGGAGCTGATGGGGCTTTTTGCCGGCTGCACGGATATCGCCGTCGTAAGGCAGCCACTTGCTGTAATAATGGTGCGCCACGGAGAATTCGTAGGAGCCTTCCGTTCCCATAAACTGGGAAATGTAGGATTCGGGAGCGGCCCAGCAGATGCGGCGATTCTCACTGATGCGCGCCACGCCGCCGTTTGACAGCTGGCAGAGCATGGCGGTGTTGGAGAAGGGATTGTCCCACAGATTCACGCCGTCAACGCCGTAAATGTCCGCGTCGGTCTTGTCGATCCAGCCCATGGCCGAAACCTTTTTCACATACGCGCCGGGCATTGCGCCGAGGATCATGGACACCGAATGGGTGGGATAATAGGTGGGCGGGAAGCCGGCAACCTTCGTCCATTCCTTGCCGCCGCTTCTGCGGAAGGATTCGTACATATTGCGCATATCGTGGTTGTACTGCGCTTCGCCGTAGACGAAATCGCCGATCTCACCGCGGGCATAGGCATCGCGGCAGAATACGGTGCAGGCGCGGTAATAGCCCGTCTCGCCCGTGTGATAGGTGAGGCGCGTCTTGCGAACCAGCGACTCGATCTCGAAAATGTCCTCCACCGAAATGGCGGTAGGAACGGCGGAATAGACGTGCTTGCCCGCCTTCAGCGCGGCAATGACCATGGGGCCGTGGAGCTGACGCTGGGTGATGATGGCCACCGCATTGATGGAATCGTCCGCGAGGGCAGCTTCAAAGCTCTCCACAGACGGCACATCGAAATGCTCCATATACTTGCGCTCGCGCTCCTTGATGAGATCGCAGACGTACACCTTCTCCACATAGGGATGGGCCTTGAACAGCGGTACAAACGAGGACGCAAATGCGCCGCAGCCGATGACGGCAATTTTCAGTTTTTCCGGCATGATAAATCCTCCTTTTATTGATTCAAAGATTTTTGTGGATTCTGACACTATCATTTTATCACAATCTATGCTATAATAAAAGAAATAATCCAACCAAAATTGTTGTAAATCAAACTTTTTCGGAGGCTTTTATGCTCGACCGTCTCAATCCCTTCGTCCGATACGCCCGCCGTCAGATCGTGCGCGGCTCGGATGAAGCCTGCATCACCCTCGATCACCGGCTGTTCTACTGTCAGATGGGCGAGTTCACGCTCACGGCGGAGGACAGCTTCACCCTCACCCCCGGATGCGCCGTCTATCTCCCCGCCGCCACGCCCTACCGCATTCATTCCGCCAAAAACCGCACCGTGGCGCTGGTGTACAATTTCGACCTGACGCCGGATTTTTCCCATCATCGGGAGTCTCTGCACACCATCCCGCTGTCCCGGTTTGACGGGAACTATCCCTTTCGCGAGACACCGCTTGCAGGCTTTGAATCGCCCGTTTTTTCGGCGGATGCCAGACAGTCGGAGGGCTTTCTCCTGCGCGGCGCGGAGCTGTTCACCGACACGGATACCCCGCACTGGCGGGAGCTGACCTCCGCGTATCTCAAGAGCGCACTGCTGCTCATGCTCACCGATGCGCCCTCCGCCGTCTCGCCCATCGTCAAGCGTGCCTGCGATTATGTGCGCAAAAATTTCGACCGGGAGCTGACCAACGAAAAGCTGGCGCGGATGATGGGCTATCATCCCAACTACCTCCATCGGCTCTTCAAAAAGGAATTCGGCATGGGTCTGCGGGAATACATCGTCTCCGTGCGCATCCGGGAGGCCAAGCGGATGCTGGCGGAGCAGGACATCCCCATCTCGGACATCGCCCTCTCCTGCGGCTTCGGCGACGTGTCCTATTTTTCCCAGTGCTTCCGCAGGCACGCCGGCATGACCCCCAGCGAATTCCGCAGGCTGGGACTCCTGCCGTAGCCGTCCGGACGGAAATATGCGCCGCGATTTTTCAGCATTTATCGTACAAAACGCCGAATCTTGCCGCTTCTCTTGACAAACAGGAAAAAATATGGTAAACTTAATATAGGAATATATCAGACAGAATGGGCAGACGCTCGCCAATGGCGGGCATCCGCCTTTCCATCTTTATGGGATAAAACGTGAAAAACGGAGGAAATTTTCATTATGCTGAAAGGTAATGCCATCGTCGGTCAGTCCGGCGGCCCCACCGCAGCCATCAACGCTACTCTTGCCGGTGTGATCCGCGGCGCATTCGACTGCGACGCCATCGACACCATCTACGGCGCATTCAACGGCGTGGAGGGTATGCTGGCCGGTCACATCTGCAATCTGAACGAAGTCTTTGCCAACCGTGACGATCTTGCAGTGCTGGCATCCACACCCGCCGCCGCACTCGGTTCCTGCCGCAAGAAGCTGCCGAAGCTTGACGATGAGGCCGGATGTGCCGTCTACGAACAGCTGGCGGATTTCTTCAAGGCCAACAACATCCGCTATTTCTTTTACATCGGCGGCAACGATTCCATGGATACCGTGGCAAAGCTGACCGCATATTTTGCCGACAAGGATTGGGAAATGCGGGTCATGGGCGTGCCGAAGACCATCGACAACGACGTGATGGGCACCGATCACACCCCCGGCTTCGGCTCGGCGGCCAAGTATATCGCCGCAACCATGCAGGAGATCCTGCGCGACACCGCCGTTTACACGGTAAAAGCTGTCACCATCGTGGAGATCATGGGCCGTGATGCGGGCTGGCTCACCGCTTCCGCCGCCCTTCCCGGCAAGCTGTGCGGGGTTGCACCCGACCTCATCTATCTGCCCGAGCGCACCTTCGATATGGACAAATTCATCGCCGACGTGAAGCGGGTGTTCGATGACCATCCCAACTGCGTCATCGCCGTTTCCGAGGGCGTACGGTTCGCCGACGGCCGCTATGTGGGTGAAGGCTCTCAGAGCGGCGCCGTGGACGTGTTCGGCCACCGCTATCTCTCCGGCACGGGCAAGGTGCTGGAAAATGAGATCCGCGAGAAGATCGGCTGCAAGGTTCGCTCCGTGGAGCTGAATCTCATGCAGAGATGCGCGTCGCACATCGCATCCAAAACCGACATCGACGAATCGCTGACCGTCGGTGCGGCGGCTGTCCGTGCGGCGGCTGACGGCGTGACCGGCCGCATGATGTGCTTTGTGCGCGAGTCGGATGCGCCCTACCGCGTCTCCGTCATCAGCGAGGACATCGCCAAGATCGCCAACCTCATCCGCGAAGTGCCCGACGAATTCATCAATGCCGACGCAAACGGCATCACCGAAGCGGGCGTGGATTACCTCATGCCGCTGATTCAGGGCGAGGCGCCGGTATTCTGGGAGGGTGGACTTCCCCGCCATTTCGTCATCAAACGCTGACCTCATACAAGCAAATAATCACCGTCCATTTCACAGGACGGTGATTTTTTATCGCGGATTTTTCCGGTATTCCCGGGGCGTCATGCCGAGGGAGGTGCGCCACAGATTGTAGAAATGTGACTCCGACAGCCCGCACATGGCCGAGGGTTCCCCCACCGTCACCGGCTCCCGAAATCCTGTATCCAGATATTCGACGGCACGCAGGAGACGGCTGTCCATGGGCGGACGGCTCTCATAACACATCCCGTCAAATGCACCGTCGAGAAGCGAAAACAGATGCGCCATCATGGAAAGCGACTGCTTTTCATGGCCGAAGGCTTCAAACAGTGCGGGAAAATGGTGGGCGACCGACGCCGGATCTGCCAGCTTCTGGACAAGATACCGCCGTCCTGCAAAGGGCGCGGCACTCCGCCGGAAGCCGAAATGCACGGAGATCATCTGATTTTCCTCACCGAACGTCCGGTAGAGATAACGGGAATCCTGCGGGGTCAGCACGATATCCCCGGGCATCGCATCAAAGCTCCGGTCATCCTCCCGGAACTGATAGACGCCCTTTTCGATGAATGCCAGCGAAAAATATGGGCGGGGCTTATGAAAAAAGTCGGCGATGTAATCCGGCGGATTCTTGTAGCGGCGGATATTCAAAAACATGAGGGATGGAAATGCAGCGGGCATGGTTTCACCTCAAAATCATAGAATAGTTGCGTTTTTCATATTATACTATATTTTATTTTTCCTGTCAATATGATATAATAAAACTGCAATAATAATTATCCAAGGGAGGATCTTACAATGGCAAAGACAGTTTTAATCACCGGCGGCGCATCCGGAATGGGCCTGCTGCTGGGACAATCTTACGCAAAGGAAGGCGCAAATGTGGCGCTGGTTGACATCAATCAGGCGGCGCTGGATGAGAAGGTGGCAGAGATCAATGGGGCAGACGGCGGGCGTGCCATCGGCATCGCCATCGACATCCGCGATTACGAAAAGGTCTGTGAAGCCCGTGACAAAACCGTGGAAGCGTTCGGCTCCATCGACATCCTCATCAACTGCGCCGGCGGTGCGGAGACCCGCATCTGCAGCGCCCACGGAAGATTCCACGAAAATCCCATCGAAGTCTACGACTGGGGACTTGACGTGAATCTGAAGGGCGCGATCTACTTCGATCACGCGGTCATGGCGCAGATGGCGAAGCAGATGAGCGGCGTTATCGTGCATCTCGGCTCCATCACCGGCGCGGAGGGCAGCGGCAGTGCGATCGCCTATGCCGCCTCCAAGAGCGCGCTGATGCACGGCGTGACCAAATCCATGGCACTTGCCGGCGCACCCTACAATGTGCGCAGCTTCTGTGTCGCACCCGGCCCGGTTCTCACCCGTCCGGGAATGGCAAGCATGAAAACGCTGGCCGGACGTGCCGCAGAGCCCCATGAGATCACCGACCTCATCATGTATCTCGCCAGCGAAAAGGGCGCATTCGTCAACGGAACCTGTCATCTGGTTGATGGCGGCCGCTACGTCATGACAAACAAATAGGAGAGCGCAGATGAAACCCACATTTTTACATCAGATGAAGCCGCTGAACACCTGCATGATCCAGTCGCCGAATCCCACCCACGCCATCTGTCTTGCGCGGAACGGCGTATACGACGGCGCGGAGGCATTCGGCTTCCAGTATGAGAGTCTGGAGGCAAACTATCACACCGAAGCGGACGTGAAATCCATCTTCCGGCAGATGGGCAATCGTCCCATCTACGTCACAAACTACCGCGGCCATGCCAATGAAGGCAAGTCCGACGAGGAGCTGGTGGACGGGCTGCTGGATCTTGTCCGCTGGGGCGCGACCATGGCGGATGTGATGGGCGATTTCTTCTGCCCCGATCCGCTCCAGCTCACCCGTGATCCGGCGGCAGTGGAAAAGCAGATGGACGTGATCGAGCGCATCCATCACGCCGGCGGCGAGGTGCTCATGTCGTCCCACACCATGAAATTCATGAGTGCGGACGAGGTGATGGCCATCGCGCTTGCCCACAAGGAGCGGGGCGCGGACATTGCGAAGATCGTTACGGCGGCGAACAATGAGGATGAGGAGCTGGAAAATCTCCGCACCACCACGATCCTGCGCCGGGAGCTTGGCATTCCCTTCCTGTTCCTGTCCGCCGGCTCCCACAACCGCTTCCACCGCACCATCGGCCCCATGCTCGGCTGTGCCATGTGGCTGACCGTCCACGAGCAGACGCCCTTCTCCACCAGACCCCAGCCTCACACCCGCGCCATCCGCGAGATCGAAGCAAATTTCGACTATCGGTAAAAATCCCGCAGAAGCATAATCCCCTCAAAAGCAGACGCTTTTGGGGGGATTTTCATTGAAACGGCAAGCCGCTCCATGCTTATTCGTAATCCTCGATGCGCCATTCATCGTGCCAGTCGAGGTATGCCATTTCGCCGTCGAATCGGAAGGGCAGCCATACATAATCCGCTTCCTTCGTATTGGCCTTCTCGATGCCGTGAAGGGTGTTGGATGCCGCGTTCTTTTCCTCGGGCGTAGAATCCGGATTGAATGCATCCGCATACGCCTTTTCGTACAGCTCGTAGGGTAGATCCATCTGGTGGGGCAGCCAGCGGTCGGCGCAGGCGATGTACAGATCCTTTTTGCCGGGAACCTTGAACACGCTGGAAACCTGACTGTGGAAGGAGGTATGGGAGGGGTCGCCCGGGTGAGGATCGCCGAGAACGGTGTACGGGCCGTGCCATGTGTCGGCAATGGCAAGCTCGGAGGGATTCGGCAGATAGCCGGTGGTGCCGGAGGTGATCAGATAATGCTTGAATTTGCGGACAAAATGGGCGGTTGCTTCTCTGACATACGGCGGATAGGGATGGGGAAAATGGGTGGTATAGAATCCGGTGACGTCGGTAAAATCGGCGGTCAGATCGGCGCAGATCGTTTCGGAATGGACGCGCTCGAAATAATAGTAGCCCTTTCCGTCCGGTGCTACCACAAGGTCAAAGTCGCCTGCGCTCATGTTCAGCGGATACAGCTTTTCGCGGACGATGGTGTACGGGCCGGTGATGCGGTCGGCGGTGAGAACCGTCTCGCTCTGGGTGCCGTCACGCTCCATGATCTTCAGCCAGCAGACGAACTTTTTCGTCTTGGGATTGAAGATGATGTGCGGTCTGTCCATTTTGGATGAGGGATGGATGCTGGAGTGGGGATCTTCCGTGTTCGGCGGGATAATCAGGCCGAGATCCTCCCAATTGTACAGGTCATCGGAGCGGTAGCAGCGCACGCCCCAATGCCAGATGTCCTTTGCGGCATCGGTGAATTCCTTGTTTTCGCCGTACCAGTAGTAATAGCCGTCAAGATACATGACCGAGCCGCCGTGAGCCTGAATGCGCTCGCCCTTGGTGTCCAGCCAGACCTGTCCCGGCCGGATGCTGTCGTATCGTTTCATGTTGTCCATAATTTCCTCCTGATTTTTTAAAATAATGATACTGTCAAACATTGATCTGCGAGAGTATTATACCATACCGCCGACAAAAAAACTACACTTTTTTGTGAATGATACCCCGGATTCTGGCTGATTTCGCCGTTCAGATCAGCACGCCGTCGCAGTGATCCACCTCATGCTGGATGATCTGCGCCGTGAAGCCGGTGTAGGTTTTGATGCGCACCTGCAGCTCCGTGGTCTGATAGCGCACCTTGATGCTCCGATACCGTCTGCAGGGACGCGGGCCGCCGGGCAGTGACAGACAGCCCTCCTCGGTATCGTAAGGGCCGTCCTTTTTGATGATCTCCGGATTGAGCATCACCGTATACACCGGCGATTTTCCGCTCTCATCGAGAAACGCGATGATGCGCCGTCTCACGCCGATCATGTTGGCCGCCATGCCGACACAGCTTTCCCGATGCGCCGTCAGCGTGTCCAGCAGATCCGCCGCCGTCTTCAGATCCTCTCCGGTTGCCGTCTCCGATCTTCCCGCCAGAAAGATCGGATCGTGCATCAATTCTTTCACTATGATTGTCCTCCTGTATTTCCCATGTCATCCTTTGCCATATCGCTTGGTGATCTCCTGCAAAATTTCCACATCCGCCGGGCAGAATGCGTACGCCGGGATCTCCTCCGGCGTGATCCATCGGATGTCGTTGTGCTCCAGCTTCTGCGGCTTGCCTTGAGCAATGCGGGCATGGAACAGGGTCAGATGCACCGTCAGATCGGGATATGCGTGGACAACCTCC
>SVSO01000090.1 GCA_015064195.1 Oscillospiraceae bacterium
TCCCCCCGATTTTTACACCCGTTCCCCCCATTTTTTCATCTGTACCCAAGAAAGGATCATCATCATGCAGAAGAACACAATTTTCACCGGCGCGGCTGTCGCCATCGTTACCCCCTTCACGAACAACAAGGTCAATTACGACGAGCTGGGCGTGCTCATTGAACGCCAGATCGCAAATTCCACCGATGCCATCGTCATCTGCGGCACCACCGGCGAAGCTTCCACACTCACCGATGAGGAGCATCGCGAATGCATCAAATACTGCGTCGAAAAGACTGCAGGCCGCGTTCCGGTCATTGCCGGCACCGGCTCCAACGATACCGATTACGCCATCGACCTGTCGAAGTATGCCTGCGAGGTCGGCGCGGATGCACTGCTTCTCGTTACGCCTTACTACAACAAGGCGACCCCCAAGGGCCTCATCAAGTCCTTCCTCGCCGTAGCCGATGCCACCGATAAGCCCATCATCCTCTACAATGTTCCGTCGAGAACCGGCTGCAACATCACCCTCCCGGTTTACAAGGAGCTGGCAAAGCATGAGCGCATCGTCGCCACCAAGGAAGCCAGCGGCAACATCAGCGCCATCGCCGAGATTGCGGCGGAAGTGCCGGAGCTTGACATCTACAGCGGCAACGACGACCAGATCGTACCCCTGCTGTCCCTCGGTGCAAAGGGCGTCATCTCCGTGCTGTCCAACGTCGTCCCCAAGGAAACTCACGACATCGTGGCTCTCTGGATGGAAGGCAAGACCGCGGAATCCGCAAAGCTTCAGCTGGAGCTGCTCAAGCTGGCGAACAGCCTGTTCTGCGAGGTCAACCCCATCCCCGTGAAGGCCGCCATGGCCATGATGGGCTTCTGCTCGGAAGAAATGCGCCTGCCCCTGTGTGAGATGGAAGAAGCGAACAAGGCAAAGCTGGCGGCAGTGCTGAAGGAATACAAGGTCATCTGACCAAAACAAAGGAGCTTTCATTAAAATGAGTGTTACAAAAATCCTCTTTTCCGGCGTATGCGGACGGATGGGCAAAGCGACCCGTGCGGCAGTTGAGGGAAGCGGGGAATATCAAATCGTCGCAGGCGTGGATGTGAATCCCGTGCCGGATACCATCCCGATCTTTGCGGATATTTACGATACCAATATCGAAATCGATGCCATCATCGACTTCTCCCATCACAGCGCAACCCCACGTCTGCTGGAATGGGCAAAGGAGAACAATACTCCGGTGGTCATCTGCACCACCGGTCATACCGAGGAGGAAACCGCCCTCATCCATGCGGCGGCGGAAAAGATCCCCGTGTTCTTCTCCCGGAATATGTCCATCGGCATCAACCTCATGATCGAGCTTGCCAAAAAAGCGGCAGAGATCCTCGGTGGCTACGATATTGAGATCGTCGAAAAGCATCACAACAAAAAGCTGGATGCTCCGTCCGGCACGGCGCTCATGATCGCAGATGCGGTGGCTGAGACCGTTCCCTTTGAGGCGGAATACACCTACGAGCGTCAGTCGAAGCGTGAGCAGAGACGGCCCACGGAGATCGGCATTTCCTCCGTTCGCGGCGGTACCATCGTCGGCGAGCATGAGATCCTGTTCTGCGGCAAGGATGAGATCGTCTCCATCAGCCACAGTGCCGCATCCCGCGATGTGTTCGCCGAGGGCGCACTCCGCGCGGCGGCTTACCTCGTCGGCAAACCGGCGGGATTCTACAATATGTCTGATATGATCGCGGGGAAATAACCATGATCTGTGCCATTTTCGGCGAAAACCCGGATGAGCTTGCCTTCGGCTACGACGAGGATTACCCCACCTGCACGGAGATGAAATTCCGGCTTGTCACGGCGATGCAGGCTTTGATCGGCGAGGGCTGCAGCTGTTTTGCATCCACGCTGGAGCAGGGGGCGGCCATGTGGGGCGCGGAGGTCTGCGATGCCATCCGCGGACTCGGCGGAACGGTGCGCTTCATCGCCGCGCCCATGTCCGAGGAGCAGGCGTCGCGATGGCATCCCGAACGCCGGGAGCGGTATTTTCATCTGCTGGAGATGGCAGATGAGCTGATTTCGCCCATGGCGGAGACGGCTGGTGAGGAGTATCTTCTCCAAAATGCCGATGCGATCCTGATGCTGGGCGACACGGCAAATCCGCGTCTCGCCGACATCGCAGACCGCGCAGAAAAGGGTGGCATTCGCGTCATTATCGCTTGAAAATTCAGCAAAGCCTTCCGATTCCGGGAGGCTTTTGCAGATAAAATGAAAGGGAACGATTCTATGATTCTGACAATCGATCAGCTCCGCACGCTGGTGTGCGGCGTGTGCAATTTTTCCGAGGAGGACGGCTGGCTCGCATCCTATCATTTCACAAATGAGCAGATCGAAGCCTTCAAGCCGGACGATTTTTACTACGTCCGCGCCCATCACAGCTCGGGCATCAGCCTGCGCGTCCGCACCGATTCGCCGCGCATCGCCTTCGATTATAAGCTCCTCCGCCGGTGCAGTGCGGACAGCATCGACGTGTTCGCCGACGATGTGCCGGTGATGATGTTCCGGCTGAAGGATGCGCCGGATGAGGGCCGGATCGACTGCACACTGCCGGAGGGAAGCAAGACCGTCACCGTCTATTTCCCGCTGGACAACCAGATGCTGGTGAAAGATCTGGAGCTTGACGGCGAATGGAAGCCGGCGCGCTCCCGCACCAAGGTGCTGTGGATCGGCGATTCCATTACGCAGGGCTACGGCCCGCTGCTGGCAGGATACAGCTATGCGAACATCGCCAATCGCCGCCTTCATTGGGACATCACGGTGCAGGGCATCGGCGGCGTGCGCTACGATGAACGCTATGCGATGCCGATTGATGGCTACACGCCTGACAAAATCGTCGTTTCTCTCGGCACGAACGGATGCGGCAGTGCGGACAATGTTCCTCGCGCAGAGACGTTTTTTGCGGCTATGGACAAGCTCTATCCCGGCATTCCGATGCTGGTCATCACCCCCATCTGGCGCATGGGCGGCTGGGAAGGCATCGTCGCCGACAATCCGAAGGTGCTGGAGATCTGCGCAAAATACCCGAACATCACGACGGTGGACGGCTTTGCGCTGGTGCCTCACGTGGACACCATGTTCATCGACGGCCTCCATCCGAACACCCTCGGCTGCACCTACTACGGCGAAAATCTGGCAAAAGAGATCCGCCGGCTGAAATTCTGATCGTAAGCGGCTCCGGTACAATCGGAGCCGCTTGTTAATGGAATAATGTTATTAAAATAACAAACAAAAATGTCATGGAAAAGTCTTGCAATTTTCGTCAAATTGTGGTATAATGATAATAATGTTGATTTATCACAAAATGAAGGAGATTTATATGAAAATTGCAGTGCTGATCAAGCAGGTGCCCGGTACGACGCAGGTGGAAATCGACCCCGTCACCGGCACGATGAAGCGTGATGGCGTAGCGGCAAAGCTCAATCCCTACGACCTGTTCGCTTTGGAAGAAGCGCTCCGGCTGAAAAAATCCCACGGCGCACAGGTGACGGTGATCACGATGGGGCCGCCCCAGGCCGCCGCCGTGGTGAAGGAAGCCGTTTACATGGGCTGTGACGATGGCGTGGTGCTGTCCGACCGGCGATTTGCGGGCGCGGATGTGCTGGCTACCAGCCGTACACTGGCTGGCGGTCTCGCGAATCTCGGCGGATTCGACCTCATCTTCTGCGGCAAGCAGACGACGGACGGCGACACGGCGCAGGTCGGCCCGGAAACCGCCGAAAAGCTGGGCATTCCCCATGTGGCGAATGTGCTGGAGATCGGGGAAATCCGTGAGCCGAAAGTTACATTGACGGCGGATATGGGCGACACCGAGCAGACACTCAGCCTTTCCATGCCGGCACTTCTCACCTTTGAAAAGGACATCAATACGCCCCGCCTTCCGTCCATCAAGCGGCGGTATGAGCTTGGCGATGCAG
Source organism: Oscillospiraceae bacterium (assembly GCA_015064195.1). The sequence goes on from SVSO01000090.1 coordinate 3,949, forward strand.
AGCTTGTAAAGATGCTTTCTCTCGATGATTTTGATGAGCGCGACACGTCTCTCTACGGTCAGAACGGCTCGCCTACACGGGTGGAGCGCATCTTCCCGCCGGAGGTTTCAAGTGAGCGCGTGATGCATACCGAAGGCGATCTTGCGCAGATTCTCGCCGACGAACTGCATGAGCTGAAAGTGATATGAGGTGAACCATGGCAACATTAAAAATCCATCATGAATCGATCACGGCTGAAGCGGCGGAGAAGCTTGTCTCCCTCTGTCCCTTCGGCGCGATCTCCTATAACGGGAAGCTTGAGATCGGTGCAGGCTGCAAAATGTGCGGCATCTGTGCGAAAAAAAGCGGCGGCCTCATCGAAAAAATCGAGGAGGATGAGCCGATCTGTGATAAGAGTGCGTGGCGGGGCATCGCGGTATTCGCCGAGCGCGGCGCGGTATCGGGGAAGGTGCATCCCGTGGCCTTTGAGCTGCTGGGAAAAGCCCGCATTCTGGCTGACAAAATCGGCCATCCGGTCTATGCGTTCATCATCGGTCACGACCTCACCGACGCGGCTATGGAGCTGCTCTCCTACGGCGCGGACAAGGTGTTCGTCTGCGATTCGCCGGCCCTCGCCGACTTCAAGATCGACGCTTACACCAATGCATTCGCGGCCTTCATCGAGCAGGTGAAGCCGTCCTCCGTGATGGTTGGCGCGACAAATCTTGGACGGTCGCTGGCACCCCGTGCGGCGGCTCGGTTCGGCACCGGTCTGACGGCGGACTGCACTTCACTGGAAATCAAGGAAAATACCGATCTCGTCCAGATCCGACCGGCGTTCGGCGGCAACATCATGGCGCAGATCATCACGCCAAATCACCGCCCCCAGTTCTGCACGGTGCGCTACAAAATTTTTGACGCGCCGGAGAAAAAATCCGTCGTCGATCCGGCGAACATCCTGCCGGTGAAGCTGACGGAGGAGATGACAAACAGCGCGATCACAGTGGTGGAAACCCGCGAAAAGCCCACGGAGATCGACATTTCCGAGGCGGAGCGCATCGTGGCTGTTGGCCGCGGCGTGAAGACCAAGGAGGAGCTGGCAATGGCGCAGGCGTTCGCTGACAAAATCGGCGCAAGACTCGCCGGAACGCGCCCCATGATCGAGGCCGGATGGCTCGATCCCAAGCGGCAGATCGGTCTGTCGGGACGCACGGTCAAGCCCCGGGTCATCATCACGCTGGGCGTTTCCGGCTCGGTGCAGTTCGCGGCGGGCATGAAGAATTCCGACCGCATCATCGCCGTGAACACCGACCCCGGGGCGTCGATCTTCAACATCGCTCACGTGGGCATCGTCGGCGACTGGAAGGATGTCATCGCGAAGGTTATGGAGGGTTAAAATGATAGAGAAGCTTCTTGAAATATTTGGCCGCGACCGTGTGATTTATGAACATATCAGCCCCGACTACTCCCACGATGAGCTGGGTGCTGAGGCGGAAGGCTACCCGGATGCGGTGGTATTTCCGCTGACGACGGAGGAAGTGTCCGCAGTCATGAAATACGCATACGAGCAGGAAATTCCGGTGGTCGCACGCGGCTCGGGAACGGGTCTTGTGGGCGCATCGGTGGCACTGCACGGCGGCATTATGATGGATTTCACACGCATGAATAAAATTATCGAGCTTGACGCCGAGAATCTGACCGTCACGGTTCAGCCGGGCGTGCTTCTTATGGAGCTGTCCAAGTTCGTGGAGGACAACGACCTGTTCTATCCCCCCGATCCCGGCGAAAAATCCGCCACCATCGGCGGAAATATCTCCACAAATGCTGGCGGAATGCGGGCTGTGAAATATGGCGTCACCCGGGATTACGTGCGCGGCCTGACTGTCGTCATGCCGAACGGTGATGTGATGGAGCTTGGCGGAAAATCGGTGAAAAACAGCTCCGGCTACAACCTGACCCAGCTGGTCTGCGGCAGTGAGGGCACGCTTTGCGTCATCACCGAAGCGATCCTCAAGCTGCTTCCGCTGCCGAAGGTGACGGTGAGCCTGCTCATTCCGTTCCCGGATGCGGCATCGGCCATCGGAACCGTGCCGAAGATCATCCGCTCCAAGGCGATTCCCACCGCCATCGAATTCATGGAGCGGCAGACGATCCTGTACGCCGAGGAATATCTTGGCAAGCGTTTCCCCGACACCTCCGCACCCGCTTATCTGCTGCTCACCTTCGACGGATCGTCCATGGAGCAGGTGGAGGCGGAATATGAAGCCACCGCAAGATTGTGCTTATCCGAGGGCGCGCTTGATGTGTTCCTCGTTGACACCGAGGAGCGCAAAGGCTCAGTCTGGAGCGCGCGCGGTGCATTTCTGGAAGCCATCAAAGCATCCACGGACGAGATGGACGAATGCGACGTGGTCGTGCCGAGACGGAGTGTTGCGGAATTCGTGCTGTATACCCACACGCTGTCCGAGGAGGTGGGCATCCGCCTGCCCGGATTCGGTCATGCGGGCGACGGAAATCTGCACATTTATCTCTGCCGGGACGGACTTGACGAGACCGAATGGAAGCGCCGCCGGGATGCGGCATTCGATGCGCTTTACAAAAAAGCGGACGAGCTTTCCGGCTTTGTATCCGGCGAGCACGGCATCGGATACGCCAAGCGCGAATACTTAAAACGTCAGATTTCACCGGAACAAATGGAGCTGATGAAGCGCATCCGGCAGGCATTTGATCCCAAGGGGCTCCTAAATCCCGACAAGGTGCTTTCATAAGATCTGCGACGTGTACGCACGGAAGGCTGTGGGGATGGCATAGACCTCCCGCAGCTCCTCCGGCGATGCAAAAATCAGCGATTCCGGCTCACCGGAAACTTCAACGGAAAGCCCGGTCATGTGCCATTCCACATGGGTGAAGATATGCTTCGCGTTGCCGAGGGCATGGACATTTCCGACGTGCGTAAGGTTTTCACGGGTGAGAAATTCCGCGATGGCATCCTCGTCCGCAGCGCCGGGGAGGGACGGAAATTCCCACAGTCCGGCAAGCAGTCCCTTGTCCGGACGGCGGCGGATGGCGTACCGTCCATTCTGCGTGAGGAGCAAGATTGTGCAAATCTCCACCCGACGCGCCGCCTTTGCCGATTTCACCGGCAGCTCCGATTCCAGTCCCAACCGATGGGCTTCACACAGCTGCGCGGCGGGGCACCTCTCACATTTCGGTGCGCCGTTTGGGATGCAGATCTGCTCGCCAAGCTCCATGAGTGCTTCGCTGGCAAGCCGTGCCGCATCGCCGGACGGATACACCTCCCGCAGTGGGGCGATGAATTTCTGCTTGGCGGCAGGTTTCGCGATATCCGTATCGTCGGCGAGAATGCGTGTCAGCACCCGCATCACATTGCCGTCCACCGCAGGCTCGGGCAGTCCGAACGCGATGGATGCGATGGCGCCGGCGGTGTAATCGCCGATGCCGGGCAGTGCGCGGAGTGCGGCAAAATCCGCCGGAAGCGCACCGCCGTGATGCTCCATGATTCGCATGGCCGCACGCTTCAGATTGCGGGCGCGGGAATAATAGCCCAGCCCCTGCCAGAGCTTCATGAGCCGCTCGTCGTCAACTTCGGCGAGGGACGAAACATCCGGCAGTTCGGCGAGAAATCGTTCATAATAGGGAATCACCGCCTCGATGCGCGTCTGCTGGAGCATGATCTCGGAGATCCAGACGTGATACGGGGACGGATCCAGCCGCCACGGAAGCGGCTTCGCGCATTTGCGATACCACTCGGAAAGCGCGGCAATTGTTTCAGATAATTTTTGTTTCATAAGGAGATATTCAAAATGGATCTTGGCATTATCGGCGGCGCGGATGGGCCGACCGCTGTGATGGTTGCTGCGGCTGCCGCAGGGAACATGATCTTCACACTGCTCCTGTTTGCGGCAGGGCTTCTCGTGCAGTTTTTCGTCGCCCGCGAATTCCGGCGGATCGCGATGATGAAGGGGCATCATGAGCGGCGATATTTCTGGATTCCGTTCTTTCTCGGAATTGCGGGATGGATCATGGTCGCATCGCTGCCCGATCGCTCTATTATAACACAGAATGACCAAAATTTCAAGTAATTTTTAAGGAGAATCACAATGAACGACATCAAAAATGCAGTGGAAAAATACCGCGAGCTGATCCTTGAGGCGGAACGGTACATCTGGGCCAATCCGGAGACGGGCTACAAGGAGTATAAAACCAGTGCTTATATGGAAGAAAAGTTCCGTGAGCTGGGCTATGAGCTGACCATGGCGGAGGGCATCACCGGCTTTTATACGGTGATCGATACCGGTCGTCCCGGCCCGGAGATTATGATCCTCGGCGAGCTTGACTCCATCATCTGCCCCGTCCATAAGGATGCTGACCCGGTCACCGGCGCGGTGCATTCCTGCGGCCATAACGCCCAGTGTGCGGCACTTCTCGGTGTGGCGGCGGCACTCCGTGAGCCGGCGGTGCTCGACAAGCTGTGCGGAAAGATCCGCCTGTGCGCAGTTCCGGCGGAGGAGCTTTTAGAGATCGAATACCGGAGCAAGCTGAAAGCCGAGGGCAAGATCCGCTATTTCGGCGGCAAGACGGAATTTCTGTACCGCGGTTATTTTGACGGCGTGGACATGGCGTTCATGGTGCACACCTCCTCCGGCTATTGTGTACGCGGCGGTTCGGTGGGATGCCTTGCGAAAAAGATCGTCTACAAGGGCAAGGCGGCTCATGCGGGCGGCAGTCCGTGGGCGGGTCAGAATGCGCTCTATGCGGCAAACTGCGGCCTGAATGCCATCAACGCCATCCGCGAGACCTTCAAGGAGCAGGATATCATCCGCGTCCATCCCATCATCACCCACGGCGGCGACATGGTGAACGCGATCCCCGCAACGGTGACAATGGAGAGCTATGTGCGCGGTGCAAGCTATGCGGCCATCGAAGCGGAGAACAAGAAGGTGAACCGCGCGCTGACCGGTGCGGCACTGTCCATCGGCACCAACATCGAGATCATCGATTTCCCCGGCTATGCGCCGCTGAACAACAGCCGCGACATGATGAAGCTGTCGGAGGAAGCGGCAAAGCTGGCGATCCCCGAGTATCCCTTCAGCTACAGCGAGGTCATGGGCTCGGGAAGCACGGATATGGGCGACCTGTCCTGCATCATGCCGGTGGTGCATCCGTATGCCGGCGGCTCTAAGGGTACATCCCACGGAAGCGATTACGAGATCGCCGATCCGGTGGCCGCGTGCGTGGACAACGCAAAGTGGCAGCTGACCATGCTCCGTCTGCTTCTGCAGGATGATGCGGCGCGTGCAAAGCAGATCATCGCCGATTTCAAGCCGCCCTTTGAATCGAAGGAAGCATATCTTACCTATATCGAAAGTCTGGCGCAGGATGGCGACCGCATCGTCTACAACGACGACGGAACGGCTACAGCAAAGCTGGATTAATGAAAAAAGCGTGACTGTCACAGCAGTCACGCTTTTTTTGCGGACATTATTCTTTTCGCGGTGTCGTTTCCGCCATAAATTCGGCAAGAACGGTATCCTGAAGCGAACGGAGCAGCTCTGCGCTGTGTCCGCCAACGGGAATGCCGTCGATCACCTCTGCGGCAAGGCAGAGTGAGCCGGAGGAGGTGACGATCACTTCATCCGCCGCCATCATTTCGTCAAGAGAGAAGGGCGTTTCATCCACCGGAATGCCAAGGGCGCGGCAGGCCTTGATGAGATGGGCGCGGGCAATGCCGGGGAGGATGAGGTTGTCGGTGGGAGCAGTACGGAGCGTGCCGTCCTTCAGAATGTGGACATTGCTGTGTGCGCATTCGGTGACTCTGCCGCTGCGATGCAGTACAGTCTCGTCACAGCCCGCCTCCAGTGCCTCCTGGGACGCCATGACTGCGGGGATCAGATTGAGGGTCTTGATGTTGCAGTGGAGGAATCGCGTGTCATCCTTTGTCATCAGCCGGATCTTTTTGTAGGTGTCAACAATGGGCTTCGGCTGGATGGAGATCCAGAAATTCGCACCGGCTCCGTCTTTCGGAAAAACGTGATTCCGCACAGCTGTGCCGCGTGTGACCTGCCAGTAGACGAAATTTTCACCGGTGTCCATGCGGCGCACCATATCGCAGAGGATCTCCTTCATCTCCGCCTTTGTCTGACGGATATCGATGCGGAGGAGCGCGGCGCTGTTGTAAAGGCGGTCGATGTGCTCATCCAGCGCGAAAATGATATAGTTACGGCTGTAGGATGCATCGTACACGCCGTCTCCGAAGTAGCACACCCTGTCATTCATGGGGATGGTCATTTCATCGATCTCACCGAATTTTCCGTTATAATAACCGAGATGCTTCATGTTTTTTTGCAGTTTCCTTTCGTTTGGTGATAACAATTATTATATCACGCGGTGAGCGGTTTGTCAAGAGCGTGACAAAAAAAGAAGCACTGCACATCAGCGCAGTGCTTCTTTTCGCGTTTTTCCCGGCGGGATCCCGTAGATATGCTTGTAACACCGGCGGAAATAGTTGTCGTTGGAAAAA
>SVSO01000091.1 GCA_015064195.1 Oscillospiraceae bacterium
CGCTTGCAAGTGGATCCGCCGCGGGCGGGGTTACATCGGCCTGACACAGGCCGATGGGCACGCGCCTACGCGTGCCTTGAAGGTGTCTTTTCGGGCGGGAGACCCGCCCGAGCGACGCATTTTATTAAAAATCGCCCTATCGGGCGATGTGTCACACAAATGATTCATTACTTGACTGAATAAAGGAGCAGCATATATGGACTACTTTGTTATCGATCGGGAGATGACCATCTCCTTCCCTGCGGAGGCTTCCCATCCGGTGCTTTCCGAGATCCTCAACAACTACACCTACGGCCTGCCGTGGAAGATCCTGCGCGATCATGAGGATTACACCATCACCGCCGGCGATTTTTCCGCCGTTCCGCTGGATGAAAACGAATTCGCGCTGAACATCACCCCCGGCGGCGTTTACATTGCCGGCACAAGCTACAACGCCCTCATGCGCGGCTTTGTCACCTTCCTTGAGAAAATTTTCTGCTACGACAAGCTGCTTTACAAGGCAAAATGCGGCACCGTCTTCGGCCATCCCGAAATCGGCGTGCGCTCGGTGCATCTCTGCGTCTGGCCGGACAAGGAGACATCGCTGACCCTCATTGACAAGGCCATCCGCCTCGCCGCCATGTCGCGCTACACCCATGTTATCCTCGAATTCTGGGGCACCATCAAGCTGGATGCGCTTCCGGCGCTGGCTTGGCCATTTGCCTACACCAAGGGGCAGATCCGCGAGCTGGTCGCCGTGGCACGTGCGCTGGGGCTGGAGGTCATCCCCATGCTCCAGCATCTCGGTCATGCGGCCATGGCGCGTCAGGGCGCATCCGGCAAGCACGTGGTGCTGGATCAGGCACCGGAGCTGGAATACCTCTACCTGCCCGAATTTTACGGCTGGGTCTGGGATTACCGCAAGCCTGTGGTGCGTGAGCTGCTCACAAAGCTGCGGGATGAGCTGTGCGATCTGTGCGGCCCGGGCAGTTATTTCCTGCTGGGATGCGATGAGGCGGACGATCTGGGCAAGGGCGAGGATGCGCTGGAGATCGCCGCAGAGCTGTGCGAATACCTGAACAGTGTGCAGGCGGATCTGGCATCCAAGGGCAGACGCGCCATCATGTGGGGCGATATGCTTCTCTCCCAGAGTGAGCTTGCCAAAAACAGCCGGGGCGCGGAGGAAGCTTACGCCGCAAATTCCAGCCCGGAATTCGCCGAAGCCATGCGAAACGGCCTCGATCGGGGCATCATCATCGCCGACTGGCAGTATGAGATCACAAGCGAGCCATGGCAGTCTGCCGCCATTTTTGCCCGCTACGGCTTCGACATCCTCTGCTGCACATGGAGCAAGATGGCGAACTACGGCACGGCGCTGACCAGTATGCGGGACAATCACGCGCTGGGCTTCATGAAGACCACGTGGAACACCCTCCGCCGTGAGCTGCCCCATCTCGCCTTCGCCGGCGATGTGATGTACAACGGCGGCGGCGGACTGTGCTATGATGTCTATGCCAAGACCTGCTCCCGCGTCACCTCCACGCTCCGCAGGATCAAGCCCTGCAACGACTATACCGACGCCGGCTGGCTTCCGGTGCAGATCAATACGCCCCTTTGATGAAACCGCCCGCATCGTCAGGCCCATCTCTCAATTGGCGGCCGCTGTGGTCAGCATTCCCGTGGGCATCCTCAGCTCCACCTCGTCATCCGTCGGCGGCATTTTGTCAAGCCGCAGAGTGGCTGCGCTGGTGATGGCACGCCGGCCGAATCTGCCCCGGATCTCATCCACCGCACGATTGAGGGCATCCGTTTTTTCGATGCGGCCGCTGTCCCGGAAGATGGACAGCTGCTCGCTCACATCCTCATCCACCAGCCGGATGGCGCGCACTGTCAGCGCACGGACGGGCTTGACCCACGGATAATTCTGCCGGAACAGCGAGAAGCACTGCCGTGCAAGCTCGATGGCATTCTGGGAGAAAAAGTCAAGCCCCGCCTGCCATTCCTTCCACGCGAGGTCGCTGCATCGCACCATCAGCGACACGCCGCGCGCCTTCTTTTTCGCCTCCCGCAGACGCTCCGCCACCTTATCCGCCAGCGCGAGGATCATGGGCCACACCTCCGCTTCCGTTGAGAGATCCGCCAGAAACGTGATGCCGTTGCCCACGCTTTTGATGGGCATATGATAATCCTGCTCCATCACCGGCGAGTGATCCTCCCCGTTGGCGAACCGCTTCATGCGCAGGCCGTTGATGCCGAATTGGCAGGTGAGCAGCTCATCCGGACAGGCGGCAAGCTCTCCGATGGTGCGGATGCCGAAGCGGTTGAGGGTCTTGATGGCGGCACGTCCCACCCCCAGCATCTCATCCGCCGCCAGATGCCAGATCTTTTGCCGGAAGCTGTCGGGCGGGATTACCGTCACCGCGTCCGGCTTTTTCATGTCACTGCCAAGCTTTGCGAAAATCTTGTTGAAGGATACGCCCACCGAAATGGTCAGCCCCAGCTCCTCCTTCACCCGCTCTCTGATCTCGTTGGCAATCTGCTCGCCGTCGCCGAACCGCAGGCGCGAGCCGGTCACATCGATCCAGTTTTCGTCCATGCCGTACGCCTCCACAAGATCGCTGTACTGGCAGTAGATCTGCCGCACCAGCCGGGAATATTTCATGTACTCCCGATAATGGGGCGGCACAATGACAAGCCCCGGGCATTTGAGCTTCGCCTCCCAGATGGCCTCCCCGGTTTTGACGCCGCAGTCCTTTGCCGCATAATTTTTCGCCAGCACGATGCCGTGACGCTCCTCCACCCGGCCGCACACCGCCACCGGATACCGCTTCAGCTCCGGATTCAGCACACATTCCACCGATGCGTAAAAATTGTTGAGATCCGCGTGAAGGATCGTCCGCTCCCAAGTCTCCGGCATAAAAATTCCCCCGTTCCCTTGACAAACGCTGTGCTTTGTGGTATAATGGTAGCACAACATCTTGTGTCACAATTTGATGTGTCTATTATAGCACATTTGTTTGTGCTTGTCAAGGGCAAAATGCACATTTTGTTGTGCTATTTTTTGGAAACGGAGAATATGATATGGCATTTTCGGATAAATTAAAGGCAGCACGGACGGCGGCGGGACTCAGCCAGCGGGAGCTTGCCGAGCGCGCAGAGATTCATTACCGCACCGTGCAGAACTGGGAGCGCGGCACGATCCTGCCCCGCAGTCTGGATTCGGTCATGCGGGCTGCGCAGGTGCTGGGCACGACCTCGGAAGCACTGCTCAGCGAATCGGATCAGTACATCGTGGAAGCCGCGGACAAGGGCGGTGCATCGGCGGCGCGGGATGTGGATGCGCTGGTGAGCGAGGTGATCGGCCTGTTCGCCGGCGGTGAGATCGACGAAGACGAAAAGGACGGCATCATCGCCGCCCTCAACGAAGCTTATTGGATCGCCAAGAAAAAGAATCAGAAATACACGCCGAAAAAATATCGCGGGGAGCTTGATGTATGACATCGACCACGGAAATTTCGGAAAAAGCCCGTACGCTCATCCGGCGTTACGGCACGCGGGATCCGTTCCGCATCGCCCATGCGCTCGGCATCGAGCTTTTGTGGACGGACAAGCTGAACCGGCTCAAGGGAATGTACCGCGTCATCAAGCGCAGTCGGTTCATCATCTTAAACAGCCATAACAGCGAGCATCTGAGCCGCATCGTCTGCGCCCACGAGCTGGGACATGACCGCCTGCACCGGAAATTCGCCGGCGAGCAGGCACTGCAGGAATTCGAGCTTTACGATATGTCCACCAAGCGGGAATATGAGGCAAATGTGTTCGCCGCCGCATTGCTGCTTGATGACGGGGAGATCCTCGAAATGATCGAGAAGGGTTACGACACCCTGCAGATCGCCGCCGCCACGGGAACGGACATCAATTTAGCGGCGCTGAAGGTCAACTGCCTGATCCACGAGGGCTACGGCTTTCTGCGGCAGGAGCTTGACGCAAAATTTCTCAAATAGGAGGTGCGCCATGTGCGGACGCTACACCGGCTATATCGATGACTGCGAGGAGCTGAAGACCATCTACACTGCGGCAAAATCCGCCTATCCGACGACAGAATTCGCATCCGGCGAGATCTTCCCCACAAACACCGTGCCTCTGCTGACCGGTGTGACCGGCGAGCTTCGGCCATTTGCGGCGGCATGGGGCTTCCCCGGATTTCGCGGCAGGAGCGTCATCATCAATGCCCGGGCGGAAACCATCGCCGAAAAGCCCACCTTCGCGGAAAGCTTTCTGCGGCGGCGGTGCATCGTGCCGACGACAGGCTATTTTGAATGGGCGCACAGCGGGGAGCGGACGAAATATCTGTTCCGCAGACCGGAGCGCCGGATGCTCTGGCTCGGCGCACTCTGGCAGCGATACGAGGACGGCGTGCGATTCGTGATCCTCACCACCGCGGCCAATGCGTGGACGGCGGATGTTCACCATCGGATGCCGCTCATCCTCGATGAATCCGCGCTGATACGCTGGTGCGCCGACACTGCATATGCGGCGGATTATGCCGTGTCAGCCATGCCGGAGCTTGTCAGAACGGAAGCATAAATTAAATCATGCCGCCTTCTCTGAGGAAAGCGAATTTCTGCTCCGGCGTGAGTTCGCCGTACCGCAGGATCACCGGCGCGGCGGCTCGCTCATCGATCACGCCCCACACATCCTTCGCCGACAGCTTTTCCACGGCGGCGGCGGTGACTTTCGCGGCCAGTGCATCCGCATCCGGGAAGCTGTCGTCCACCAGCAGATGATAGGCCATGGCGCGGCGGGATCTGTCCCAGCCGCAGACAAGCCTTGCCCCCGCTTCCCGCAGAAAAGTCCGCCGGTTGAATGCGGGCAAAGATTCTTCCAGATACTGCCAGAGTGCCAGCTGATCGGGACATTCCGCAAAGACGGCGTGAGGGTCATCCGGCGCGATGCCCTGCCGCGCAAGCAGTCCGGCAAGCAGTGCGAAGATCTCCTCTCTCGATTTTTTCACCGCCCGCTCCCACTCTGCACGGACGGCGACGGTGAGGATCTGCCCTGTCATCTGCAGATAAGCCGCGAGAATGGGGATTCCCAGCCGCTCCTTGACCAAGGCGAAAAATTCCGCGGCGAGGGGCGAATGCTCCGCCGTTCCGGTGCGCACCAGCTCGGGCAGCGGCGTGATGGTCAATGTGATGCTGTCATGCGTTTTTTCGTTCATATGCTGTCTCCTTTTTCCTCTTCCGTGCAACCGCCCGCGATTTTCGGCGAGATATACGGTAACGACACGAAAGGAGCATTTTTATGCGAAAAAAATTCATCCTCGCGGCGGCGCTCATTCTGCTGGCCGTGCTGATCGTTCCCATCCCCACCGCCTCCTATGATGACGGCGGCACACGGGAATTTGTCGCCCTCACCTACAAAATCGTCCGCTGGAACCGCATCACCCCGGACGGCACCTACTCCGCCGTCCGCTTCTACGGCTTCTCCGACCGGAACACGCCGCTTTCCGAGCTGTGGCGGCGGGAATCGGCGTATATGGAGCCGATTCTTGACGCGAAACCGGTCATTTATCTCTATCCCGAACGGCCCATGTCCGTCACCGTGGGGCTGGATTATGACGGCGACCTCACCTGCACCTATCCCGCCTATGAGGACGGCTGGACGGTGACGGCATCGCCGGACGGCACGCTGACCGACGGCCGCGGCATGACCTACCGCTATCTTTACTGGGAGGGCAAGCGTGCGGCAAGCTATGATTTTTCCGCCGGATTCTGCGTGAAGGGCGAGGATACCGCGCCGTTTTTGGAGGATGCGCTGGAAAAGCTGGGGCTGACGCGGCAGGAGGCCAACGAATTCATCGTGTACTGGCTGCCGATGATGGAGCAAAATCCCTACAATCTCATATCCTTCCAGAGCGACCGGTATACCGACGGTGCGCGGCTGGACATTTCCCCCGCGCCGGACACGCTCATCCGGGTCTTTATGGCGTGGCGGCCATCGGATGCGCCGGTGGATCTGCCGCCGCAGGAGCTTTCCGCACCGCCGCGCACCGGCTTCACCGTGGCAGAATGGGGCGGCGCGCGCTCATAGATCGGCGAACAGGATGGCGTGCAGTTCGTCGCAAAGTCCGGCGATCTCGCGGAAAATCGCGTCCTCATCAGCAGTTTTCGCCGGGTCGATGCCGGTGAGGATGGTCAGAATGTAGGCGCGTCCCGGCGCGTAGACGATGGCGGTATCGTGATAGCCGTCGCCGCCGCCGTTTGCGCCGTATTTGTGCGCCGTTTCGTATGCCGTCCCCGCCGGTATCTGCCCGTTGTAGGATGCATTTTTCAGATGCTCGATGACAAAATCGTCGGTTTTCCCGTATCGGTATATATCCAGCATGGCGCGGGACAGCTTTTTTGCCGACACTCGCGACCATTCCCATTCCTCGCTCATCTGCAGTCCGCCCGCGCCGAGGCCTGACACATAGCGATTGTAGCCCTCGATGCCGAAGGTTTCATAAAGCAGACGGTGGGCCTGATTGTCCGAATAGCGGAGGGCCAGCTCCATCAGCTCGCCCACGGTGAAGCTCTTGCCCACATCGTTGGCGGAAAGCTTTCCCGTGACGCTCGTGCGATTGGCGTTTGTGAAGGTGACTTCCGCCTCAAGATCAACGCCGGACGACAGGAGGTAATGGCAGTAGACCGCCTTGATGGTGCTGGCGGTGTGATACCATGTCTCCTCATCGATACCGAAATAATATTCCCGCTCCACGTCGGTGAAATAGACGGATGCGCCAACCGATGCGGCGGTGTCCCGGAGCTTGATGAAAACGGGGATCGCGGTCTCCGCGTCGATATTGGTGTGGACTTCATCCGGGATCACCGGCGGCGGCAGTTCAGGCGGAGGAGGCGGTGCGGTGGTTTCCGGCGGCGGCTCAGGCTCGCCCGCCATGGAAATGAGCGGCGCATCGGTCATCGCCGCCGCCACATCCGGCGCATCCGGCGGCAGATGTGGCAGCTCTGCCCCGCATCCGGCAAGCATCGCCGCCATTACTATCAGCAAAATCAGCCGCTTCATGTGCATCCCTCCTTTTGTATCATTATAGCATATGTCGGCGAATTTTGCAAGGAAAATTTCAGGAGGTACTGCATTCCGATGCAGTACCTCCCCGTTTGTTATTTTTTCTCCGCCAGATAGGTTCCCACCCGGTTGTCGATGAGCTTTGCCGTTTCGTCGGCGGATTTGTCACCGGCAAAATAGGCGGCCAGCTCCTCGTTTATGATGGTCTGCAGCTCCGATGGCAGCGGACGGGCCACCCTCGCCGTGTCGAGGAAGTCATACAGTGCGTCCACAACCGCCGGATCGCCGGCGAAGATCTCCATTCCCGGGCCGACACGCGACGGATCGAAGGGCTTGGTATCCCCCGACCAGCCGCCGAAATTGTCATTCTCGAAGTAATAATACATCTTCCCCTCGCTCTCGTTCCACGCCTCCATGGACGATTTGAGCGCCGGGATCTTGCGCATTCCCCGCATTTCGTCCAGCGTGCAGGCGGGGCTGAGGAAGTAGGCGAGGAACTCCATTGCGCCCTCCTTCACCGAACTCTGCTCGCTGATGGCATAATACTTCTCCGCCTCAAGCTTCACCGCGCCGCCGTCCGATGAGGGATAGCCCACCGCGTCGAAATCCTCGCCCCGATAGGCCGCCATCAGCATCGCCCATTCGCTGTAGCAGCCGACGGTGGCTTCAAAGAGGAAGACCTCGTCGGTGACGTAGTGATTTTCGTTCCAGACGTTCAGCCCGCAGGCATTCTTTTCGGGAAGCGATGCCAGAAATTCCATGGCCGCCCGGAATTCCTCCGAATCGAACCGGCTCTCTCCCGCCTCCAGATCGACGAAGCTGCCCATCAGCGTTTCCCGGAGAAATTCCGTGATGCCCGCCGCGCTGAGATTTGCCGTGATAAACCGCCCCTCCGCCGTCAGATCGTCATACAGCTCCATGAATGCGGACAGATCCCACGTTCCGTATGCATCCAGCGCACCGGATTTTACCGCGCAGGTGGCAAGCGCGAACTCCTGGGGGATGCCGTACAGTTTGCCGTCCGTTTCACAGGCGGTGCGCACACATCCGAAAATGTCATCCGCCGCGATAAGGTCGCCGGTGAGGGTGTTCAGATCGGCAAGATAGCCCTTCGCGCCGTAGGTTTCCAGCTCGGTGAGCGATTCCAGCTCCACGATATCGCCGACGGAACCGTCCATCAGCATCCGGGAAATGCCTTCCGCCATGGTGACATAATCGCCGCCGGTGGCCGAATATTCCTCGCACACGACGAAATACTCCGCTTGGGATTTGTTATACTGCACCGCCGCCAGCGGGATCTTTCCCCGGCCGTTCTCGCTGTAGGTGACGCGGATGATCTGCCGCTCCGGAAGCGCATCCTCCGGGCATTTTTCATACCGCCACAGCCCGCGCTCGCCGGTCAGCGTATCCGCATAATCCGAGCGGTAAATGTACACCACGTCTTCGCTCATGACGGCGATATTTCCAGGCACGGCGGGGATTCCCGAGCTGACCCAGTTCATGAGCAGCTCCGATGTGCCCTCCGCCGCATGAACGCCGTACAGCCCCATTTCGCTGGTCTTGCAGAAATCGTAGCCGCCGCCGGGGATGACGGTATTCACGCCCTCCATGGCGGATTTCCACGCCGCATCCTCCCGGATCGCATCGCCGTCGATGATCGAATGGAAGCCCTGTCCCCAGACGTGCAGACCATCGTCGGCGGCAAAGAGTCCCCGCACGCTGTCCGTCATCACGTCGGAGGCGAGGACGGTGCCGTCTGCGTCAAGGCTGAGCAGGGTATCCTCCACCGCCACATACCATGCGCCGTCGTGTCCGGCGATCATCGGCGTGCTGTGATACCGCTCCGGCAGCTCAAACAGCTCGCCCAGCGGCTTTTCCCACAGCACCTCGTCCGGATCCGCGCCCATGAGGACAAAACGCTCGGTGAAGGTGGTCATGTCAAATTCGCTGGTGACGAACAGATAGCCCTCCTCCGAGGATGCCATGGCCCGGGCCTGCTCCGTGATGGGCAGCACAGTGCGCTCCCATTTGCCCGCCGCGTCCATGGTGAGGATGACCTGCTCCATGCCCGCCTCGCTCATCACCGAGCCGACGAGATGGAGCACGCCGTCCGATGCGTACATCTCCCGCAGATTTGACAGCTGCTCCCCTTCGGACAGTGCGCCGATCTCCACCGGAGTACCGTTATACACGCCGGTGAGCGTGATTTTGTCAGGTGTATCCTTGCCGCAGGCGGTGAATGCCAGCGCCGATGCAAGTGCGAGTGTGAGGATGAATTGTTTCATGCGATTGCTCCTTTCGATATTTTACAGTTATAGTATATCACAAACGATTACATTTGTCAAGTATTATTTTCCCCTTCATCCTATAAGACAACACGTTTCGCCAAATCTGCCGCTTTTTCCAAAAAAAATGCGAAATTTTTTTGAAAAAAGCTCTTGACAAACGCCGCGGGGTGTGATATAATGGTTTCTGTAAATGATTAAAACCGTTGAAGCGGAGATAACGTCGATCATGACTTCTCAGAGAGCCTGCGCTGGTGTGAATCAGGTAAGAAACAGTTCGGCAAATGGACCGCGGAGGGCGCAGTCAAAGCAGCGATGTGAGTATTCTGCGACGTCGAAGGCAGGCGTTAATTGCCGGAGGTATGATTGTATCTCAAAAAGCGCACGGCATTGCCGTGAACACAAGGTGGCACCGCGGATAGTTTATACTGTTCGTCCTTGACAGAGAATCGATTTCTGTCGGGGGCGTTTTTCTTTGCCGCCCGACAAAAATCACAGCACGTTTTCATAACGATATTACATTCAGGAGGAACAAATCATGAAATTCAACAATGTTGACTTCGACACCTACTTCAAAAATTATCCCGACGCCAATGGCTATTTCGGCAAATACGGCGGCTCTTACATCCAGCCTGAGCTGCAGACGGCGATGAACGAGATCACCGAAGCCTATCAGACCATCTGCAAATCCCGCAAGTTTATTGCCGAGCTGCGCCGCATCCGCAAGGAATTTCAGGGCAGACCCACGCCCATCTCCCATCTGGAACGCCTTTCCGACAAGATCGGCACAGGCGCACAGCTTTACGTCAAGCGCGAGGATCTGAATCACACCGGCGCACACAAGCTCAACCACTGCATGGGCGAGGCACTGCTGGCAAAATACATGGGCAAAAAGAAGGTCATCGCCGAGACGGGTGCCGGTCAGCACGGCGTAGCGCTGGCCACCGCCGCCGCTTATTTCGGTCTGGAGTGCGACATCTACATGGGCTCCGTTGACATCAAAAAGCAGGCTCCCAACGTGGCGCGCATGAAGATCCTCGGCGCGAGAGTGGTGGAAGTCACCGAAGGCCTGCAGACCCTCAAGGAGGCCGTTGACGCCGCATTCGCCGC
>SVSO01000092.1 GCA_015064195.1 Oscillospiraceae bacterium
GTCTCGGTCATGGTGCATTCGTAGCACGCGCCCTCACCCGGCACGAATACCCGGGCAAAGCCGTTCAGCGCTTCGATGGCACCGTCGATCCACGGGCGGTTCACCTTGCAGCAGGACTGATTGATGGACAGCCGCGCTTCCCTGTTGTCAAGTCCGCCCAGCACCGCGTCCATCCGGCGGAATACGCCGAGTCCCACATCGTCGATGATGTTGGCAACGAACGCTTTCGCCCGCACATCGGGATTCATCTCCCGTGCGCGCTCGGCGGCAACCTCCGCCTTGAAGCGGCCCACATCTCCCGCCCGATACAGCACCGAGCGGGTGAGATTGGTGCTCTCGATGGCATCCATGTCGAAGATGAGGATCTTTCCGATGCCGAGAAGGGTGAGATTTTTCACAAGCTCGTTGCCGATCGCACCTGCGCCGACCACCATGACCGCCGCATTTTTCAGCCGCTCCTGATCCCACCACGGAATCAGGCGCAGGCGGGCATAGCGGTCTTCCTCAAATTCGGATCGCGATAACTCCAGCGTTTCCTTTGCCATCACCGCGCACCTGCCGTGATCTCCGGCTGCAGGCGAAGCACATCGCCGTCACGGATGCCGGCTTCCGCCAGTGTCTGCGCCTCCAGCAGCTGTCTGCCGGTGACTTTGTGGATGAATTTGTAGCTGATGGGATTTCCGTCCGGGCCGACCGACGGAAGCTTGATCTTTTCCACCAGCTTCACCATGATGATGCCGCACCTGATGTCGTCCGGCAGTCCCACCTTCTGCTCCTTGTTGCCCGTTGCATCGATGATGATTACGTTTACCTTTGCCATGATCGTTTCTCCTTAATCCAATAGATTTTTCAGCGCACGGTAGCATTCGAGATATTCATCCGTGGTGTCGCTGTTGTCTTCGCTGTAGGAATTGTAGCTGCCCGACGGATCGGTAGCGAGGGCGTAGAAGTCGGTGTACACGTTGTACAGCTCCTTCACCGCGTCGCAGATGTCGTCAAGCTCGTCCGCATCCTTGTCTGAGACCGCGTCCGGCACGCTCTTTAATTTGCCGTACAGACTCTTCATCCGGCTGTCGAACTGCCCCGCCTGATCGATCTCGTCCGATTTGTCGATGAGTGCCAGCGCGATGGCGGTATCGATGCTGGAGCCGTGGAGATCATCGTAAATATTCTCGTGCCAGTAGGTGACGATGGTGTCGGAAATGTCCTCCAGATTGGCACCCGCATCCAGCGCCAGCGTCATGAATTCCTCCGCATTGTCAAGATATTCCTCATACGCCGCCTTGGCACGCGCCGATCCCACGATGGAGCCGATGATGACGCCGATGACGATGACGGCGATCACTGCCGCGCCAATGAAAATGGGCAGCTTTGGTGAACGCTTCCGGGGACTTGCGGCGGTGAAATCGCCCATGACCGGGCTTGCGGCAGGGGCTTCCCCCGCCTTTTGCCCGCATTTGGGGCAAAACGCCTGATCCGGCTGAAGCTCGTTTCCGCATTTCTGACAGACCGGCTTCTGCGGTGCGGCTTTGGGCGTGCCGCATTTGGGACAGAATGCCTGATCTTCCCCAAGCGGTACGCCGCAGTTTGTGCAGGTCACGGCAGCCGGTGCGGGAACGGGCACCGGCAGGGGCGCGGCCGGTGCTTCAAAATACTGCTCCGTGCAGCCGAAGGTGGTGCATCCGTGATTCTCCGCCCAGCAGGCGGCGTGATGGGGAATACCGCAGGACGGGCAGACCTTCACCGGCTCGCTTGCCGTGATCGCCGTTTTGCAGTACGGACAGATCTTTCCGATGTAATTATCCATGATTTCCTCCTTATATTAATCCCATGCGTATTCGGCAACCTGCGCTGTGATCTTCGAATCCTGCTTTTTCGTCTTGGAAATCGCGCTGTCCACCTTGGCTTCCATGGAATCCTTGGCGGCATCGTAGGACGAATAGCCTGACGACGGTTTCGTTTGGATGAAGGAATGGTAGGAGCTGTATGTGCTGTACAGCGACTGGATCGACGAATACAGGCTTTGGAATTCCGCCGGCGGATTTTCCAGAGTCAGCATGGAAAGCTCAATCAGGCCCATATTGCCGTCGCTGGCTTCCAGTAAATCCACAAACGACTGCGCCATATCGGACTCAACAATGTATTTGTAGCCGTAGGAATACCACGAATCGTAGTAAAACACACTGTATGAGGTGCCGGAATAGAGATGCGTCATCGCCAACGAATCGAGTCCGTCTCTCAGATAGCTCAATGCCAGCGTGTTGTATACGCTCTGGCCGAGAGTCTGATCGAGGTCGTAGCCGCGGCTGATCAGTGCGTAGGCGATCTGCGCGAAAGACAGATAGGCTTCCCTGATCTCCTCGATTTTCGCCGCGCTGTCGGAAAATCCGTCAAGAGCTTCCAGTGCTGTGATGGCCGCTCCGTAGTTTTTATCCTGCTCATACAGCGCGATGGCCTTGTCGTATTTCTCCTGCTTGATGGCCGTTTCGCACCGTGTGATCTGCTCCTCGCTGTCCTTGAAGCCGTCAAGCTCGGTGAACATTCCGATGGCTTCCTCATATTTGCCGTCATCGTACAGAGCGAGGGCTTCGGTGTAGCGGGAATTCGGCTCGAAATAGAGGAACCACGACAGCACGCCCGCGCCGATGAGCACGACGAGGATGATGGGCAGCCAGATGAAAAGGAAGCGTTTTTTCTTCTTTTTGCCGGCGGTGATCCTGCGGTTGAATTCCTCGATGGAGGCGTTTGCGGGGATGTCAAGCTTCACCGGCACGGGCGCGGCGAGATTTTCACCGCAGCCCGGGCAGAACATATCCTCCGCGTCAAGCACCCTGCCGCATTTCGGACAAGTCCGCGCCGGGGTGATGTTGTTGTTGTCCATGTTGTTGCTCCTTTATTGACGATATAATGTGTACGTTTTGCCGTCGGCATAGCAATAGACGTTGATGGTGTTGAAGTCGATTACGGAGAAGCGGTAAACATTGCCAACATTGTTGTCGTTGTAATCCTCCCATACAAGCGTTGAGGATATTATGTTATAGTGATCTACATTGTACGGCTTGGTCGGAGTTGGCATAGTTCCGTAATTTATCCACGTAGATCCATCGGATGTATCCTCATAAAATCTAAAATAATACTTCCCATCCGCTGTCTTCCATGTGCTTTCGAGAAATACCGCTATATTATTATCATCCGTCAAAAAGTCTCTGACAAATCCGATCGACCAAACTGATTTTAGAAATGCCTTATTATCGCGGATGTAATCCCAGTAACTGGGAATATAGGCCGACCAATCATCAAACAACCGCAACAGTGTCGCTGTCTGCTCATACGATGACGGCAGCATTTCAAGAAGTCTGTATATCGTAACTGATATAATACCCTCCCAATATTCATAATCCGTGTGGGAATTGATATGATTCCATATTTTCGAATAAATTGTCGCGTAATGCTCAGAGGTGAGTGTGACTGTATCTTCGAAGATAAATGAACTCACTTCCTTTTCCAGCAAATAATCCACCCAAGCATAAATGCATTCTGTCAGCTTGTTCTTGGAATCCGAATAATTGCCGAGGGCTTTGAACAGCTTGTATGCATCCTCATATCGCGTTGCCGACATATAATTGCACGCCTTCCCATAATTGGCCTCCGTCAGCTTCGACTTACTATCCGAATAATTCCCAAGCTCGGTGAAGATCTCGATGGCATCGTCCCAGCGGCGATTGTTCAGAGCGGTGATGCCTTCCTCGTACCGCTGGCCGTATTTGAGCTGCTGCGCCTCGGCAAGCTTCGCCTTGCTGTCCGAATAATTGCCAAGCTCCGTGAAGATGGTGATGGCCGAGCCGTACATTTTGTTGTTCATGGCGTTGATGCCCTGCTGATAGCGGGCTTCCTTCTTGCCATTCTGCGCCTCGATGATCTTCGCCTTGCTGTCGGAATAATTGCCAAGCTCGGTGAAGATCTTGATGGCGTTGTCAAACTGCTTGTTCTCCAGCGCCTTGATGCCCTCCTGATACTTCGCTTCCTTGG
Source organism: Oscillospiraceae bacterium (assembly GCA_015064195.1). Next base: position 4,030 of record SVSO01000092.1, read on the forward strand.
CCATTTCTTCCTTCTTCGCCTTGGATTCTTCCAGCTTCGTTTTGCTCTCCGCGTAATCCCCAAGCTCGGTGAAAATGGCGATGGCATCGTCGCACCGGCCTTCCTCCAACGCCTTGATGCCGTCCTGATACTTGGCTTCCTTGGCCGCATTTTCCTTGCCGCGCCGCGCATCCGCCAGCTTCGTCCTGCTATCGGAAAAATCCCCCAGCTCGGTGAAGATCTTGATGGCTTCGTCATATTTGCGCTCGGAAAGTGCTGTCATGCCCTCCTGATACCGGGCTTCCTTTGCGGCAAGCTCCTTATCCGCCTCCGCCTTGTCCAGCAGTTCCGCGCTGTTGCTGAAATCTCCCAGCTCCGTAAAAATGGCGATGGCCTCGTCGAATTGCTGGCTCTGCAATGCTTCCACGCCCATATAATAGCGCGATTGCCTGATCATGATCGCGCTGTCGCCGAAGCCGTCCAGCTCCTCGAACATGGTGATCGCGGCCTCGTAGTCGCCGCTATCCATCGTTTCGCAGGCTTTATTATATTGAATGGCAGGAATCAGCCAGAAGATCACCGCCAGCGCGATGGCAATGACCAGCACACCCGCGCCTGCGGCAATGCATATCTTCACGGCGCGCTTCTTTTTGGCGGCCGCCAGCTTCTCCGCTTCCAGCTGTTCTTCCTCCTGCCGCTTTCGGGCAAGCTCCTCCATTTCCCTTGCGCGCTTGTCACGTTCCGCCTGCTCCGCCCGCGCTTTTTCCTCCAGCGCACGCTTTTTTGCATTGAAATTCGCCAGATTCGCCGCCAGCGTGTCCGCATTCATGGCGGCAAACAGCTTCGCCTTCGCGATGGCGCAATGATGGCACGCCGCTTCCGCTTCCCCATTGATGGCGCCGCAGGTGCATCGCCAATAGGACGGCATGGTCTCCGGCACGAATTTCGCGTGAGGCGTGGTATCGCGCACGAACTGTGCCGCCATGGCCGCATCGTCAAACTGCCCGGCGATGGGCATGGGATCGGTCATCCGGAACGTCTCGCCGCCGCCGTCGATGAGCGTATCGTCCGCCAGCATCAGCTTTTTCACCGTCACACGGATCTTGCGCGTGGTCTTGTCGGGCAGCTCGATGGGCACATTCTGGCCGAATTTCGACTCCCGCCCGGTGCGCAGATCCAGATACTGGAACGCCACCGGCTCACCGAGAGAATTGCCCCAAACGTCCTGACAGGCGATCTCGATCATCACCGCCCTGACCGGCTTGTCGGATAGGCTGGTAAAGGTGCATCGCGCATACAGCTTGTCCTTCACCCGGTCGATGATCAGCGCGGTATTCTCCAGCATCAGATGCACGCCGGGCATGACCGTGCGCTCCTTTGATTCGGTGAGCACTTCGATGGGCTTTTCCGGCGGATCGGCAGGGATGGGCGCGGCTGTTTGCGTTGTCGGTGCAGGCATCGGCGTTGCGGCGATCTCCTTCATGGCGCCGGTGCAGCCGAATGTGGTGCAGCCCTGATTGTCTGCGAAGCAGGAGCGATGGTGGGGCATATCGCAGGCCCCGCACAGCACCACGTCATCATCGGCGGAAAACTTCGTCTTGCAGTAAGGACAGGTCTTTCCGATGTAGTTTTTATTCATGTCGAATTCACTTCCTATTCAAAAGTCGCCCTCGGCGGTTGATATTTACACTTATAAGGACTCCGGATCTCGACGAAAGGTTCTAAATCTCGACAATTTTTTTGAAAATTTCCGCAAAACAAAAAAGCCTCCCCGAAGGGAGGCTCTCGCTACATCTTCCGCCAGGCAGAGGGCGACATACCGTACATCTTAAAAAAGCAGCGATAGAATTCCGAATCGCAGCCGAAGCCCACGTAGGCGGCGACTTCGGAGACGGTGAGCTGGGTGCGGCGGAGCAGCTCTGCGCCGATCTCCGCCCGCAGGCGGTAGAGATACTGATAGGGCGTGCAGCCGTATTCCTCGGCGAATCGCCTGCGGAACCGGCTCTCGCTCAGGTGGCACAGCTCCGCAAGCCGTGCAACGCTCAGCGGGTCGTTATAATGCAGCTTCATGTACGCCGCCGCGTCGTATGCCACCGAATCCCGGGTCACGCCGCCCTCCGCCGTGGAATCCCGCGATGCCGCGTCCACATCCGTCAGCGCGGCCGGCGGAAGCTCCAATGCCAGCTGACATAACAGTGCCGTCGCCCGCTCAAGCCCCGCCGTATCGTCCGGCTCGATCAAAAATGCCCGCGACACGCGCTCGCACAGCGCCGCCATCTCCCCGCGAAGCACCTGCGATCCGGCACGGCACAGCAGCCGGTTCAATTCCGCCGTGTTGACGAGGGTATTCGGAAGCTTTTCCGGCTCTAAGAAGACAAACCTGCAGTAGCATTCATCGAGGGATTTTGAATAATGCCGCACGCCGGGCGCGACGAACATGGCATCCCCCGGCCTCACCGTCTCAAATTTTTCCCCGATGGCGACAAGTCCGCATCCGCTCACGCAGAAGCCGATCTCGATGAAATTATGATAATGAAGGAATTCGATATCCGAGGAAGGAAGCGGCGGCTCTGTCGGATTCCAATAAAACGCCCCCTTTTTCGGCACATAGGCGTATTTCGATGCAAGAAAATTCAGCTGTTTTTGCACGATTGTCACCCCTTTTTGCTATTGATTCGGGTTATATTGTGTGCTATACTAATTATAGCACGATTTTCACAATAAATCAAGTAAAAAGGAGCGACTTTCATGAAAAAACGCATTTTATCCCTTCTTCTGCTCTGTGCAATGCTGTCCGCCTGCGGTGAAGCGGCCGTGACCGATGACACCACCACCGCCGCCGATACCACCGAGCCTGCCGAAACCGAGCTTCGCCCGACGCTCCCCGATAAGACCTTCGACGGCAGGACCTTCACCGTTTACACCCGCGATTCCGCCAATCACAACGGCGCATTCACCACGGAAACCGAGACGGGCGATGTGCTGAACGACGCCATCTTCCGCCGGATGCAGACCGTGTCGGAAACGCTGGACGTGACCTTCGAGGAAGTGAAAAAGACCGGTGATGGGGAAGGAAACGGCGCAAAGGATGCCATTCTCTCCGGCGACGATGCCTACCAGCTGCTCATCATCTTCTCCCGCTCGGCAATTCCCATGGCCGGCGAAGAATTGCTCATGGACTGGAACGATCTGCCCTATGTTGACTTCGATCAGCCGTGGTGGGTGGGCGCGAACCCGAAATCGCTGGCGGTGGGCAATAAAATTTTCGTCTCCATCGACAACCTGACCCACGATGCTCTCGGCGCACCGGCCGGCATGATCTTCAACAAGGATCTGTTCGACCAGTACAATCTCACCTATCCCTATCAGATGGTCAAGGACGGCAAGTGGACGATGGACCGCATGATCGAGCTTGCGACCCAGCTTTCCGCCGATCTCAACGGCGACTCCGAGCTGAAGCTGACCGACGACCAGTTCGGCGTGGCGGCGACGGAATGGACGTGTCCCCAGAACGTGTTCGTCACCACCGGTCAGACCATCGCCACGGTCAATGCAGACGGCCTGCTGGAGCTGACCCTCAACACACCGCGAACCGTTGAAATGTACGAAAAATACTTCACTTTCGCCGAATCTGACTGCTACAGCATCACAAAGGGCGACGTGACCGATATGAACAACGCCGTCCGCGCCGGCCGTGTTGGATTTGCCGAAATGAGCGTTTACGCCATCTCCAACCTGCGCGACATCGACACGGAATTCGGCATCATCCCGCAGCCGAAATATGACGAATCCGTGGAGGGCTACCGCGTGAATGTGGGCGGTCACTGCAACTTCCTCGCCGTGCCGAAGACCGTCACCGACCCCGAATTCGTCTCCGCAGTCATCGAATCCATCTGCTTCGAGAATCAGAAAACCGTCATCCCCGCCTTCCGCGAGCGCGTGCTGGAGGGCAAGGTGGTGCGCGACGAGGAGTCCATGGAGATGCTGGACATCATCTTCGAGAGCCGCGTCTACGATCCCGGCCACCTCATTCTCCCCTGCTTCCCCGGCGGCGGCGAATTCGCCGACATCGGCAATAAGCTGGTCTACCGCCCCGACCATAACTTCTCATCCTACTATGCCGCAAACGAGAAAAAAGTGCAGTCGGCCGTTGACAAGATCAACGAGACCTTTGCCTGATCGAACAATCCCGCCGTCACCCGGCGGGATCTTTCTCTCAATAACGCCCGTTTTCGCATGAGTTTCGAGCGAAATCGCACTGGCATCATGCGGGAAATTGTGGTATAATGGTGATACCAATCAACAATCGGAGGTTTAATCATGTATCAGAAATCCTTTGGCAATCTCACCCTCACCGTGGACTTCGCCGCCGGATGCGTCACGTCCCTTCGCATCGGCGAGCGCGAGCTTTGCTGTGACCGTCTGCCCATCTTCCGCGCCCGTCTGCGGGATCGGGGCGAGGCGGTGGTCATTGATGCATTCGCCGCAAAAAGTGTGGCTGTGACTGACAATTCCGCCGTTTACAGCGACTTCGATGCCGCGCCGGATGTGCGCGTCACCGTCACGCTGTCCGGCGAGAACCGTGCAGAATGGCGCATTTTTGTGGACAATCCCACGAAATTTGTGACCGAGTGGGTGGATTTTCCCACCCTGTCCCTGCCGAAGCTGGAGAAAAACGGCGGCATCGGAAAAATTCTCTATCCCTATAACGAGGGCGCACTGGTTGACGATCTCGACCGCCGGCAGAGATCATGGTTCCCCTCCGTTGCGCCGGAATATCCCTCCCACGGCAGCTATCCCATGTTCCCCCACATGGTGCATTCCCAGTTCATGTGCTACCTCTTCGACGGCGCGGGCCTTTACGTGGGCGCACACGATGCAAAGCGCGCTCCCAAAGCCGTGGATTTCATGGCGGCGGACAACGGCATCGAGCTGCGCTTCCGCACCTTCGTGGGCGGCGGCAATGCGGCCTTCGACTTCGTGTGGCAGGCGTTCGAGGGCGAATGGCAGGACGGCGCGGAGATCTACCGGCAGTGGTTTGAGGAAAATCTGCCCGACAATGTGAAGAAGATCGCGGAAAATCCCGCCATCCCCGACTGGTATTCCGACACGCCGCTGGTCATTTCCTACCCCGTGCGCGGCGTTCACGACATGGACAAAATGGATCCCAACGCCCTGTTCCCCTACTGCAATGCCCTCCCCCTCATCGACGAGATCGCCGAGCGCACCGGCTCGAAGATCCTCGTCCTGCTCATGCACTGGGAAGGCACCGCTCCGTGGGCACCGCCTTACGTCTGGCCGCCCTACGGCGGGGAGAAGCCCTTCCTCGATTTCCTCGATGAGCTGCACAAAAAAGGCAATCTCCTCGGCGTGTACTGCTCCGGCTTCGGATTTACGAGGCAGTCCAATCTGGTGGCGGAATACAATAATGAAGAAAAGATCGAGAAAAATGGCTATATGAAGGCGTTCTGCGCCGCGCCGGACGGCGAGGTGAAGATCTCCCGCATCTGCACCGGCCAGCGTTCCGGCTACGATATCTGCGTGGGCAGTGAGCTTGGCCGCGAGATCCTCAACGATGCCTACAAGCCCCTGTTTGAATCCCACATCGATTATGCTCAGATCCTCGACCAGAATCACGGCGGCGCACAGTATTTCTGCTACAGCGCCGATCATGGCCATCCCCCCGTCCCCGGCGATTGGATGACCGCCACCATGCGTACCCTCCTCGACGGCTGGAACGAAATGGCGGGCAAGACCCTGTTCGGCTGCGAATCCTCCGCCGCTGAGCCGTTTATCGGCAACCTGCTGTTCTCCGATAACCGCTTCGAGCTGAACTGGCACATCGGCGAGCCTGTGCCGCTGTATGCCTTCCTCTATCACGAATATCTGCGGGGCTTCCAGGGCAATCAGGTCTCCTGCGGCCTGACCAACGGCAAGGATTCCATGCGCGCACGGATGGCCTATTCCTTCGCCGCCGGCGACTGCATGACGCTGGTGCTCACCCCCACAGGCGAGCTGTTCACCAACTGGGGCAACCACGATTTCTCCATCCTCCCCGATAAGGAGCTGGCTCTCACCTTCGCGGCCAATATGGAAACCTTCGGCCGCACCGTCAAGCCTTTTCTCACCCGCGGCCGCATGATAAAGCCGCTCCCCTACACCTGCGAAACGGTGGCGTTCCCCACCTTCTCCGGCTGTGATTACCACGCGCCGGCGGCTTATTCCACGGCGTGGGAA
>SVSO01000093.1 GCA_015064195.1 Oscillospiraceae bacterium
AGCGGTGCAGTTGGCAGACCTTCTAGCACGTTAGTGCTGCCGGTACCAGCCCCCTTATAGGGGGCTTTCAAACCACCGGCTCAGCCGGTGGTTATGATTATACGATGATCTCCGCATGGCTTCCGCCGGTCTTGTCCTTGGTCACGACGATCTGCCGATCGATGCGGCTTTTCAACTCGCCAACGTGGGAGATAATGCCCACCAGCCGGTTGCCGTCGGAAAGCCGTGCCAGCGCGTCGATGGCCTGACGGAGCGAATCTTCATCCAGAGAGCCGAAGCCTTCGTCCACGAACATGGTGTCGAGTCGGATGCCACCGGCGGAGGACTGGATCTCATCGGACAGTCCCAGTGCCAGCGACAGGGATGCCTTGAAGGATTCGCCGCCGGACAGGGTGCGCACACTTCGCTCTGTGCCGTTGTAATGGTCGATGACATCCAGCTCAAGGCCGCTCTGACTGCGGTTCTGCATGGCCGATGTCCGCCGCTTCAGCTCATACTGCCCGCCGGTCATCACCATGAGCCGGGTGTTGGCACGGGCGATGATGCGGTCGAAGCAGTTCATTTGCACAAAAGTCTCCAGCATGATCTTTTCCCGGCCGGTCAGTGTACCGTTGGCTGTGGATGACAGCGCGCGCATCATCGTGAGCCGATGCTCCGCCTCCTGCATCTGTGCCGACTGCGCTGTCAGCCGCTCCAATGCGGCGGAATTTGTCTCAATACGCACAGCGGCGGCGGTCATCTGTCCGGTAAGCGATGCTTTGACGGCGGCAAGCTCCTGCCGCTTCGCTTCATGGGCGGCGAGATCGGTGACTGGCGCATCGGCAAGCTGAGCCTTCAGCCGCTCGATGCTGTCCGCAAGTCCGGTCACATCCGCCTTGCAGTCACCGTGAGCCTTGGTGAGCAGTTCCAGCTCCCGCTGTAATTTGCGAAGCTTTGCCGATTGCTCGCCGATATACGCTTCGGCGCGGATGCGGCTGTCGAAAATCAACCCCTCCGCCAGCTTGTTCGCGCTTTCTGTGATGGCATCCAGCCGGCTGTTCAGACCGGACAGCTCATTTGTCAGCCGCCGGCAATCCTCATCCAGCACCGCAATGTCGCCCTCTGCCTTTGGGATCAGCAGCTCCAGCTCATCCCGGCGGCGGATGCGTGACTGTTCAGCGGCAAGGCTTGCACCGATGTCCTGCAAGGTCAGCTCGCACAGGCGAAGCTCATCCCGGACGGCACTCTCCATTTCCTCCGGCGGCGATTCAAACAGCTCGGCGGCAAGTCGGTTCACAGCCGCCTGCTTTTCGGCGTGCTGACCGCTCATGGCGGCGGCTTCCGCACTTTTTGCGGCGGCGGATGCGGCGGCATTCTCGCACACCTTGGCCGCGCGTTTGAGAAGGGCTTCATCCGGCGCGGCGGCGGATTTTTCTGCCGGAGCCGGATGGGTGAGTGAGCCGCAGACCGGGCATGGCTCACCCTCGTGAAGTCCTTCGGCGATGATTCCGGCCTGCTCATCGAGAAAGGCCTTGTTCATGCGCTGATATTCCGTCTGCAAGGCCTCCGCACGTGCCTGCTCCCGCACATAATCCGCGCGGCAGGCGGTCAGCTTTTCCGTCAGCGAACCGAAGTCAGTCAGCTCCGATGCGAATGCAGTGAGGCTGTCCCGCCTGCGCATCCGCTCCCGCCGTTCTGCTTCCAGCCGCTCCCGAAGCTCACCCGCGTTTTTCAGTTCGGCGGCCTCTTCATTGAGCAGTTTCAGCTGTTTTCTGCGAAGCTCCAGCTCCGTCAGCGAGGCGGAAAGTGCTTTCGTCGATTGTTCTTTGGTGTGTATCAGCGTTCGCTGTTCGTTTCTGGCATCCTCCAGCTCCTGATAGCGGGGCAGGATGGCGCGCATTTCGGCAATGTGTGCGGTCAGTGCCTCACGCTCCCCGTCGCGCTCATGCTCAATCTCCAGCTGCTTTGCAAGCTGTGCCAGCTCGCCCGTTCGCCGCGTCAGCTTCTGCTCGGCATCGGCAAGAGCGGCACGGCTTTTTTCAAGCTCATATGCCTGTCCGATGGCCTTGTCAATGGCGGCAAGCGTGGCTTCGCATTCGGTCAGCTTCGCCCCGAGCGTGCTGTTCAATGCGCGGTCGGCATCCAGCATCTCGCCTGCGAATGCCGCCGTTTCGTCAATGGTCAGCCCTCCCGCCTTGGCAAGCTCCGTGCGGACGCGGGATTCCTCACTGCACGGCGAAAGACCGGCAATCGTCTGGCGAAGTCCGGCCTCCAGCAGCTCATAATCCTTGGCGGCGGCGGATGCACGGATTCGCAGGGATTCCTGCAGTGCCTGATAGCGTTCCGTACTGAAAATGCGGCGGAAGATTTTGATGCGCTCATCGGTCGTGGCGAGGAGAAGCTTGAGAAAATCCCCCTGCGCAATCATGGCGATCTGGGAAAACTGGGTGCGGTCGATGCCGAGAATGTCCCGGATGGCCGCATCCACCTCACGGGTCTTGGTGAGAACGGTGCCGTCGGGACGGATCAGCTCCGCCTCGGCGCGTTTTACCGTCATGCCGCCGCGCCTTGATTCTTTCTCATATTCTGGACTGCGGCGGATCTGATACCGCTTGCCGGCGTATTCAAAGATCAGCTCCACTTCGGTGGGCGTTTCGGGGGATGCGTATTTGGAGCGGAGCATGGAGGCATCGCGGCTGGTACCGCTGGCCTCACCGTAAAGGGCGAAGGTGATGGCATCGAAAATGGTGGTCTTGCCCGCACCGGTGTCTCCGCTGATGAGATACAGTCCGCGTCGGCCAAGCCTGTCAAGCTCCAGCACGGTCTTGTCCGCATATGGCCCGAAAGCGGTCATAGTGAGCAGTATGGGACGCATCCTTACACCTCCTCCCAGATTTCTTCCATGAGCGCACGCAGATAATCCCGCTGCTCATCGTCCAGCTGGCGGTCATTCTGCTTCTCGTAAAACTGCGCGAACAGTTCCATTGGCGACAGCTCCTCCGCCGCTTCGATGGCTTCCACCGCGCCCGATGCACGGGTGCGGCGATTGTCATAATCCAGCTTGAGCAGATTGGGATAGATGACCCGCAGCTTGGCCATGGCGTCGGGAATGTCGTCCTCATCCGTGAGTGTGATGTGCAGATAATCATCCGCACGGGTATTCACGTAAAAGGCGCGGAGGGTCAGCTCGTCGTAAGTTCCCCGGATCTCCCGCAGATCGCGGAGCGGACGGAGGGGAATCCGGCGAATCTGCGGCACTCCGTCGGCGGAAAGCTCTACAATGGCCGCGGATTTTTCGTGGGATGCCTCGGAGAAGGAATATTTGAGAGGTGTGCCGCAGTAGTACACGTTCGGCCGGATGAGCTGCGGGCGGTGAATATGTCCCAGCGCCACATAATCGAAGCCGTCGAGGGCGGACACATCCACATTGTCCGAGCCGCCCACGGAAACCTCCTCCGAATCGGAACGCTCCGCACCGGTGATAAACTGATGGGTAATCAGCACCCGGCGATGACCGGGAATCTTTTCGGCTTCCCCGAGAGCATACCGCACCGCATCGGTGTAGGATTCCACATCTGCATCGGGAAATGCACGGCGCACATGGACAGGCTTGATAAAGGGGAGCAGGAAGAAATCCACACTGCCGAACTCGTCGCTCAGCGTGATGGGGGACAGCGTGCCGTCCCAGACCGGCGACAGGTGGATGCCGCTTCGTTCCATGAGCCGTCCGCCGAATGCAATGCGCTCCGGCGAATCGTGATTGCCGCTGATGATGAAAATATGCCGGTCATGCTCGGAAAGCCGCCAGAGAAAATCGTCAAACAGCGTCACAGCTTCAGCCGACGGAACCGCCTTGTCGTACACATCCCCGGCGATGATGACGGCATCCGGCATTTCCGCATCGACGATGTCGAGGATCTGCGCGAGAATATACTGCTGGTCTTCGATTAACGAGACCTCCATCAGGCGTTTGCCCAGATGGAGGTCGGAGAGGTGAAGGAGTTTCATTATGCCTCCGGTTTGTTTATTTTTGTTCGATATACGCGGTCAGCTTGTCGGGGAAGTTGACCGTCATGCCGTCCGCACCTGCATCATAGACCGTGCGCATGATCGCTTCATCGGTCACACCCCATGCGCGCACGTTGAAGCCGAGACGGTGCCACGCTTCCACCGCATCCGCTGTCACAAGAGATGCCTTGGGGCAAAGCTCGTCGATGCCGCATTCCAGCATCCGGGCGATCAGCTCGTCATTTACGGTCGATGTGAGATAGCCGACGGTCATGTGGGGCGCGTATTCACGGACAGCCGCCGCTTCGTTGAACAGGAAAGAGGTGATGACGCACTTTTTCTCAACGCCATACTGCCGCACCAGATTGACGACCGCTTCTGCCGCACCGCGCCGCTTCAGCTCGATGGCGAAGGTGATGTCCCGCTCGCCGTAGCGGGCAAGGAAATCCTCGAATTTCATGATCTTGTCCGTGCGGTCGCCTTTTTTTACATCAAACGCCAGCAGCTCCTCATAGGTGTAGTCGGCGATTGCGCCGTCCTGACCGGTGACGCGGGTGAGGGTATCATCGTGAAACAGCACCGGAATGCCGTCTTTTGTGATCTGCACATCCGTCTCGATGCCGTTCGCGCCCATTTCGAGGCCGGCATCAAAGGAGGACATGGTATTTTCCGGATAGTATTCGCTCGCGCCGCGATGGGCATAGTTGACGAATTCCGTGCGGCTCTCCTCATGGATGATATCCAGCAGCTTTTTCTCGCAGGTGTCGAGAAATGCGCACCAGCGGGTGGGATCGATGAAGGGATTGGTGTCGGAGGTGAGGCTCTTTTCGTAGTTGCCCTTGGTATCGTTGTTCCACGAATGATTGCCGACGAAAATGTCAACCGGAATGCCGCGCAGACGCTCAATGCTTTTGAAGAATTTACCGCGCTGGAGGTAAGACAGACCGCGCTCCTTGAGGAATTTCTTCTTCTGCTGCGGTGTACCTGCGCCGCCGAACATACCGGCATGGTAGGTTTTGCCGCCCTCCGTCACATCCAGGAAGAAGGAGATGGTTCCCTCGGTGTGACCGGGGGTTTCGAGGCAGAGGATCTCCGTATTGCCAAGCTTGATTACATCGCCGTCGTGGAGGAAAATATCGGGGGTGAACTTGGCACGCACATAGCGCAGATCGGCACGGTGAAGTGCAGTCTTTGCCCGGCACAGCTTCAGGAGCTTCGGCGTTGCGAAGGTGTGATCGCCGTGACCGTGGGAGTGGAGAATATATTTCACATCGTCAATGTCAAAGCCGAGGATCTGCATGGAATCCAGCACCGCATCGGCTGTGCGCTCATAGCCGGTGTCGATGAGAATGAGCCCGTCGCCCGTGTCGATCAGATGGGACGAGGCTTCGTAAGTGCCGACAAAATAGATATTACCGGCAAGTCGGAAAGGGGGGATATCAGAAATCATGGTGGTTCCTCCGTGCATTTTTCTTCATTATACCATATTTTTCACCGCTTGTCAATAAAAAAGTCCCTGCCGTCCGGCAGGGACTTGGGTCTACAGATGCTTCGCGATTCGCCTGACAACGATTTCGGCAAGAGCGCGATAGGCTTCCGGCTTCAGGTGGCAGTAGTCGATGAAGGAATCCTCACTCCAGCCCTCAGCGGCGGCAAACAGATCGTTCACCTCCACGGAAAGCTCCGCCATCACCGATTTTGCCGCTTCGTTATAACGGCGGATATCCTCGGTGGTGCGGGGATTGCGCATTTCGATGCCGGCGGGATTCATGGGCGTGGTCGTTGCGAAAATGAGATGCGCACCCGGAAAATATTCCCGCAGATGACGCACGATGGCACGGAGATTGTTCGTATATTCGCCGAGGGAAACCAGCGGAAGCTCGTCACCGTCAAAATGGGCGGTGTCCCACTGACCGCAGCCGAACTGCACCACCGCCGTCCTCGTACTGTCACACAGCTGTGACCAGTTGAACAGAGAGCAGCGGATGTATGTGCTGGAGCGGCAGTTTTCCGCAGGATAGACAACCTCTGCGCGATCGGCGAGCAGCTCCTTCACCGTCTCGCAGTAGCCCATGCGGAGGGAGTCGCCGATAAGAAGAACTTGTTTCATGGCTTTTTCTCAAAGTTCAACCCATGTATCAGGCGTTTCGAGAGCCTTGAGCGCGATTTCACGGAGGCGCATGACCTCCATGGTCTCGCGGGTGTCGAAGCTGATGGTACCTTCGCCAAAGAAGCGCACCATATCAGCAATCAGAGCCTTGAAAAAGTCGGACGTTACCGGCTTGTATGCGGTAGAATTGCCTTTCATGCAGACGGTGAAGGGATGCGCACCGCTAAAGATCATGGTCGCATTGCGGTCATCGTCATAGCGCACACGGAAGGTGCAGAAATCGGGCGTGCCGTCCGCGCGGACTGCCTTTGCACCGAGTCCGAGCTTTTTGACGACCATCTCCGCCTGATGGATGATATACTCATCCACCGTTCTGCCGGAGCCGGTGGTCACGATGGAGCGGCAGGCTTCCACCGCGTCAAGCTCAGAGGCATACCGGAGTGCGGAGGTGCTGAAGAAGGGCGTGCCGTATTTTTCGGCGAGGGCGAAGATCTCCGCCGCTTCCGCCGCATCGGGCGCGAAGGTTTTATCGATGTAGGTGCGCTTGCCGAAGGGAAGCACTTCCTTGGCGTACGCCAGATGCTTGTCGGGATCGCCGGGGGCGAGAATGACGATCACATCGCTCTTTTCGCAAAGCTCGGCGATGGTGGCGCATCTCTCTGCACCGAATTTTTCGCACCACTGATCGGTGGTCACGCCGTCCCGCGGGCCGACATCCAGCTCAGCCCATGCGTAGCTGACCCGGTATTCATCGGTCAGCTCGTGAATCCAGCCGGGATAATTGTTGGCGTGCCATTCGCTGATATAATAGTCAACAAATCCGATTTTTTTCATCTTACAGAGCGATCTCACGCTTTTCTTCCGCGGACTTGTAGAGCGCGTCGAGGAGCTTCATGCTTTCGAGGATATTGTCCACATTGTTGCGGTTCTTTACGCCGGTTTCAATGCTCTTGAGGAAGTCTTCATCCTCACGCAGATACATATTGGGAATGTCGTGAGAGGATGCGGTGGTTTCCAGGGTGGAGCCGTCGGTGAAGGTGAACTGGCCGCCGTAGGTCAGACGTGCGCCGGCCTTGTCGCCGAGGAAATCGACCCATGTGTCGCCCTTGTCCACGTTCTGCGCCCATGCACCGTTTAAGGAAATGCTTGCCTTGTCGGTGCGGACATGACCGGTAACAAAGTCATCAACATCGTTTACGCCGTTTTCCACGTCCTTGGTGTCCTCAGCCCACATGGAGGTGTAGCGGTAGGACTTCATATCCTTTGCCATTTCGCAGTAGGTGTCGCAGGTGACGGTTTTGAGCTTTGCACTGCCGAGAATGTAAAGAATGAGGTCGAGATAATGGATGCCCCAGTCGATGAGTGCGCCGCCGCCGGACTGTGCCTTGGTGGTGAATGCGCCGCCGAGACCGGGGATGCTGCGGAATGCGCGGAAGGAGCAGACAACGTGGTAGATGTTGCCGAACTTGCCTTCGCGGGCCATCTGCTCCAGACGGATGACGGACTCATGGTAACGGTTGCAGACACCGATGTTCAGCAGCTTGCCCTGCTTGTCAGCCTCAGCTGCCATTTCGCAGGACATCTCATAGTTGACGGTGACGGGCTTTTCGCACATAACGTGCTTGCCGGCGCGCAGAGCGTCCATGGTTACGGTGTAGTGCGCAAAGTTGGGCGTGAGAACCCATACAGCCTCAACCTCCGGGTCAGCGAGGGCGATGTTGTAGTCGGTGATGACCTTGGCATCGAGGCTGTACTTGTCAACCAGTGCCTGTGCCTTCTCGGGGATGAGATCGCAGGCATACTTGATATGTACGTTATCAAGCTTGGTGAGAGCCGGGAAGTGTGCGCCGCCTGCGATACGACCGCAGCCGACAATGGCGATGGTGTGTTTCATAGGATGATACCTCCAAAATTTTATTGTTCAAGTATATTATAATACTACGCGCGGCATTTGTAAATAGCTTATTTTTTGTTTTTATTTAGCTTAATTTTGGATTTTTCAAAAAAATGCCGTTTTTGAGGCAATTCTATTTGATATTTTCTTGACGGCGCGAAAAAAATAGTGTATAATGATAGACGGAGGTGAGAACGTGAGAGAGCAGCCATTCTATCATCTGGACCGCAACTATATGGAACAGCCCATCTGCTACGGGGACATCCGGCTGTATCAGCTGGGGCGGATGCACTGCACGGGGACGACTCATATCCGCAAGCATCTGCATCTGAATCTTTTTGAGCTGACCATCGTCACCGACGGCATCGGCGCGGTGGGCATCAACGACGAGATCATGCCGCTTGGCGCAGGCGATATCCATCTGTCTTTCCCCGGCGACTTCCATGAGATCACCACCGACTGCGAACAGCCGCTCAAGTTCAACTTTTTCGCATTCCACACCAGCGACGCTTTTCTTGTGGAAAAGCTGGAGAAGATCATGCAGACCTGCTACGCCTATGACCGGCGTATTTTCAAGGACGACCGCATCCGACGGCTGGTGGGAGATGCCATCGCGGAAACCAATGCCATGACGGAGTATTCCGACAGGCTGCTGGCGGCGATCTTTTTGCAGATCGTGCTGTATCTGATCGCGGATCTGACCAAAAACAGCGCACATTCCTTCGACGGAGCGGTGGGACAGGCGGATGAGCTGTGCTACCGGATGATGCATTATATCGATACCCATCTGTATACCATGGAGAATCTGTCGGAGATGGCGCAGGTGCTGAGCTACAATTACAGCTATCTGTCCGACCTGTTTCACAGGCTTACCGGCAGTACGCTCAACGAATATTACCGCAGCCGACGGCTCGCCGCTGCCAGACTGCTCCTTCTGGAGGACAAGCTGAAGGTGGGCGAGATCGCATCCCTGCTTCGCTATTCCTCCATCTATACCTTCAGCCGCTCCTTCCGCGAACAGTACGGAGTTCCGCCCGCAGTATTTGCACGCGCACACCGAAACGATGACGACAAATAGCAGATGCCCCACTGTTGTGAGGCATCTGCTATTGTTTTATCGGAGCGTGAGGGAATTTTTGCCGGATGTGAGGATGTACTCACAGTCGCCATGACGCAGGATGGCATTGCAGCCGGCGGGGATCTCCGCCTCAAAGCGGATCAGCCCGTCATCCGTGGAGTAGCCCACTGCCACCTTGCCGTGGGGCGTTGTGATGTGGCCGGATGCGGAGGGCAGGACATCCATGCACCGCGGCTCGATGACGATATTCCGGTAGCCGGCACCCGTCTGATCGATGCCGAGGATGTATTTGTGCAGATAACGCACGACCGCGCCGAACATGGGATGATTCTGGGAACGCTGATAGGTCCAGTATTCGGGGAAGGTGGTGCAGCCGTCGCGCATCCAGCGTCCGAAGGAGTTGGGGCCGTCGGAGGTCAGCAGCTTGAATGCCAGATCGCCGCGTCCGTATTCAAACAGGATGCGGGTCACGATGTCCGTGGCGAAAATGCCGGTGTCATACCACGGCTCGGCTTCATAATGGGCCGCGAGATTTTCAAAGGTGCGCTCATCGCCGAGACCGAGATCGATGGCGTAAGCGTTGGCGCCGCTCACGTTGTCGAAGAAATCGCCGGTTTCGGGATTGTAGTATTCGCGGACAATGGCGGCCTTTTTCTTTTCCGCCAGTGCGCGGAGAGCGGGAATTTCGCCGTATCTGCCCGTGACCTCACAGAATTCCATGAGACGGCAGATCGACTTCACGTAGAAATAGGTGTTGACATAAGGCGGCGGGATCAGCGGAAGCTTGGACGCAGACGGTCTGCCGAATGCATCGTAAGCCTGTCTGTCCGGCACGCACCAGTCGCCGAGACACCATTCGCCCGGCTGATCGCTGACCACCAGATCATTCTCGGAGTGGGCTTCCAGATAGTCGAAATAATGGTAAACATGGGGGCGGAATTCCTCCAGCACCGATGCATCGCCGTAGATCTTGTAGTACATATACGGCACTTCGGCGATGGCGCTGCCCCATCCGCCGGGGCCTCCGCCGGATCTGACATAAGGCGCAGTGTACTGCACATGACCGCTGACCGTGTCCTGACAGTCGGCGATGTCATAGAGCCATTTGCGGTAGAATTTCTGCGCATCGGTGAGCATCA
>SVSO01000094.1 GCA_015064195.1 Oscillospiraceae bacterium
ATGCCCTCGTGGGAGAGATGCCACAGGTTCTTATCCTTGGAATAGTTGGTCTCGCGGTTGATCTTCAGCGGGATGTTGTGCGCTTCCGCATAGTCGATCTCCTCGTCGCGGGACTTGATATCCCACTCACGCCACGGAGCGATGATGGCCATATCGGGCGCGAATGCCTTGATGGAAAGCTCGAAGCGCACCTGGTCGTTGCCCTTGCCGGTGCAGCCGTGGCAGATGGCGTCAGCACCCTCCGCCAGCGCGATCTCAACGAGACGCTTAGCGATGCAGGGACGAGCGTGAGACGTGCCGAGGAGGTAGTCCTCATACTTGGCGTCCGCCTTCAGGCAGGGCCAGATGTAGTTTTCGATGTAATCCTGCTTCAGATCCTCGATGTAGAGCTTGGAAGCACCGGTCTTGATGGCCTTTTCTTCCAGACCGTCAAGCTCTGTGCCCTGTCCCACGTCGCCGGAAACCGCGATAACTTCGCAGTTGTTGTAGTTTTCCTTGAGCCACGGAATGATGATGGAGGTGTCAAGGCCTCCGGAGTACGCGAGAACGACTTTCTTGATGTTTTCCTTTTTCATTGTAATGTACCTCGTTTTGAGTATTTTTTGTTTTATGCATATATTATACACCATTTCCCGTATAAAATCAAGATTTATGCTGCATAATAGTGTATAATTATTCATAGCTGGATTCTGTATCTTGCACAAAAATGAATATTTTTCCGCATAACCGGCAAAATTATTCATTCCGCAGAAGACAAAAAATTTCCATAATAATATTATACCCTATTTTACCGGAAAAATCAAGGGGTGAGCGCAAAATTCCCGGATAAAATATTACGGCGGAAATCACCGCGGAAAGGAGCAATTGATATGAAAAAAATCGCAAAAATTCTGTCCCCGATCCTCGCCGCGATCCTGCTCACGGTGGGCGTGTCGGCATCGGAGCTTCACTGGTATCTGAAGTACGACGGAAACAATCCCCCACCGCTGCCGTCGGAATTCGCGTTCATCGAATCCACCGGCGGCATATTCCGGGACCGGTCGGAAGAAAAGGTGATCTATCTGACCTTTGACGCAGGCTACGAAAACGGCAACGTGGCGAAGATCCTCGACATCCTGAAAAAGCACGGTGCGCACGGAACTTTTTTCGTGCTGGAAAACCTCATCCGCCGGGACACAGCGCTGGTTTCCCGGATGTTCGATGAGGGGCACACGGTGGCAAATCACACCATGAGCCATAAAAATATGGCAGATCAGCCCCGTGAGGTGTTCGAGGCGGAGCTTACGGGACTTGCCGATCTCTGCCGGGAGCTGACCGGCCACGAGATGGCGAAGCTTTACCGTCCGCCGGAGGGCACGTTTTCGGAGAGCGACCTTGCCATTCTCGCGGACATGGGCTACCGGACGGTGTTCTGGAGCTGCGCCTACGCGGATTGGGACAACAACAAGCAGCCCTCTCCCGAAGCCGCGCTGGAAAAGCTTCGCTCCCGTCTCCATCCCGGCGAAATTCTCCTGCTCCATCCCACCTCCGCCACCAATGCGGCCATTCTCGATGAATTTCTGACGGAGCTTGCGGCGGACGGCTGGCGGTTCGGCGAACTCACCGAATTATGCGGAAGCTGACGGCGATCCTGCTGGCGGCCGTGATGAGCCTTCCGCTGGCGGCGGCGGAGGATGCGGCGGACGTGTGGTATTCAGGCGCGGGCAGTGACAAGCGCATCGCCCTCACCTTCGACGACGGGCCGCATTACAAATACACGGCGGAGATTCTGGATATTCTGGATGAATATGACATCAAAGCCACATTTTTCATCGTGGGTCAGCTGGCGGAGCGGTATCCGGAGCTGATCCTGCGCGAGCTTTCGGAGGGGCATGAGCTTGCCAGCCACACCTGGTCGCATCCTCACATCCGGGACGTTTCGGAGGCCGGGCTGGAACGGGAGCTGGCGGACACGGAGGATTTTCTTTTGAATCTGGCGGATTACCGGCCCACGCTGTTCCGTCCGCCGGAAGGAGCGTGCGGCGATACGGTGCGCCGGGTCGCGGGGGCCATGGATTACGACGTGGTGCTGTGGACGGTTGACACCCGGGACTGGGCGCACACTCCGACATCGGAAATTGTCAGCGGCGTCCTGACAAATGTGAAGCCCGGCGCCATCATTCTCTGCCACGATTTCGTGGGCGGCGAATCCCCGACACCCGCCGCACTCCGGCAGTTCATCCCCAAGCTGCTGGCGGACGGCTACGAATTCGTGACGGTGAGCGAGCTGATCGAGGGATAAAAGCGAAAAAGGAACGAATCTGCCGATTCGTTCCTTTTTGTCAGCGCGGCGCAGGTTTTTTTATAAATTCGCCAGCCGTGCGCTGATGGCCAGCGCGGGATCGGCGGGAACGGCGGCGCGTTTGCAGTCGGCGGGAACGTGGATGACCGGCGTGGGACGGGGCAGCTTTCCGGCGAATTCCGGCAGCCATTCCGCCTCGGCGATCATCATTTCCGTCACAAGCTGGCGGATCTCGGCCAGCGTCAGCACCGCGCCGGTCAGCGGATCAAGAGCGGCGGCCTGTACCACAAGCTCGGGATCGCGCTCCTTTTCGGCGAGGAATGTCAGCTCCTGCACGTTGATGTTGGTGCGGTTGAGAGCGGCGCATTGCGGCGGAAGCGCACCCACATAGGTGGGATGAAGCCCCGCGCCGTCGGCAAATACGGGCATTTCCGCGATGCAGTCGGCGGGCAGATTGGTGATCAGCCCGTTGTTGCGCAGATTGCCGTTGAAGCGGAAGGGACGATCGAGACTGAGCGCCTCGATGATGTAGGAGCCGTACTCCACGGAGCGCGGCGGAAGGGTGTCCGGCTCATGCTCCAGCATATCCCGGCCGCGATATTTTTCCGCCACCTTTTTGCCCCATTTGAGGGACGCGCCGGTCTCGCCGCCGAAATCCGGCTCATCGCAGTAAAGCCCCAGCGCTCGCTCATTTTTGCGGAAATAGGGCAGATATTCGGACAGATGGCCGGTGGATTCGGTCATGAAATAGCCGAATTGACGGAACACCTCGCCGCGCACCTTCTCGGATGCATAATATTCGGGATGCTCAAACTTTTCCCGAAGCGCGGGATAAAGATCCTCCCCGTGACGCGACAGCTTCGTGAACCAGCCCATGTGATTGATGCCGGCACAAGTGTAATCAATCTCCGAAAGCGGCACATCCAGATAGCCCGCGATCAGACGAATGGTGGTCTGCACACCGTGACAAAGGCCGACAAACTTCACACCCTCGTCATCCAGCGCACGGCAGACCGTGGCCATGGGATTGACATAATTGAGCAGCAGCGCATCGGGACAAAGCTCGCGCATATCCCGCGCCAGCTCCCGCATGGCCGGAATCGTGCGAAGCGAGCGGAAAATCGCACCAATGGAATTGGTGTCGCCAATGCATTGATCCACACCATACCGAAGGGGCAGTTCAATATCGATCTCATGCGCCCGATTTCCGCCAATAGACAGCGTGGCAATAACAAAATCCGCCCCAGCAAGCGCATCCCGCCGATCCGTAGTCACATAAGCATCCGCATCCAAATGATTCTTCTCCTTCACCCGATCAAAAAAGCGTTTAACATCAGCAGTATGCCGGGTAGACGGCGCCATCAGAGCGAACTCCAAGTGCCCGATCCCGGGAATCTGAACAATATCGAGAAGCAGAGTCTTACAAAAAACGATACTCCCCGCCCCAATCATAGCAATCTTCAAAAAAACACCCCCAACAAAAACTTTTCTCCATTATACCACCAATCCAACCAAAAGTCAAGCCCAAAAAAATGCCCGCTAACGCAAACCCGCCCCGTCAGCCGCCTCAGAACCGCAGCCGCAACAAACGCATCTTGCAAACGCCGCGGCGACGCACCGGCGCGCCTTTTCGCGGCGCGCCGAGGGCAAAGGGGATGAGAGGGGATATAAAGGGGGGAGAAGGACCATCGCGCCAGCGCTGGTCCTTCTCCCCCCTTTAGCTTTTACCGATGAAATTTCGCAAAATTCCATCCCGCGCACAAAAGGAGTTAAAACTCGTCAATATTCACCGGCATCCCCGTCCGCATGGACTCATTGCAGGCAAGAGTGAAGGCGACAGTCTTCATCGCATCCGCATACGGCGAGCGAATAGCCGAGCCGTCACCAGAGATGACAGCATCAATAAACGTCCGGTCACAAATCGTGCCAAAATCAACCGAATTCGCAACCTTCACGCCAACCTCATTTTCATTGCGCCGCTGCGTGCCGTCACCGGCAATCGTGCCAGCCACCTCTGCGGCAACGTCCGCCGCCTCAATGCCAAAGAAGCGCACATTGGAGCACAGAACATAGTCCATTCTCGACGAGATCGAGCCAAACGTCATCTTGGAATCCCACGATGCGCCGTTTTCGGAATAGCATCCGGTCATCATGGTCGCCGTGATGCCGCTCTCGAAGGTGATGAGGGTTGTCGAAATACCATCCGTGCAGTATCCGGGGCATTTTTCCTGCGTGACGATGCCGCGGGTTGCGACAGAATACACAGTTTTCGGCTCACCGAGGAGGTAGCGGAGGATATCCATCTGATGGATGGTCTGCTCTACCAGCTGGCCGCCGCTCTGGGATTTGATCTTCCACCACGGCACGCCGGGAATGCCGCCGACTCTCGAGCCCTGCACGGTGACGATGGGATGATCCTTGATATAATCTCTTGCCGCGTCATTGATATTATCGTATCTGCACTGGAAGCCCACCGCCGTAATGAGGCCCTTTTCTTTGATCTTTTCATTGATGGCGCGTGCCAGCTCCATATCCAGCGCCAGCGGTTTTTCCACGAAGAACGGGATGCCGCGCTTGACCGTTTCAAACTCGATATCGCCATGCGCATACGGCGGGATGCAGATGAACACCATATCCGGCTTCACCTCATCGTACATCTTCCGGTAATCGGAGTATGCCTTGCCCGATCCCGCTCTCTCAACGAATTTCTCCGCTCTCTCAATAATAAGATCGCAAAATCCCGCAAGCTCAATATCCTTAAAATTTACAAAATGTCCAAGATGGTAGCTGCCAATTCCTCCGCAGCCAATCATTGCAAGTTTTTTCATGGGTGGTTGGTCCTTTCTGATTCAGATTTGTTTGTTTAGGGGAATTACGGTCGCTTTTTCGAGAAAAAGCTCCGCAAAAAGCTTTATACAACGCTATCGCTAACACACAGTCAGTCTCTGCGCTGAATTACTACAGAGGCAGCCGGGTCCCCTACCCCGGCAACTGTCTCTGCAAACTTGTTTGCAGAGTTTGTGCGAACATTTTCGCTGACCCGTAGGGACCGGCGTCCTCGACAGTCCGCTCTAACGCCTCGCACCGCTTACCGACTACACCGCATTACGAACGCCCCCGTAGGGACCGGCGTCCTCGACGGTCCGCCCGAACACATCTGCAAACTTGTTTGCAGAGTTTGTGCGAACATTGGCGGCTATTTTACAATAACGTCGATCTCTTTTTTGACCATGGCGTAATAATCTTCCCATGTCTGATTGGCTTCCGTTTTGCCAACTTCGGCGGTTACTGTGCCGGTGTAGCCGATGGACTGGAGCGTTTTTTTCACGCTCGTCCAATCTACGCTCGATTCCGCGATGTTGCACCAGATGCCGCCTGAGTGGATGCCGCGGTTTCGCTTGAAGCCTTTGATATGGGTATGCTGGATGCGTTCGCCCAGGATCTCGATCCAATCCTCTGTTCGTGAGAACGCGATGGTATTGCCGATATCATAGTATGCGCCCACCAGCGGATGGCCGATCTCATCGATGAACCTTGCCATATCGAAGGGGGACGAGAAGAAGCCGTTCCACACGTTTTCCACGCCCACTTTGAGGCCGTATTTGTCGATCTCGGGGGTCAGTGCTGACAGGTTTTGGAGGCAGGCTTTGTACGCCTCCCTGAGAGGACGCGCATCGGAATTGCCGCCGGGGACAATGAGGATACCGCCGGCGCCAAGAGCCTTCGCGCACCGCAGCTGAGCGATCAGCACTTCTCTTGCCCGATTCCCATCCTCCGCCATGCATCCGCCCCACAGGGACGTTGAGATGCTGACCACGGGCAGAGCGTATTTGTCGGACAGTGCCTTGATCTCCGCCAGCGCCTCATCCGTGATGTCCTCGGTCAGCGAATGCGCACCGCTCCGATCCACATTCAGCTCGATGCCGTCGAATCCCGCATTTTTCACGTCGCGGAACATTTCCTCGAAGGAAGCATCTCCCTTCACCGACCAGGCATTGATACAGTTTTTCATTTGTTTCTCCTTTCCTTCATGGTAAAATCGCACGTCACCGCGTCCATGCGGCGGCGCAGAAATTTTTGCAAAACCTATTGCAAAATTCAAAAAAATGTTGTATACTCTATATACAGTATACAACATCCGGGAAGAAAAGTAAATAGACAAAACGACTGAATATATGGAGAAAACGAATGCATCAGAATCTTGCTTATCACCGAATCCTGAGTGTGCCGGACAACGTGGCCATCACCGACCAGCCGCTCATTGTCAATTGTGCGGGCTGCTGCAGTCTTGGCCGCGAATTCATCACGGATCATCCGAACGGGCGCAACGATTATTACATCCAGTACATGGTAAACGGGGCCATGGACACGGTCATTGACGGCCGGCGCATCACGATGATGCCGGGGGATGCGGCAGTTTATTATCCGCACACGCACTATCATTACGAAGGCAGGCCGGACACAGCCTATTACTGGGTGCATTTCACCGGCAGTGAAGCGGAGCGGCTGCTGAGCACCACGGGGCTGACCAACCGGCGCATTCTGCATTTAGGCGATCACAGGAGGCTCCGGATGGGCTTTGAGCAGCTGTTCGCGGATTTTGTCACCCGCGACCGTTACTTTGATCTGTCGCTCTCCTCTGCGCTCACAAAGCTGTGCCTTGATATGGCGCGCATTGACACGGGCGAGCGTGAGCGCGGGGCATCGGATGCGCGTCTCGACCAGATCCTTGAGGTCATCCACCGCGACTACGACCGACCGCTGAGCGTGGAGGAGCTGGCGGCGGGACAATACCTGAGCGCCGGCCGGCGGCGCGTACTGTTCCACCGCCGCTTCGGAATGTCGCCCCTCGCCTACATCAACGCCCTGCGCATCAACGCCGCCCGCCAGCTGCTGGAATCTCCGGACATGACCATTTCGGAGGTCGCCCACGCCGTCGGCTTCTCCGACCCGCTGTATTTTTCCAAGCTCTTCCGCAAACAGATCGGCCTTTCGCCCACGGAATATCGGAAGCAATAAAAAAGGTGCGCAAATGCGCACCTTTTTTTATTGCTTATTCAGCATCTGCCTCATCTGCTTCGATGAGGAGAGCCTTCATGGACAGGGAGATCTTGTGAGCATCCATGTCGATCTTGGTGATCTTAGCCTCAACCTCGTCGCCTACATTCAGCACGTCAGCGGGCTTTGCGATCTTCTCGCGGGTGATCTGGGAGACGTGGATGAGACCGTCTGCGCCCGGAACGACCTCAGCAAATGCGCCGAAGTCCATGAGGGAAACGATCTTAACGGTAGCAACGTCGCCTTCCTGATACTTGTCGGTGAAGATCTTCCACGGATCCTGATCTGCGGTCTTGTAGGTCAGAGAAATTCTCTTTGCTTCCTTGTCAACGGACTTGACAACAACGTCGATCACGTCGCCGACATTGACAACCTCAGAGGGATGCTTGATTCTTCTCCAGCTGAGCTCGGTGGAATGAACCATACCGTCAACGCCGCCGAGGTCAACGAATGCGCCGTAGCTCATGAGGCTCTTGACCTCGCCGCGGTACTGCTGGCCTTCCTCGACCTGCTCCCAGAATGCTTCACGCTTAGCCTTGTTAGCCTCACGCTCAACCACACGGATGGAAGCAACAACGCGCTTTCTCTGCTCGTTGATGTCGATAACCTTGACCTGCTTGTCCTGGCCGCGCAGCTCGTTCAGATCTGCGTCCTTGGGCAGACCGGACTGGGATGCGGGGATGAACACGCGAACGCCGTCGCACAGACCGATCACGCCGCCCTTGACAACGTCGATGATCTTTGCTTCGAGAACGTCACCGTTCTGGGAAGCGGCAACAACTGCCTGCCAGTTCTTGTCAACGTCGATCTTCTTCTTGGACAGCTGAACGGTACCCTCAGCGTCATTTACCTTGAGAACCTTCACTTCAAGCTCGTCGTCTACCTTGTAAACTTCAGTAAGCTTTACGGAAGGATCGTCGGTCAGCTCATCGTATGTAATGATACCGGTAAACTTGACGCCGTTGATGGCAACCTGGATCTCGTTTTCAAAAACAGCTGTAATGACGCCCTTTACCACGTCGCCGTTTCTGATGGTGCGAATGCTTTCGTCAAGCATTTCTTCAAAGGATTTCTCGATGTTTTCGCTCATAATAGTTTGAACCTCCTGAATAATTTCGCCGGGAGTGGAAGCTCCTGCGGCAATTCCCACCTTCATATGGGGTTTAACATACTCGAGCGGAATGGAGGAAGCATCTTCAATCAAAAACGATAAGTTCAAATTTTTCTTACTGATGGCATAGAGCTTGTTCGTGTTGGAACTTTCCTTGCCGCCAATAATAATCATCATATCCATTTTTCGGGATAGCTTCAAGACTTCATCCTGCCTATTTTCTGTTACACTACATATTGTATCATAAATTTTCGCGTTTGTATATAGTTTTTCAAAAATTTTTAAAGTTTTTTCCCATTCAATTAAATTTTGAGTGGTTTGCGCTGCCAGTATTATCCTTTTTGACGAATATTTGGGATTGTTCAGCCCTTCCGCCAGCGCATCGGCGGTCGGCGCGACCACCGTTTCCCCTCTCGCCCAGCTAACGATGCCCTTCACCTCCGGGTGATCCGCATCCCCCAGCACGGCCATCACCGTGTCCGCATCCGTCTCGGAATCGGCGATCCGGTGGATTTTTTTCACGTAAGGGCAGGTGCAGTCCTCCACGTGAAAGTGGGGATTTTTCCTCGCAAGCGCCGCAAGCTTCTCCGACAGCTGCTTTTCGATGCCGTGGGCTCTGGTGCAGACGACGGTGGGATTCTCCCGCGTCGCCCCGTCGCAGACCGCATCGATCTCCTCCGCCGTGATGACGCGCACGCCGCGCGATTCCAGCCCCGCGATGAAGCCGGGGTTGTGGATGAGCCGGCCCAACGTGCAGACGGTCTTATACCGCCCGCCGATGGCCCTCTCCACGGTTTTGACGGCCCTGCTCACGCCGAAGCAGAAGCCCGCCAGCTCAGCTACATGAATTTCCATCGCTGCGTCTCTCCGGCGGTGCAAGCTCGGCGATGCGGTCGAAGATCACGCCCGTCGCCGCCATATACTCCGCCGTTCCGCCCTTCACAAAGGCAAATTCCTCGTAGGGGATGGGCTTGCCGACGTAAATGTCGATGCGGCGGAACAGTGCGATCTTGTCCTTGTTGGTGGCGATGAACATGGGCAGCACCGGGCATTTTGCGTGCCAGACCGCCATTGCCGCGCCGCCCTTCACCTCATCGCGGGTCGTGTCGAACTTGCGCTTCGGGAACCGGTGTCCCTGGGGGAACATTCCCACCACCTCGCCGCTCTCCAGCAGCTTGATGGACTTTTTGATGGGTGCCACGGCATTGCCGCCCCGGTCAACGGGAAACGCGCCCAGAGCCTTCACAAGCGCCCCCAGAAGCGGCACATGGAACAGCTCCTTTTTGGCCATGAAGTGGATCTGCCGCTTCACCGCCACCGCCGCCACGATGACGTCGATATAGCTGATATGGTTGAAGGCGGCCAGATATCCGCCCTCCTGCGGCTCATTTTCCGCCCCGTGGACATGGATGCGGAACAGCCACTTGATGAACCCCTGCAGATTCTTTTTCAGCCCCTTGTAGATGTTCATTTCATTTTCCCTTCAATAATTGTCAGCGCGGCCTTCACCGTGCCCTCAAGATCGAGGTCGCCGTTGTCAAGCTCCACGGCATCCTCCGCCTTGCAGAGCGGCGAGATCTCCCGGGTCATGTCCCGATGATCCCGCTCGTTGATATCCGCCAGCACCTCGTCGAAGGAAATGTCCACGCCCTTCGCCTGATGCTCCAGCAGTCGGCGCATGGCCCGTTTTTCCGCGGAAGCGGTGAGGTAGATCTTCACGTCGGCATCG
>SVSO01000001.1 GCA_015064195.1 Oscillospiraceae bacterium
GAACCTCGCCGCATACGGAACAATGAGAACCTTCCGTCAAGCCCGTCTGCGTGCAGGTCGGCGCTACTGCTTCATCGGCAGCGGCGGTGTGTTCCAGCTTCGCGACCTCCTCCTGTGCTGTGATTACCTCACCGCACTCGGAACAATAGGAACCCTCGGTCAAACCCGTCTGCGTACACGTCGGCGCAACGGCTTCATCCAAAGTCGGTGTATGCTCATGTCCGCAGCCCGCCATTGTCAGCAATACAAGGAATAATAAAACCGCTGTAATCGTCTTTTTCACAATGTCATCCTCCTATAACCATGCAATAGAAAAAGCACACCTTCGATTTGTGTGGCAGGACTATTATAGCACATATTCCAGCAAAAGTAAAGCTGTTTCGGAAAAAATCAAAAAGGTACGGGAAAGCGTCAGGAGCTGCAGCAATGCAGCTCCTGACCGTTTATTTGATTCACACCGCTCATATGCGGCCTTTCGCTTTTTATTCGCAGTTTGCTTCAACGTCTTCCATAAACTTTGCAAGCGCTTCCTCTACCACAGGCTTTTTCGATGCCAGCGTGGAAGCAAAGGAACCTTCCGTATTTAACGCTACCCAATACGGTCTTGTCGGATCACTAAGTGCGTTGTTGAACATATAGCCGAAATCCAGCTTGAAGCTGTCGTGGATGATGTCGAACATCCGCGCGGATTCGTCGTCGCTGGAGTATTTCGCCTTCATCGCCACCTCGAAATATGCGGGAAGCAGCTTTTCGTAATTGGATGCGCCGAGTGCTTCATAGACCGCCGCCGCCATTTCGGGATTCTCGCAGGTCACGGGCATCGAGAAGGAATTGTGGGTGCTTCGGCTGGAGGATTGATACTCCTTCTGCGCCTCATCCAGCTTCGGATAGGGCAGAACGCCGTATGCATCCTGCATCGTGCGGAGCTGGGTAACTGCGTCATCCATCTGTGCGGTCATGATGAGGATTCCGCCGCCGACAAAGCGGTCTGTCACCTTGTTATAGCCCTCGATCTGCTCCGGGATCGCGTTCGTTCCGTTGTAGAAGTAGACACCCTCCGACTGGTTGATGAGCGCATACAGCGCCTCGCAGATATCCGCATCCCGCTCACTGCCAAGCACATATTCCCAATCGCCGGTATCGTTCTGCTCGAAGAACTTGATCTGCGTCGAGCCCATGAAGCCGTATTTGTGCGTGTAGTCGTGGATGACAAAGCCGACGGAATCGTCAAGACTCCATCTGCCGTTGCCGTCGAGATCCTGCGAACCGGCCGCCGCGATCTCTGCGACCTTGTCGACCGTCCATTTGCCTTCGTCTACCAGCTCATACAGACTTCCCAGCTTGTAATCCTCCGCCAGCCGCTTGTTGAAGTAAAGGCAGAAGGAGTTTTTCAGATAGCCGATGGACACGTCGCCGGAGGCATAGTAGAGCTTATCGTCAATGGCCACTGTCTCCGTCAGCTCTTTCAGATACCACGGCTTTGCGAAGTCGAGGTAATCGAGCTGTGTGAGATCGCGGAAGATGCCCTCGCGCAGCTTGACGCAGGCGTTGCCGATCATCAGATCGACCCAGTCATAGGTACCGTCGCCCGCCATAACCGTGGAGGTGATATGATTCATATACTCATCGCGGACGTTGGTGAGATGTCCCTCACGCGGAATTGCTTCGATGTTGATATTCAGACGCTCTTCGACTGCGCGCAGGCTGTCATACAGCGCGTCGTTGACGATGTCGCCGTTCTGGGAATCGACGTAGAATTCGTCAAGGATCTCCTGACGGTAGAGGAATGTGACCGTTTCGCCGCCGAAATCAAGATCATCCGGCAGATCGTCCGGATAAAGGTCAGCGGTCGTTTCGGGTGCGGTCGTGGTGTTGTCAGCGGGTGCATCACTGCCGCCGCAGGATGCGAGAAGCATACAGAGAAGAAGTAAAAATGTGGTGTATCGTTTCATTTTGGATCCTCCTGATTGCGGAATTTTCCGGTATGCTTTATTATAGCATATTGACAGCCGGATGAAAATATGGTATACTGTGAAAAAAGGGTACAATTCTGCACGGAGGTGTCCATGTTTTCACTGGAATCCACACTTTTGACCTATCTCGATATGTACAGATATGTGCGTCCGGGGCATACGCATTTCCGGATCGGCTACGGTGCGCCGAAGAATTATCTGGCGATGATTCTGCAGGGAAGCGGACGGCTGAACTGCGATGACCGCGTGATCGATGTGGCCGCCGGAGATACGATCTTCATTCCGCAGGGATGCGTGTACAGCTCCGAATGGTTTCCCGACGGCGAGGACTGCGTGCTCTATTCTGTCGGCTTCATTTTCCGCACGCAGGAGGAAAATGTCCGCTTCCCCATACAAACACTTCCGGCGGATGAGGAACTGCGCGCCATGTTTGATACGCTCTACCGGGATGCATCGGAGCATCCGTACCGCGCGGCCGCTGACTTTTTCACGCTGTACGACCGGGTACGGAATCGCCTGTCCGCAGATGCGGCAAATCCGCTGGCCCATTCCATCGCCCCCGCGCTTCTGGCAATCACCGATCGGCTCACAGAGTCACTCCCCGTGCCGTATCTGGCAAAGCTCTGCCACATGAGCGAATCCGCCTTTTACGCCGCATTCCGCCGGCAGATGGGCCAGACTCCCGTGGGATACAGCAATATGCTCCGATGCCGCAAAGCAGTGCATATGCTGACAACCACAGATTTCAGCGTGGAGGCCATCGCGGGACTGCTGGGATGCTCCACGCCCAGCTATCTGCGCCGGCTGCTCAAAAAGTACATCGGCAAAACGCCCCGTGAGATCCGTCGGGACGGAAGCGGTATCTGAGATAAAAAGGCTGTGCGCAGCAAATTGCGCACAGCCTTTGGTTTTATTCTTATTCAAACAGCGGCGTTGAGAAATACCGCTCCGCCGTATCGGGCAGTACGGTCACAACCGTTTTGCCGCGGCCCAGCTTCTTCGCCAGCTTCATGGCGGCGGCCACATTGGTGCCGCTGCTGATGCCGCACATGATGCCTTCCTTCATGGCGAGATCCTTGGACACCCGGATCGCTTCGTCATCCTTGACAATACAGATATCGTCGTAGATCTCCGTATTAAGGATCACCGGGATCACACCGTCGCCGATGCCCATCTGCACGTGGGTGCCGATGGAGCCGCCGGACAGGATCGCTGCATTTTCCGGCTCGACCGCCCAGATGGTCATGTCGGGATTCTTCGCCCGCAGCGCCTCGCCGATGCCGGTGATGGTGCCGCCCGTGCCGATTCCCGAGCAGAAGCCGTGGATGGGGCCGTTCACATCCGCGAGAATTTCTTCCGCAGTCTGGGAACGCTGGATCGCCGGATTCGCCGGATTTTCAAACTGCTGGGGCACGAATACGTTGGGGTCTTCCGCTTTCATGCGGAGTGCCATGTTCAGGCATTCCTCGATGCACGCGCCGATATTGCCCGCGTCGTGGACAAGGATGACCTCTGCACCGTAATGCTCCACCAGCAGTCTGCGCTCGGAGCTTACCGAGTCGGGCATGATGATCTTGGTCTTATAACCGCGCACCGCACCTACCAGCGCAAGGCCGATGCCCTGATTGCCGCTGGTCGGCTCAACGATAATGGTGTCCGGGCCGATGAGACCCTTTTCCTCCGCGTCGCGGATCATATTGAACGCCGTGCGGGTCTTGATGGAGCCGCCCACATTGAGGCCCTCAAACTTGACGAGGATCTCTGCGCCGTCGGGATCCGCCATCCGCTGCAGCCGGATCAGGGGCGTATGCCCCATAAATTCGAGAATGTTGTTGTATATCATACTATGCTTCCTTTAAAAATCATAATATGATAATTATAGCATACTTCCCGGCAGTTTACAAGGGGTTTTCGGAAATTTTTTCCGTCAGTCTCCGAATACCCGTCTGACCGCCTCAAGATACCCGTAGCCGTTGATATTATCCGGTTCAAGATAGCTCGTCTCCGTCCATTCGTTCCAGCTGTTTATGGTCACGAGCCGGTGCTGCTCCGGATGCCGGTCGAGATAGTCCTTCGCCATCCGCAGGGCCTTCTCGAAATTCTCCGGCGTATTGTTTTTTGCCACATGATCGATGAAATTGTAATAGCGGGGATTGTTGTCCCAGCCGATAGAGGTGTGGGGGAAATAGGGGATGGTGTAGTTTTTCTCGATGACTTCATACTGTCTCGCCACATCCGGAAGCACGTCCGTGTAATCGCGGTTCAGGCTGGTAAAATGCGCGAACTGATAGTGGGTGATGCTGTCAAAGCCCATCGCCTCAAACTGCGCCTTTGAGATGCCGCCGTTGGAATCCACACCGGACAGATTCGTACCGTTCATGCCCCACGCGGCTGCCTGCAGATGAATGCCGGGGAAGCCTGCACGAACGGCCTCCTCGCGGAACCATGCAAGCGCACGTGCCGCTTCATCCGCACCGCCAAGCCCCTTCGCAAGATTCACCAGATCGTAGATCATGAAGACCGGCTTGCCGTCGATTTTGTAGTAGGACGGATGGGAAAAATAGTTGTCGATGATGCGACGCGCAATCGTTTCAAATTCCGCTCTCGGCTGTGATCCTTCCCAGATGACGGTACTGCCGCAGGTGTCGGATATCTCCTTGTTCCACAGATGGTTGGCATCGTGATTGGCCCACATGAGGTAGAATCTCACCCGGTCATTGTTCCGCGCCTTCAGATAGCCGTTGTTCAGGCACTGCTCAAGGAAGGGGCGGCGGTCATACCAGTACCAGTCGTAGATGAACACGTTGACGCCGTGATCCGCCGCACAGTTGATCTGCATCTCCATCACGTAAGGGTCAGCCTCGTTCACATATCCCCACAGCGGCTTGCGGTTCCAGTGATAGCCGTTCGCCTTGGGGCGGGAATTTTTCACCGACTGCCATTCGCCCATTCCCTCCGGCCAGAACATCCGGCTTCTCGGCTCATCTCCGGTATACGCCGGCCAGATATAGGCCGCAACATCATATTTCTGCATAACAGACCTCCGATTGTTTTTTAAGATTATACCACACTTTTTCCTCCGATGCAAGGGAAATTCCCGCCGTATCGGGCGGATTTGTTATTTTCCGCACTTAAATTTTCCGCGCCTTGATGATAAAAGACAGGGGGAACTTTGATGCACGCCATGGGCTGTAGTAATCCGACGAAAATTCCACCGTCCGTGCGGACACCGCAGGATCGCTCTCCTCGATCAGCCGCTCCACCGCAAATCCCGCCGCCGCCAGTGCGTTGATATAGGTGGACATCCGCCGGTTCTGCACCGTCACCGGCTGACCGCGCTGGATATAGGAAAAGGTCTCATCGCGGGTGTAATTCCCGGAGAAAATCAGCTCGCCCTCCGATGTTTCCAGACAGTGCATCAGCGGATGATCCCATGAAAAGATCAGCGAACCGCCCGGCTTCAGCCACCGCGCGGCATGGTCGAATACCGCCGTCAGATCGGTCGCCCAGCCGATGGAATAGATGGCATACACCACATCGAACCGTGCGGCGGGGATCTCCGGCGGCGCATCCTCCATGGGACAGCAGAAAAGCTTTGCCTTATATCCAAGCCCGGCAAGATGCCGCTCTGCATTCTCCAGCTGACGCGCTGACAGATCGATGCCCCACAGCTCGGATGCGCCATGCTTTGCGCACCACGCCAGCGAATGTCCGCTTCCGCATCCAAGCTCCAGCACCCGCGCACCGTCAAGCGGCGGAAAAAGTGCCAGCTCATCCTCCGTGGGTGCAAGACAGCCGTAGACCGGCAGTGCTGTCGTGCCGAACCAGCTGTCCGCCATGGCATTCCAGCTTCGGCGGTTCTCCTCAAGAATCGCAAGATCCCGTGTTTTCATCCCATATCCTCCCGCATCCGTTTTTCTCCATTATACAGGAAATCCGCCGCCGCGTCAACATTTTTCGCTTCATCATGCCGTACAAAAAGCTCCGGTGATTTTTGTACAGTTTGCCGTATTGAAACTTTCGATAAATTTCAACTCAATTCAGGCACAATTTAAATGCATTGTTACAAATTTTATAAATTTTCAAAAAACCCCTTGTATATTTGACAAAAATGAGGTAAAATATTAGAGGATGGACAAGATCGTGCGTTAAATATTTAACGCAGATGCAGTGCATCCGCGCAATCATTGTCAAAAAATTTATATATATTTTGGAGGAATTATCATGTCTGTTAAAGTTGCTATTAACGGCTTCGGTCGTATCGGTCGTCTGGCTTTCCGTCAGATGTTCGGCGCAGAGGGTTATGAGATCGTTGCTATCAACGACCTGACCAGCCCCGCAATGCTCGCTCACCTGCTCAAGTACGATACCGCTCAGGGTCGCTACGACGGTCACACCGTTGAGGCTGGCGAGGACAGCATCACTGTTGACGGCAAGACCATCAAGATCTACGCTGAGAAGAACGCTGCTGACTGCCCTTGGGCTGCTCTCGACGTTGACGTTGTTCTCGAGTGCACCGGCTTCTACACCTCTAAGGAAAAGTCTCAGGCTCACATCGATGCAGGCGCAAAGAAGGTTGTTATCTCCGCTCCCGCAGGTAAGGATCTGAAGACCATCGTTTACTCCGTAAACGAAAAGACCCTCACCGCTGAGGATCAGATCATCTCTGCAGCTTCCTGCACCACCAACTGCCTCGCTCCCATGGCTAAGGCTCTCAACGACTACGCTCCCATCCTCTCCGGTATCATGACCACCGTTCATGCATACACCGGCGACCAGATGATCCTTGACGGTCCCCACAGAAAGGGTGACCTCCGCCGCGCTCGCGCAGGTGCTCAGAACATCGTTCCCAACTCCACCGGCGCTGCAAAGGCTATCGGTCTCGTAATCCCCGAGCTGAACGGCAAGCTCATCGGCTCCGCTCAGCGCGTTCCTACCTGCACCGGTTCCACCACCATCCTCGTTGCAGTTGTTAAGGGCTCCGACGTTACCGTTGAGGGCATCAACGCTGCTATGAAGGCTGCTTCCTCCGAGTCCTTCGGTTACAACACCGAGGAGATCGTATCCTCCGACGTTATCGGTATGCGTTACGGTTCTCTGTTCGATGCAACCCAGACCATGGTTACCAAGATCGACGACGATACCTTCCAGGTTCAGGTCGTTTCCTGGTACGACAACGAGAACTCCTACACCAGCCAGATGGTTCGCACCATCAAGTACTTCGCAGAGCTTGCATAAGTTCATACAAGTGTTTCATCAGGGAACAGCTTCGGCTGTTCCCTGTTTTTTTGTCGAATTTCCCCCATTCATATTGACAGATTGTGAATCATATGGTATAATAAATCGAAAATATTTTTCTGGAGGTATCATCAAATGATTCTTTGTCCCAATTGTAAAGCTCAGCTGGCGGATGACGCAAAGTTCTGCACCACCTGCGGCCAGAAAATCGAAGCTCCCAAGCCTCAGCAGCCGCAGCCTCAGTTCCAGCAGTTCCAGCAGCCCCAGCCTCAGCAGCAGCCCCAGTTCCAGCAGTTCCAGCAGCCTCAGCCTCAGTACCAGGCTCCCCAGTATCAGCAGCCTCAGCAGACCTATGTCAGCCCTTCTGACAAGACTGCACAGTTCGACGCCTCTGATATCCAGGAGCACAAGCTGATCGCGGCTCTTGCTTATCTCAACCTGTTCTACATTCTCCTCGTTTTCGTGGCAGCTCCCAACTCCAAGTATGCACGCTTCCACGCAAATCAGGGTCTCGCACTCAACGTCTGCATGATGCTGCTCGCACTGGTCAACATCATCCCGATCCTCGGCTGGATCGTATTCGGTATCGCTTCCATCGTGATGCTGGTATTCACCATCATGGGCTTTGTCAACGCTCTGACCGGTAAGGCCAAGGAAGTTCCGCTGGTCGGCGGCATCAAGTTCTTCCGCTATTAATCCGGTATGCAGTACAAAATCGTGGGAGATTCCCTCCCCGTGCTCATCTGCAGAGTTGAGCCGGGCGAGACGCTCATCACCGAACGCGGCAGCATGAGCTGGATGACCCCCAACATGAAAATGGAGACCACAGCCGGCGGTGTCTCAAAGGCCCTCGGCAGAATGTTCGCCGGCGAAGCACTGTTCCAGAACCGCTACACATCCATGGGCGGCACCGGAGAGATCGCATTTGCGGCAAGCTTCCCCGGTTCCATCCGCGCTGTCCGCATCACGCCCGACAATCCGCTGATCGTTCAGAAAAGCGGCTTTCTCGCGGCGGAGGATAGTGTTGAGCTGTCCGTGCATCTGCAAAAGAAGCTTGGCGCAGGCTTTTTCGGCGGCGAGGGCTTCATTCTGCAGAAGCTGTCCGGCGACGGCATGGCGTTCATCGAGATCGATGGTCACGCCTGCGAATATGAGCTGGCGGACGGTCAGTCCATGATCGTCGATACGGGCTATCTGGCGGCCATGTCTGCCACCTGCTCCATGGAGATCGTCACCGTTCCCGGCATCAAAAACGCACTGTTCGGCGGCGAAGGCATCTTCAACACGGTCATCCGCGGCCCGGGCAAAATCGTCCTGCAGTCCATGCCCATCAGCGCGGTCGCAGGCAGTCTCAGCGGATTTTTCACAAAATAACAAAAAACTTCGCACCCAATCAGGTGCGAAGTTTTTGTTATCGCGTCACATTGCGGATCCATTTTTTACTCCGGATGCGGAGGAGCAGGAAGGGCACCTTCAGCACCTCGTCGCTCATCAGGCAGGCGTAGACCCACCAGACCGGCAGACCGACGATGTGCGCCATGACTGCGCCGAAGGGAATGGCAAATGCCCACATGGGGACGAAATCGAACAGCATGGCCGTCACGGTGTCACCGCCGCCGCGTATTACGCCGACGATCGCCGTTGTGTTGAAGCTTTTTGCAAGGATGACCGCCATCATCACCGTGATGATGTTGAGTGCCGACGCTTTGGTATCATCGGCCACGTTGAACAGATTCACCGCCGGATAGCGGATGACCAGCACCACGCCGCACATGATGATACCGAGGATCACCGACAGTGCCAGCATGGTTTTTGCGTAAGGGTAGGCATTCTCCGAACGGCCCGCGCCGATCTCCTTGCCGATAACGATAAGCGTGGCGTTGGCAAAGCCGATAGCGGCCAGCAGTCCGATGCGCTCGATGATATTCGCCACCGAATAAGCGGCATAGGGCGCATCTCCCAGATTGCCGATGACCACCGAATGAAGCGTGATGCCAAGCCCCCACATGGTTTCGTTGCAGATGACCGGCAGGCTGTAGCGGATGAAATCCCGCACCAGCTGTTTTTTGATCCGCATCATCTTCGGAATACGCAGCTTCACCCGCTTTTCGATGAAAATCACATAGAACAGCACCATGAGCAGCTCCGCGATGCGGGAGATGAGCGTGGCAATGGCCGCGCCCTCGATGCCCAGTGCCGGCGCACCGAATTTGCCGAAGATCAGGATATAGTTGAGAACGATATTCATCACAATGGCTGTGGTGTTGGTGACGAGTGCCACCGTCACCTGCTCTGTGGAGCGCAGAACCCCGTTCAGCAGCGTGGTCATGGATGCGATGACATAGGATGCCAGCACCCAGCGAAGATACACCACACCAAGCGTTATGACCTCCTCGCTTGGCGTGAACAGTCCCATGACCTGCGGCGTGAAAAGATAGCAGACAGCCGTAAAAATGCCGCCTACGCTGAGCGCGGCGATCATGGCGATGCCGGCGATGGCATTGATGGTGTCGGTGTCACTCTTGCCCCAATACTGAGCGATGAGCACCGATGCGCCCGATACCATGCCAAAGAGGAAAAGCGAATAGACAAAATAGGGCTGATTCGCCAGATTCGCCGCCGAAATGACCGCCTCCGAGCGATCGTCCAGCCGCCCCAGCATGACGGTATCCATCATATTGAGAAGCAGCTGCATCACATTCTGCAGCGTCATGGGCAGTGCCAGTCCGAACACGACCCGATAGAAATTTTTATCGCGCACAAACAGCGGTGTGCGCACCTTTGCAGTACTCATAGAAATCTCCTGAAATTTACGCGATGTAGAAAATTATACCATCTTTTTGCCGATTTGTCAACCGGTATCGCTAATATTCCTTCCTGATTGCTCATATATTGAACTGAATCCCAGACAGGAGGTTTGATTATGAGATACAAACGCAGGAAATTCGATACGGTGATGCTGGCGGTGGCACTGTTCACCCTGTCCGGCGCAATTCTCGCCTACAATCTGCGCACGGTAGGCAGCGGTGAGCTTGCGGTTTCCCTATCCGAGCTTACCGACATCACAGCCAAGGACTCCCTCATCAGCGATGCGGCAATGGCAAATCTCACGACGGAGGACAGCGTTTTCGCCGCCGCATCCCCGTCCGCACCGCCCCGCGATTACGAGATCCTCGCCCCCATCATCACGCGGCCCCTCTCTTGAAGCCACGCATCCGGTTCCGCACGCCGACAGTCATCCTCGCCGGGCTTCTGATCCTGCTCGACCGGAGTCTTCTTGCACTGATGCCCTTTGCCGCCGCGCTCTGCCATGAAGCGGGGCATCTGATCGTCATGCGCCTTTTTCATGTGCCCATCCGCGAGATCGAGATCACCCTGTTCGGCGCGGAGATCCGTACACAGCCCCACACGCTCAGCACACTTGCCGCCGTCGCCGTCTATTCAGCCGGTGCGGGTGCGAATCTGCTGTGCGCCATCCTTGTGAGCCTCATGCCGGATGCGGGACAGGCAACGCAATTCTTCGCCGCAAGCTCATTCGCGCTGGCCATCCTCAATCTGCTCCCCATCGGCTCTCTCGACGGCGGCTGTATCCTCACCGCGCTCCTGCACCGTCTCGCACCGGCTGGCGGCAGGACGATCTTCGCGGCGATTCAGGCTGTGGCCCTGTTTTTTCTCTGGCTCGCCGCAGTCAGCCTGCTGCTCATCTGCGGCGGCAATCTGTCCCTCTATCTCTTTTGCGTGTATATGTTCTGGGAGCTGTATCTGCGCGGCCGCACAGATACAGCTCCCGAATATTTTTCCTACCGCACGCGCGTATAGATCTCCTTATCCCGCGTCATAAGCCCGAGGGAGATAAAATCCCGGCGGATGGTGCAGTAATCATCGTGCCATTCTCGGATTCGCTCACTGATTTCCTCCTCTGTCACCGTCTGCCCGACCGCGATCTCCTCCAGCATATGCCGGTACACGATCTCCCGTTTTTTCAGCTGTGACGGAATCGTCACGAGCCGGCCGTTTTTGATGAAGGACGCGATCACCTGCTGACGGTATCGCTCATCGTCGGCAAGACTGCTGCAAGGTTCCGGCAAAAGCGGAAGAATGGCCGCCGCGGTATCGGTATTCAGCGAATAAATCATGTAAAACTGCGAGCGCGAGCAATTCACCAGCCCGCAGGCTTCGAGCTTTTTTAAATGATGGCTGACCGTCCCGGGCGTAAGTCCAAGCCGGCTGGCCAGCAGCTCCACATAGCTGTCCGACTGCCGCAGCATGGTAAGAATGCGCAGACGGGACTCATCGCCGAGACATTTGAACAGTGCGGCAGTTTCCTGTAAATTCATGCTCACACCTCACAGTCCATACAGCCGTGACGCTTCCACCATGTGCGCCAATCATCGAGGATCTGCCCCACGACGCCGCAGATAAGCCGGCTTTCAAAGACACCTTCCACATCGCCGGATGCTTCCGCCGCCGCAAGTGTCTCCCTGTGCTTATCATAAAAACAGCGCTGCACCATCGTCATCGCATGCGCCCAGATAAGAAACGTCTCGCGGTCATCGCCGTCAAGCGTCTCAAAGGGCTTGCGGTAAGCGTCAAAATAATGATTCTGACAAAAAATCATGCGCTCTCTGGTATCATAGATATGGCCGCTGTATTCCATCCGCGGGAATCCTGCGCAGTTTTCCGCAATATTCCGTTCAATGGTCAGCGCTTTTTTCTCCATCCGCGCCTCCTTCGGCAGCTTTGCCGCATCCGCATCATACCGCTGCGAATATTCATGCGCGATTGCATACAGCTCACGCATCGCCTGTGCTCCGTTCATAGCAATACCTCCCAATATTTATTTTGATGTTCGTCAAATCAGTTAACATACCTATTATACACCACAAGCCGTCTTTTGTCAAGATCTATTTTGATATTCATCAAATTATTTTTTCGGCACGGCGTCATAAATAATATCGCCGTATCATCTTGCATTCTGCCGGAATCGGTGGTAAAATAGTAATAGCTAATAAATTACCAAAACAACGCAAGATTTTTCTATCTTTTCCCGGAATAAAACGGTAAAATAAAAGAGGAAAGGGTGAGTGTATGCCGGAAAATGCAATACTGCAAAAATACATCAGGCACTTTTCGTCCCTGTTAGAGCTTGATTTTCATGTGTTCGATGTGAGCCTGCGGGAATTTTCGGACTTTTCCGAAACCTTCTGCAGCCGTTGTCCCCATCCCTGCGACTACAAGACCACCCACCTCTACGGTTGTTATGAATCCGCCAGATGGGATCGGAAATACATCTATTACTGCCGGATGGATTACATCTTCATCGCCGTCCCCATTATGGAGGATTTCGGAATGGTCAGCGGCGGCGTGATCGCAGGCCCGATCCTGATGGGCGAGCCGGAGGATTTTCCCGAGACCCACGGACTTCCCAATCTGAGCACCGCGCAGGTGAACGATATGGCGGAGATCGTATCCGCCGTTTTCACCTCGGACAAGCTGGAAAACACCGGAGAAAGCACCGCGCACTTCATGAATACGGTCTACAGCGAGCTGGAGCATCTGCCGGAGGGGTATCCCATCGAGCTTGAGCGGGAGCTTCAGACGGCCATCGTGAACGGTGACAGCGCGGCGGCACGAGAGTACCTGAACCGACTGCTGGGGGATATTTTCTTCCAGACCAACGGCGAGCTTGCGGTCATCAAAGCCCGCGCCGCCGATCTCTTAGTGCTGTTCGCCCATGCCGCCATCGAAGGCGGTGCAGATTCCGCGCTGATCTTTGACCTGACCGGCGGATACCGGGACGAGCTTGAGCAGTTCGACTCGCTGGAAAAGCTGAGTCTGTGGCTGGGAAGCGTTCTCAACCGCCTCGTCAGCTATGTATTCGAGCTTGGCGACGTCAAGCATCAGGATACGCTTCACAAGATCATCCATTATATCAAGGAAAATTACGCAAACAAGATCACGCTGGATGATATTGCGGAGCAGGTATTCATAAGCAAATACCACATCAGCCGGATCTTCAATGAAAAAATGGGCATGAGCGTCTCGGCGTTCATCAACAAGGTGCGGGTAGAGCGAAGCCGCCAGCTGCTGCGGGAAACGGATCTGCCCATCGTTACCATCGCCGGTATGACCGGCTTTGAGGATCAGAGCTACTTCACCAAGCAGTTCAAGCTTCTGTATGGCGTTTCCCCCGGAAAATTCCGGGAAGCGCAGAATCCGTCCGAGCCTTGACAAAGGAGAAAACCATGGGAATTTTACAGGAAATCAGCGAATTTCTGCAGAAGGGCCGTGTGCCAAAGGTAAAAGCGCTGGTCGAACAGGCACTGGCGGATGGCATTCCGCCCGAGCAGATCTTAGATGACGGACTGCTTGGCGGCATGACCGTCATCGGCGAAAAGTTCAAGAAAAACGAGGTGTTCGTACCGGAGGTGCTGATCGCCGCCCGTGCCATGAACGTGGGCGTGGAGCTTCTCCGCCCCCATCTGAATGCAGGCGGAAGCGTCCGCGGCATCGCCGTCATCGGAACGGTCAGAGGCGACCTGCACGATATTGGCAAAAATATCGTCCGGATGATGCTGGAGGGCAAGGGACTGACCGTCATCGATCTTGGCGTAAATGTGCCGCCGGAGGTTTTCATTGAAAAAGCCATCGAGCATTGCGCTGACATCATCTGCTGCTCCGCACTGCTGACCACCACCATGAGCGAAATGAAGGCTGTGGTGGACAAGGCGGTCAGCGCGGGAATCCGGGAACGGGTGAAGATACTTATAGGCGGCGCGCCTATTTCCCAGAGCTTCTGCGATGGGATCGGCGCGGATTATTACACAGCAGATGCCGCCAGCTGTGCGGAGATTGCCGCAAAAATCTGCAGCGGCGTAATATAAGTGAGGTATGATTATGAACATGAAACAATGGCTGGCCGGACTGATGACAGCCGAAACGAAAAAAGCGATACCCATTCTCTCGTTCCCCTGCGTACAGCTGCTGGGCGTTACCGTGGGCGAGCTGACCGCCGACAGCGAGCTTCAGGCGCGCGGCATGAAAATGATCGCCGACAGCTGTGACACGCTGGCATCCGTCAGCATGATGGATCTCTCTGTGGAAGCGGAAGCCTTCGGTGCCAATGTGCGCTTCACGGAGGACGAGGTTCCCACCGTTCTCGGCGCGCTGGTCACTACCGAGGAGGAAGCGGATGCCCTCGCCGTTCCGCCGGTCAGTGCGGGACGCTGCCCCAAGTATGTGGACGCCATCCGCAAAGCCTGCGCCGCGATCACCGACCGGCCGGTATTCGCCGGTGTCATCGGCCCGTTTTCGCTGGCCGGACGGCTGATGGATGTGAGCGAAATCATGGTGAACTGCTACGATGAGCCGGATATGGTGCATACCGTGATGAG
The DNA here is from genome assembly GCA_015064195.1 of Oscillospiraceae bacterium. Next base: position 14,606 of record SVSO01000001.1, read on the forward strand.
AAAAGCGGCAGAATTCCTGACCGCATACATTCTCGAATATAAAAAAGCGGGCGCGGCAGGCGTTGTCATGGCCGAGCCGCTGACCGGTTTACTCTCCCCCACCCTTGCCGAAGAATTTTCCGAGCCCTATGTGCGTGAGATCGTCGAAGCGGTGCAGGATGACGGATTTATCGTCATCTACCACAACTGCGGCGGCAATACACCGCTGATGACCGATTCCATTCTCCGCACCGGCGCGGCGGCTTATCACTTCGGAAACGCCGTCAGTATGCGGGAAATGCTGGAAAAATTCCCCGCCGACACGGTGGTCATGGGCAATCTCGACCCAGCCGGACAGTTAAAGAACGGCACGCCCGAATCCGTCCGCGCCGAGACTCTGCGCATCCTGGGCGAATGCTGCTCCTTCCCGAATTTCGTCATTTCCTCCGGCTGTGACATCCCCCCCGCCGCCAACTGGGACAACATCCGCGCATTTTTCGACGCTGTGCGCGAATTTTACACCCAATCCCGCTGAACTGTGAAAGGATACGCATATGAAACTGTCAGACTACACTTTATCCCTGCTTGCAGACATTGAAAACCGCATCGATCCCGGGATTGAGGAGGATTTTCTCCGGCAATGGGAAGATTTCTGGTCAGGAAACTGCAAGGATATTATCTTCCGCGCAAAGCGTAAAAAGATTGTCACAGCCGGTGTTGAGCCGCGCCGCATCCTCATGAACGATGCCATCGACGATTATGAGCTGATGCTCGACAGGGAGCTTGCCACGGTGAGCGATCGGCTGGCATCGGAAACTGCCGCCCTCGGCGTTCGTGCAAGCTACGGCACAGGCATTATGACATCCCTGTTCGGCGCGGAAATCTTCATGATGGACCGCGAAAAAAATATGCTTCCCACCACAAAATCGCTGAACGATACGGACGCGATGCACCGCATCGTGGAGGCGGGAATGCCCGATTTACTGAACGGCTTCGGCAAAAAAGTATTCGAGATGGGTGAATTGTTCGCGGAAGTCTTCCGGGATTACCCGAAGATTCAGAAATACGTGCAGATCTACCATCCCGACACCCAAGGCCCCCTTGACATTGCCGAGCTTCTCTGGGGATCGGAGATGTTCTACGCCATGTACGACGAGCCGGAATTTGTTCATGATGCCATCCGGCTGATCACCGATACCTACAAAAGCTTCCTCGACAAATGGTTCGCCATGATCCCGTATCAGAAAATGAACGTCCACTTCAACTGGATGCATCCCGGAAAGATCCTCATCCGCAATGACAGCGCCGTGAATCTTTCGCCGGAGCTGTATGATGAATTCGCGTTCCCATACGACAACGAGCTGCTGGACTATTATGACGGCGGATGCGTGCATTTCTGCGGTCGCGGCGATCATTACATCGACAGACTTACCACTGCAAAAAAGCTGTACGGCATCAATATGTCTCAGCCGCATCTCAACAATATGGAGATCATCTATGCCGCCATGCTGAGAAACGGCAAAAAATTCGTCGGTATGTATAAAGCCGGCTGTGAAGCATACGAAAAGCGTGCAGATGCCGTGCCGGGCATTATGAATCATCAGGATTTGTAGGAAAACTTATGGAACAGATCACACAACACGACAGAGAGATTCTTCGCGAGATCGCACAGCGATACAATACCTATGCAAACAGTCCGGAGAATGAAGCCATTCTCCGCAAATGGCACGCGCTGGCGGAAGGCCGTCGGGAATTCCCCACCGTGCGCCTGCTGTTCAGCAATTTCACCCACGAGGTCATCACGCCCCGTCTCCGCTGTACCGGCGATGCCGCCAGAGCCGTGGAAGCTCAGCTGCTCTCCTACCTTGTCGGACGGGAGCTGTTCGGCGATGATACCCCCCTTTCCCCCACCTTTGATGTCCGTCTGCGAACCGGCGTCGCTCCCTTCGGCATATCACCGAAGAGAAGCCGGGTGGAGGGTGTCAGGACAACCGGTTATCATATCGATCCGGTCATCGAGGATCTTGAGGAAGAATGGGAAAAGCTGAAAGGCGGTCATTTCAACGGAGATCCGGAGGGCACGCAGAAATACTGCGATTTCATCAATGAGATCTTCGGCGATATTCTCCCTGCACGCATCGTCATGCCCGCGCTCACCGGTGCCATCACAAATCCCCTCGTCCATCTGATGGGCATGGAGAATTATTATCTCGCCATGTACGACTGCCCGGAGATTCTGCATAAAGTTATGGACATGGCCACCACGGTTTACGAGAATTATTACGATTTTCTGGAGCGGGAAAAGCTGCTCCTTCCCACCGCGGAGCTTACACCGCTGCCGCAGGAAAGCTTCTCGTTCAATCACGAGCTTCCCGCCGATTCCGTCACCAAAACCACCGACTGCTGGGGCTTTCTTGAGTCACAGGAGACGACCGCCGTTTCCCCCGAGGTTTTCGGCGAATTCGTATTCCCCTATCAGGACAGGCTGGCGAAGCGGTACGGCCTGCTCTCCTACGGCTGCTGTGAGCGCGTGGATGCCATCTGGCCGGACTATCTCTCCAAATGGAAAAACCTGCGCAAGCTGTCCGTTTCGCCCTTCAACAATGAGCCGCTGGTGGGCGAATATCTCAGAGGAAGCAATGTTGTCTATTATTCCAAGCCCCGCGCGGAATTTGTCACCGCGCCCGGCCCGCTGGATGAAGACGCGCTGCGGGAATATTTCAAAATGGTCTGCACATCCGCCAGCGGCTGTCTCTTTGAGATGGCTCAGCGCGAGGTGCTGACGCTCCACGGCGATCCGGAGCGTGGCAGACAGTATGTGCGCATCGCCAAGGAGTGCGTGGAACGCTTCTGGCAGCCGTAAATCACGAAAAGAGGTCAAAATATGCCCGAATACCGTTATCGGGGAACACAGTTTTTCCCCACTGTTGAGATCGATCACGATGTCATCCCCTATCTCGGCGGCATCACCGAGGGTGAATTTTACCGCGACACGGAAAAATGCATCCACGCATGGAAGGAAGCCAATCGTCAGATCACGGATTATTTCGGCGACCTATTACAGCCGAATACGCCGTCCGCGCCGCCGCTTGCCTATGGCCATCTGGTCAGCCTCGGTCTGCCGCTTCGTCAGCCGGAGGATGCCGAGCCGAATGTCCAGCCGTATGTGGACAGCATCGAGGATGCCATCGCATTTTTAGAGGAGCGAAGAACCATCGATTTTGGCGACAATCCCACCTGCCGCCATTACATCGAACTGAACACTGCCATTGGTGAAGCATTCCCCGGCATCCATGTCGCACCGCTCACCGGATTCAACGTGCAGGGCGTCATCACATCGGCCGTGCTTCTGCGCGGATCGGATTTCTTCTGCGATCTCTACGATGACCCAGAGCTGGCACACCGATTCCTGTCCCTGCTCAATGAAAGCATCATCAATTTCAAAAAATTCCAGAACCGCACCAACGGATTCCCGGAAGTCACACCGTTCACGGCAAAGCTGTTCGACGATTTTGCCAGCCTTGTGCCGCCGGATATGTGGCCGGAATTCGTCGTGCCCTATTGGAAGCAGTATTACGAGGAGCTGTCCACCGCACAGACCCGCTTCCTTCACTATGAGAATGCCCATCCCGCCCAGCTGCGCTGTCTGAAGGAGCTCGGCATCACCCACTATCAGCCCTCCGTATCGGATGCGCTGACCATAGAAAATGTCCGCGAGAATACGGATGTCCCCTTCGACTGGCTGCTGTACGCATTCCGCATCACCGAGATGACGGATGCGGAGATCGAAGCATGGGCGGATACCGCTGTCGGGGCCGAAGTTGAAATAATCCGCACCCAATTCGGCAAATACGCATGGAGCAGCGGAAAAATGGACCGAATTCTGGCATTTTACAAGGCATTTGAAAAATATCGCGCATAAAAGCATCAAGGTGCTGCACAAAAATGTGCAGCACCTTCCTTATTCCTCAATTCCGAAAAAACGCAGGGAATTCTCATAAGCCCGCGCACAGAATTCCTCCACCGTAATGCCGTACAGCTCGGCAGCACGGGCGGCGGTGTATTCCATCAGGCCGGAGTGATTCATCTTCCCGCGATAGGGCACGGGGGCAAGATAAGGCGCATCCGTCTCGATCATGATCCGATCCAACGGCACTGTCGGCACGATCTCCGCAAGTCTGGCCGCATTTTTGAACGTGATCACGCCGGAGAATGAGATGTACCAGCCGCGATTGACCAGCTGGCGGGCGATCTCAGCGCTTGCGGAAAAGCTGTGAAATTCGCCGGTCACATCCGGATATTCCCGGAGAATATCCATGATGTCCCCATGCGCTTCTCTGTCATGGATGACCACCGCCAGCCCCACCTCACGCGCCAGCTCAAGCTGAGCGCGCAGCCATGCGTGCTGAACCTCCCGCGGCGCACCGTCATCATAGTGATAATCAAGGCCGATCTCACCCAGCGCACGCACCTTCGGATGGGCCAGCTGACGGCGCATGGCATCCATGGTGTCCGCAATGTCCGAGATATCCGTCACCTCGCCGGGATGGATGCCGGCGGTGGCATAGATTTCCGGATATTTTTCCGCCAGCGCGATGCATTCATCGTTTGATGCGATGCTCGTACCGGCGCAGACGATGTGCCGCACATTCTGCGAAAGGAGAGCGGCAAGGACTGTATCCTTGCCGCCGTCAATCTCACAGTCGAAGCGGTCATCGGTGTAATGGGCGTGCGTATCAAAGAGCGGCACGGAAATGGTCGGTTCATAGAAAAATGCTGACATAAAGATACCTCCGAATCGTATCGGTGAATGACCGATCAATACTCTTCAAAAAGTGCTTCCTCGTAAATCCGTGCAGATCGGCGGCGGAATTCGGTAGGTGACATACCGGTTACACGGCGAAAAGCATCCTTAAAATAGTTGGGGCTTGCGTAGCCGCAGGCGGCGGCAACGGCTGAGATGCTGTCATTCGTTTGCGTCAGAAGAGCAATGGCGCGCTGAATGCGCAATTCCTGCACATAAGCGGAAAACTTCATCCCGGTACATACTTTGAACAGGCCTGACAGATAGGAAGGCGAAACAAAGACGTGCTGTGCCGCATCCGCCAGCGTAATGGGAGAGGTGAAGTTCCCGTCCGCGAAGTGTATGGCCGCCGCTACGGTTTTGTTGTTTGAATAGGCTTTGCCGGCCTCGCGGAAGCTGCCGAGCATGACCAGAAATTCAAACATACAGCCCTGCATGACGGCGTTTTTCACCGGATCGTCCAGCTCGTTCACATCCATAGAGGTAATCCGATCGAGCAGCGCAACAAAGGGAAGGCGCAGGTCGGCGGGAATCCGCAGATGCGGCCGGCGAAGATGATCAAAAAGGGGACGCGCTTCTATCACGTCTGCATATCGGGCGAAATAGTTCTCGCTTACATACATGATGATGCGCTGCTGAGGCTCATTCGTCGGAGAAAAGGTGCGGTGAACAGCTTCCGGCGGAATGATCAGGATATCCCACGGCTCCAATTCATACAGCGTATCCCCAATAATGGCGTGCTTGGTCCCCTTTTGGTAGAGGTTGATCTCCCAGATCTCGTGATAGTGAAAGTACGGCATCGAGGTTCCGTTCGGGATATCCATGTTATTGAAGAAAAAATCCTTGTTCAGACAGTGAAAATATGGTTTTGAGAGGTCGTCGGGAATGACGATACTGTGGCGATGATATACTTTTCTCATAAGCACAAAAAATCTGTAATAATTGCGTATAAACGTAAAATATCAGTAGAATTCCCCTGCAGAGATATGTTATAATAGTTGCATCCAATATAGATATCCTGATAAAAACGGAGGAATATTCCATGAACAGAAATGCGCTGATTTTACTTCTGACCCTGTCCATTGCTGCCGGCTTTGCATCCTGCGGCGGCAATTCATCTGCCGGCGACAGCACGTCCGCTGCCACCGATGCCGTTGAAACTTCCGAAACCGAGCCTGCCGAAAAGCTGGGGCTGCCCGACGGAATGAACTACGGCGGCTACCAATTTACTGTTCTGACGCGGCCGGATCTCCGTACGAAGGAGGTCATTGCCGAGGAAGAAAACGGCGAAACTCTCAATGACGCAGTTTTTCGCCGCAATCAGACCGTAGAGGAGCTGCTGAACATTGACTTTGATTTCCAGCTGTCATCAAAGGACTATGAAACAGACGCGCTGTCCTCGCTTTTGGCGAACGACGATGTGTATGACGTGATTTTCCCTGCAGCACGCGCAGCATTCGTCTATGCACAGAACAATGTCTGCCTCAACTGGTTTGACATTCCGAATATCGACCTGACAAAGAGCTGGTGGATTCAGGATATGGTGGAGAATTTTGCTGTGGGCGGCAAACTGTACGCGATGTACGGCGATCTTTCCCATGCATCGCTGGGATCCTCGGTAGGCATGGTCTTCAACAAAGGGCTGTTCGATGACTACACTGCCGAATATCCGTACGACCTCGTCCGCGAGGGCAAGTGGACCTTCGATGTGTTCTCGGAAATGGCACAGAAGTTTTCAAGCGATCTCAACGGAGACGGTGAGCTTGATATTGAAAACGACCTGTACGGGTACGGCACCAACCACTGGTGCGGCCCCATCAACGCGCTTTATTCCACCGGCGGCCGGATTATTACACTGAACAGCGATGGAATTCCGGAGCTGACGCTTTACAGCGAGCAGACAGTGGACATTTTCGATAAGTTCATGACGCTCCTGCTGTCCGACTGCGGATGGAATCAGCTGGGAGGCGCAGACCATCAGAACGCATTCTGTGAGGGTCGCTTCGCATTTGTGGACATCAACATCAAGGTGCTTTCGCAGGATAAGTTCCGCCAGTCGGATGTAGAGTTCGGTCTGATCCCGTGGCCGAAGTCGGATGAGAGCAAGGACAAGTATTACTCCTTCGTGGATGCAGGCAGCTCGCTTGCCATCATTCCGGTAACAAACGCCGATCCGGCACGCACCGGTGCGGTTCTGGAAGCAATGGCCTTCTACGGTCAGAAGTACATCATCCCCGCGTACTACGATATTTCTCTGCAGAGCAAGTTCCTGCGCGATGACACATCGGCAGAGATGCTCGATTATATCAGCGAGGGACGCACCTTTGACCTCGGATATTATAACCACAGTCAGTTCGGCGGCAAGCTTGCGAATCCCGGTTACGACATGGTACACGACACCTCGCTTAGCTTCACCACAATTTATGCGACGCACGAAAAATCCGTGCTGTCGCTGATCGAAAAATCCACGGCAATGTATTTGGAATAAAGGCGCAGCCGGGGGAGGAACTTTTAGGAGTCCCTTCCCCGGCAATAATTTTATCTGACTCGCTCTCCGAGAGGCGTTTCGGGATCGAGGAATACCACGCGGACTTCCTCCTCGCCGGACGCGAGAATCATGCCCTGACTCTCCACGCCGCACAGCTTGGCAGGGGCGAGGTTTGCCACGACGATCAGCTTCTTGCCGACGAGATCCTTCGGCTTGTACCACTTGGCGATGCCGGATACCACCTGACGCTTCTCATAGCCCAGATCGATCTGCAGGCAGAGCAGCTTCTTCGCCTTCTTCACCGGCTCGCAGGAGAGAACCTTGGCGGTACGAAGCTCCACCTTCATGAAATCCTCTATGCCGATGATGGCACAGCCCTCCGGCTTTTCAACCGGTGCGGCAGCCTTTGCAGCAGCTTCACGCAGAGCCTCAAGCTCAGCCAGCATTGCGGCTTCATCCACACGCGGGAACAGATTCTCGCCGCGTACAACGGTCACGTCAGCCTTCAGTTTGCCGTATTCAGCGGCAGCTTCCCATGTGGAGCAGCACTCACACGCGCCGATCTGACCGAGGATCTTCGCCGCGGAATCGGGCATGAAGGGAGTCAGCAGGATCGCGGAAACACGGAGTGCTTCCAGCAGATTATACATGACGCGCGCAAGACGCGGGCCGTTCGCATCCATATCCTTTGCCAGCACCCACGGAGTCGTTTCGTCAATATACTTGTTTGCGCGGCTGATCACCTTGAAAATCTCGGCAAGAGCATTCTGGAACGCATACTTTTCCATCTGCTCCTCATACAGCGCACGCAGTCCGCCGATCATCGAAGTAAGCTCGCCGTCAAGCGCCGCATCCTCCGCCTGAGCCGCAGACAGTGTGCCGCCGAAATATTTCTCCACCATGGATACGGTGCGGGAGAGCAGATTGCCCAGCGCGTTGGCAAGATCCACATTAATGGTGCCGATGAGTGCTTCGTTGGAGAAGTTGCCGTCCGAGCCGAAGGGGAAGGTGCGCAGGAGGAAGAAACGGAGTGCATCCACGCCGAACTTTTCCGCCAGCACATACGGGTCAACCACATTGCCCTTGGACTTCGACATCTTGCCGCCGTCCAGCAGCAGCCAGCCGTGACCGAACACCTTCTTCGGCAGCGGCATATCCATGCTCATGAGCATTGCGGGCCAGATGATGGAGTGGAAGCGGACGATCTCCTTGCCGACAAAATGCACGTCAGCCGGCCAGTAATCCTTGTAGTCATCGTATTTGCCGTTCATGAAGCCAAGCGCGGTGGTGTAGTTGAACAGCGCGTCCACCCAAACATATACCACATGGCCGGGGTCGAAGTCCACCGGAACGCCCCATGTGAAGGAGGTGCGGGATACGCACAGATCCTCAAGGCCGGGCTTGATGAAGTTGTTGACCATCTCGTTGACGCGGGAGCGCGGCTCGAGGAAGTCGGTATTTTCGAGAAGATCCTGAATCCGGTCTGCATATTTGGACAGCTTAAAGAAGTAAGCCTCCTCCTCTGCGTCCATGACCTCGCGGCCGCAGTCGGGGCACTTGCCCTCAACCAGCTGGCTCTCCGTCCAGAAGGATTCACATGGCTTGCAGTATTTGCCCTTGTAGCTTCCCTTGTAGATGTCGCCGTTTTCGTACATCTTCTTGAAGATCTTCTGAATGGATTCCACATGATAATCGTCGGTGGTGCGGATAAAGCGGTCGTTACTGATGTTCATCAGCCGCCAGAGATCCTGCACACCGCGCTCGCCGGTGACAATATTATCCACGAACTGCTGGGGCGTTACACCGGCTTCCTTGGCCTTATCCTCGATCTTCTGGCCGTGCTCATCCGTACCGGTCAGGAAAATCACGTCATGACCGGTCATTCTCTTGTAGCGCGCCATGGCATCGGTAGCTACGGTGCAGTAGGTGTGACCGATGTGCAGCTTATCGCTGGGATAGTAGATGGGAGTCGTGATATAAAATTTCTTCTTTGCAGCTTCGCCGCTGCATTCAGAGCAATTGCACATTTGTGTATCCTCCTTGTGATCGTTTTTGCTTGTTATCTGACCTCACAGCCGCAGACATAGACACTGCGGATGGATGCCTTATCCTCTGCGAGCAGCAGGAAATCCGCCCGCTTGCCAACCTCCAGCGAGCCGACCTCATCGTCCGCGCCGACAAGACGGGCGGGATTGATCGTCGCATAGGGGATGGCTTCTTCGATGGAAATTTCGTTGAATTTTGCGAAATTCAGCAGTGCGTCATGCATACTGATGATGCTTCCGTTGAGCACACCGTTCGGCAGATAGACCGCACCGTCGCGGCAGACCGTCACGGTGCCGCCGACAATGTATTCACCGTCCGGCAGACCTGCGGGGGGAACGGAGTCGGTGATGAGCACTAACTTATCCTTCGCCTTCGCCTGCTTGACGATGCGCACCACCGGCGGCAGTACGTGCCGTCCGTCGCCGATCAGCTCAACAAAGCAGTCGCTCGACAGTGCCGCGCCGACACATCCGGGTGCGCGGTGCGTCAGAGAGCTCATGGCGTTGAACAGGTGAGTAAACGAGACCGCGCCCCATTCCAGCGCCGCCATGCACTGATCGTAAGAAGCATCGCTGTGACCGATGGTAACGGTCGCACCGATGGATGCGGCGCGCTTGATGAACGCCTCGCCGCCGTCAAGCTCCGGTGCGCAGATCACGAGAAACCGCTTGAAATGGCCGCCCTCGCGGGAACGCTCCACAAGTGCTGTCAGCTCGTCCGCATCCAGCGGTGCCAGATATCTCGGATCGTGTGCGCCCTTGCGGACTTCGCTGATATAGCGGCCCTCCAGGTGGATGCCGAGGATATTCGCGCCAAGGTATTCGCCGCCCTTCGCGTTATCCTGCATGGCCTTCGCCTCAACTGCCGCATCAATGCCCGCGAGAAGCGTCTCATAGGGTGCGGACATGAGGGTGGACATGAACGAGGTCGTGCCGGCCTTGGCGTAAGCCTTTGCCATATCGATGCAGCCCTCGCGGTCAACCTCGGTGGATTCGATTCCGCCGCGTCCGTGGGTGTGAATATCCACCAGACCGGGCATCATATAAGCGCCGCCGCAGTCGATGACTTCATCCGCATCTGCCGCATCGCCGACAGAGACGATCACGCCGTCCTCCACGACCAGTGCGCCGTCAGCGAAGCACTCGTCGGCGGTATTGTAAATTTTTGCGTTGATAAATGCTTTCTTCATAGTTTTCCTCCTGTCAGTCTGTCAGCCTGTCCCGACACATTTCCCAGATGAGCGTTGTTGCCGCCGAAGCCGCATTGAGCGACTCACAGCCCGGATTCATGGGGATGAACACAGTATTCACGCAGGCATCGATCAGCTCATCCGACAGCCCGTGGCCTTCATTTCCCACCGCGAAGCATACCCGCTCCGGCATCCGAAAGCCGCCGAGCTTCATGGCATCCCGCCGAAGCGCGGCCGCATAGACCTCACAGCCCGCCGCACGCAGTCTGCCCGCAAATGACGGCTCATCGTCGATCACGGAAATTGGCTGACGGAACATGGTGCCCATGGAAGCGCGCAGTGTCTTGGGCGACCAGAGATCAGCACAGTCCCGGCTGACAAATACGCGGTCCACGCCGAATGCATAGGCCGTGCGGATCATGGTGCCGAGATTGCCGGGGTCGCGGATGCTGGACAGCCACAGTGCCCGGAATCCGCCCTCTGCCGGAATCTCCGCCGGCATCGTGTCCAGCCGATGCACCGCCGCCACGATTCCCTGCGGCGCGGCTTCATCGGTCAGCTTTTCAAGCACCTCGTCGGATACGTACACCCCCGTGCCGTCCGCCGACGCCAAAGCATCGCCAAGCTCCGCCTCAAGCCGCTCTTTCTTCGACTGCGCGAGAAAGATATAGGCAAAGGACGCGCCGCTTTTTGCCGCTTCCAGAAACAGCTTCACGCCGTCGATGCGGAACAGCCCTTCGGCATCCCGGAATTTTTTATCCGACAGCTTTGCCATCCGGGTGATGAGCGGATTCTTGCGGCTGGTAATGATTTCGTCTGCAAAGCGTGGCATCGTGTCCTCCATTTTAACAAAAAAACCGGCAGTGAGCCGGTTTTTTATCGGAATTATTTCGCGAGAGCTGCTTTAGCCTGCTCTGCAATTGCAGCGAACGCATCCTTATCGGAAACAGCGATCTCAGCAAGCATCTTGCGGTTGAGGTCGATACCTGCGAGCTTAAGACCGTGCATGAGAGTGGAGTAATTCATGCCGCAAACCTTAGCCTGCGCGGAGATTCTGGTGATCCAGAGAGCACGGAAGTCTCTCTTCTTCATCTTTCTGCCTGCGAAAGCGTAGTTGCCGCTCTTCATTACCTGCTGCTTAGCCATCTTGAAGTGCTTGGACTTAGCACCCCAGTAGCCCTTAGCCAGCTTGAGCATCTTATTTCTTCTCTTGCGAGTCATCATCGCGCCTTTTACTCTTGCCATTTTCTATTATCCTCCAAAATTCTGCTGGTATTATTCTTACTGATTGAGCATCGAAGCGATCGTCGGTGCCATGGAAGTGCTGAGGTAGCCGTTCTTGCGAAGCTGTCTCTTTCTCTTTGCAGTCTTGAGGCCGAGCTTGTGGCGGCGATTGGTGTGGTTGAGCTTAACCTTTCCGCTCTTGGTGAGAGAAAATCTCTTGGCTGTTGCCTTGTGAGTCTTTATTTTTGCCATTTTCGTATACTCCTTTAGAAATATTCTGTCCGATTGACGATGCGCCGGACCAGCGCATGGTGAGCTGTCAGCCGCAAAATCACGGCAAAACAATAATTATTTAGCGGCCTGCTTTGCGGGGTTGATGATCATGCTCATGAAACGTCCCTCAAGAGCCGGGCGTTTATCAACCGTTCCCACATCCGCACACGCCTGCTCGAACTTTTCGAGAACGTCGCGGCCGATGTCGAGATGGCTCATCTCGCGTCCCTTGAATTTCACAACAACTCTGACCTTGTTTCCGTCTGCAATAAACCGGTGTGCGTGCTTAACCTTGGTCTCAAAGTCATGGGTGTCGATGCGGCAGGAAAGCTGAATTTCCTTGACCTCGACACTTGTCTGCTTCTTCTTGGCCTCTTTCTCCTTCTTGTCGCGCTCGAAGCGATACTTACCGTAGTCCATGATGCGGCATACGGGCGGTTCCGCGTTGGGAGCGATCAAAACGAGATCGAGATCCTTTTCATAAGCCATGGCGAGAGCGGCGCTCGTCTGGAGTACGCCTATCTGTTCGCCGTTGTCACCAATGATCCGGACTTCGCGAGCCCTGATTTCCTCATTGATTTGCAGTTCTTTTGTGCTAATAGCGAGCACCTCCAAAAAACAAAATATCGTGCGAAGAATACTCCGCACGAATACACAACACCTGTGGTGTTTTCTGATCCATATGAACCGCTGTCATCAATTTGAGGCGGTGAGAACGGAGTGTTCTTCTTTGATTACCTTGATATTATACCACATCATCTCTCATTTGTCAAGAGGTTTTTCAAAAAAATTCAGGAAATTCCGAACAAAATTTACTCCCCCTTGACAAGTGCTTCCGGATGTGGTACAATTGTCACAGAGGAGGTGTCACCTTGAAAAAACGCAGACTTATCATCGCCGTGATCATTCTCGCGGCAGTTCTCGCACTGAGTGCAGCCGCCATTCCGCTCATGCGCCAAAGCAAAGCCATCCGCACCGCAAAATCGCTCCCGCCGTACATTTTAGAAGCAGTGCTGGCGTACAACGATCTCATATCGCCCGGTGAGGTGACGTGGGAGATGCTTGAAGACGTGACATCCCTGCGCTTTATGTACGACAAATCCGTCATTGTATCCGTCAACGGCAGCAAATTCGGTACGAATACGGGGCCATACATCTTGCCGAACCGCATGGAGAGACTATATCTCGCGCAGCTCCCGGAGGGATATTGGCAGAATTTATTCTCCGCATTCTATGCCGATTCCGAAGATCCGGACCCCGAGCGGCAGAGAATATTTCAGGCATGGATTCCCACCATCGCCCCTGAAGCCGTTACGCAGCCGATGTATATCTTCTACCCATCTGCCTCGTCGCGTGAGCGTTCCCTAATATCCAATCTGATCACGACCTATGTCTTCACCGAGGGTGAGATCGTGGCCGAACGCACGCTGGATTTATCCGCACTGTCTGCGTTCCCGAATCTCGAATCGGTGGAATATTTCATCGACACGGATTTCGTTCGCGAATACAGCAGCAAGGATGCATACCTCGCCGAATGCGGGCTGACCTTTGAAAATTGCCCCGTGGAGCTTGTCGTCACGGAAGATGTGCTGTTCGACCGAAAGCTGTATCAATCGCTGTTCAGGCAGCTGCATGATCTCCCTTGAGCGAATACGAAAATTACCGCACAATCCGATGCGCCCCGAAAGCCTTTGGCTTTCGGGGCGTTTTTGCTGTGCGCTGTTATCGCTTGAAATACTGGGACGGCGGAATTCCGATGATGCGCTTGAAGGTGCGGGAAAAGGAGCAGTAATCGGGGAATCCCACCGCTTCGGCGATCTCGCAGACCAGCAGATCCCGGTCTCTGAAATCCGTAGCGGCGCGGCTGATGCGGTATTCGCGCAGATAATCGGTGAAGGTCGTTCCGAAACTGCGTCCAAACAGGCGGGTGAAGTTCCGGCGGCTGTAGCCGAGGGTTGTGCAGGCATCCAAACTCGTGATCGGCTGTGCAAAATGCGTCTCCACATAATGGCTGACGCTCTGAATGAACCGCAGATCCAGATTCTTCATATATTCGGGCGGTGTCGTTTCCGCTTCCGGCGTCAGCAGTGCCAGCAGGCGGTAGGACTCGCACACCAGCTCGCTTTCCAGCAGAACGGATTGTTCGTCACGCGCGGCTTCATACAGCACCTTCAGCCGTCCGATGTTCTCCCGCAGTCTAACGGTATCGGGCGCATCGCTTTTCCAGAACGTCCGGAAGCGTTTTGCACACAGAGACAGCTTCTGAAGAAGCACATCAAACGAGCTGTTTGCATAATTCAGCTTGTACTGCGGAAGCTCCATCATCAGGCAGTCGTACACCACCGAGGTGCTCAGCTCCGTCACAAAATCCACCGTATGCAGAACATATGGATTCACGATCACACTGTCTCCGGGAAGCAGACGGCAGACCGTATCCCCGAGGCGGACATCCATCGCGCCCTCGACCATAACGAGGATCTCCAGAGAATCATGATTGTGACTGCGGACGATGTGCGGCAGTCCGCAGAAGCAGGACAGCTCATAGTGGATGACCGATACGGGGACAATACAATAATTGTCGCGGTGGGTCATGAGTATTTCCATCATATGCAGTTCCTCCGGTTTTTGTTGACGGTTCACCTCTATTATACAGGAATCGCTTCAAACTGTCAAGATTCCGAACAAATATGGCCACCGTTGACATATTATTGGCTATTACAGGCTATACAAGCCGGACATTCAATGATATAATTAAATCACAATCACCGACAGGATATCATGCCGGGATTGTAACAAATCTTTATTTTACAGAAAGGACTCTGACAATCATGAAAAAATTACTTATGAAGTCTGCCGCGCTTCTCATTTCTGCACTCATGCTCTCTACTTCCGTTATGGCCGCCGCCAACTGGACCGGTGATGTTACCGTTGAAGCGGGAAAGGGCACCGCATCCATCGACGGCAAGTTTGATGCCGCTGAGTGGGCTTCCGCAAAAGAGATTGCCATCACCCTCGACGACGCAACCGTCAAGCAGTACGGCGTTTACCAGGGTGCATGGGAAACGGAGCGCAATGCCGACGATTTCTCCGCTTCCATGTATTTTATGTGGGATGAAGAAGCCCTCTATTTCTGCGAGGTACGCAAGGATAATGCCGTTGACCTGAACGGCACCGGTGCTACCCCGTGGGGCGGCGGTGACGGCAATCTGATCTTTCTCCAGACCATCGACGGCGGTGCTGACGGCAACAAGGACGCATGGTCGCATCACGTTCTCTACATCGTCGGTGACGGCAACGGCAAGATGGGCGGCGACGTCCACGTTCGCATCAACAACGGTGCAGCCGGCACACAGGAAACCCGTCAGTTCAGTGACATTGTCGCAAAGGCTTCTGCCATCGACGGCGGCTACTGCATGGAGATCAAGCTTCCGTGGTCGGTATTCGGCGAAAAGATTCCCTCCTTCAAGCCGGAAGTCGGTGCCAAGCTCGGTATGTCCATGGTTCCGATCGACTTCGATAACGGCGGCGACTTTGCACAGCTCTGCTGGGTCAATCAGGCAGAAAAGCTGGGCGTTGCCCGCGGCTACGACTACGGCGGATGGGCAACCCTGGCGCTGGCAGCTGCTCCTGTCAGCGAATCTCCCGCTACCGCAGATGCGGCATCCCTTGCACTGGCAGCTCTCGCAGCTTCCATGGCAGCAGGCTTCGCGGTCCTCAAGGCAAGAAAGCATTAATCACACGCGCTTCTCATGATAAACACCTCCAAAAGCGTTTCGCTTTTGGAGGTGTCGTTTTTATATCCACTTGTCCATTCTCCGCTTCTGCGTGCCGAAGCCGTACCGTTCGTAGAACCGGCGCGCCCCCTCGTTGAATTCCCAAACATCCAGATCCATCCGATTGCAGCCGTTTTCCTTGGCCCATGCGGTGACGTATTCCATCAGTGCGCCGCCGATGCCCATGCCCCGGCAGCTCTCGTCGATGCAAACATCCTCCAGATGGATGGTCTTCATGTCAAACAGCATGGTGCTGTCCTTCGTTTCATTTATAATGCCGAACACATAGCCGCACACCGCACCGTCAGCCTCCGCCACGAATACCGGGCGCAGATCGTCGGCAAAAATTTCGTAAAGCTCCTCTTTCGTGAACTTCACACCGTTTTCCCGGAACAGGTCAGGGCGGCCCTTCTGATGCACGCCCTCCACCTGCAAAAGCAGATCCAGCACCTTGTCCGCATCGGCTGGAACGGCGCGTCTGATATTGATTGCCATAGTTATTACCTCAATTCTGTAACTGAAATTTCCTTGCCGTGAAGCATCCGCATCAGCAGATGCATGAGAAAATAGCCGAGAATGGCCGAAATCGCCGTGATGATGTAGGGCGAGATGAGCGTCAGCGTTTCGGACATATTCACCGGCGCGCCGATGCCGAGGAGCAGGGACAGTGTTTCGCTGATGTTGGAGAACAGCATGAACGCTGTGATCACCGCTGCGCCCCAGAAATTGCCCCGGGACAGTGCGCCGTCAAAGCTGAGAAGCTCGAGGCTCATGGGAAGATTCTTCTTTTTCGCCCGGACTGCCGCTGCCGTGCAGACGAGCAGTATGATGCCGAAGCGGAGCAGTTCAAACAGCGCACTGCTCACACTGTAGACCGCATACGCCGCAGTCAGCTGCGCCTTGCCGTAAATCCATGCATCCACCAGCGCGATGACACCGTACTGGACGGGGATCGACACGCCGCACAGGAGAGCAGTGAGCAATCGGTCGCGGCCTGCGGTAACAGCGTAGACGAGACAGGACGCGCCTGCGAATACGGAGACAATGCCAAGAGCGGTATAAAGATAGCTGAAAATATCGCCCAGCACTGCCGGATAGATGATGTTGCTGTAAAAGGTGGCGGAAAGTGGGCTGATGACCGCGATATTGAGCAGCGGAAGGGCGTACATGGTGATGAGCGACATCACAAAAAGGCGTGTATGCAAACGATCTGATTTCATCGAAGATTCATCCTTATTCTGCCAAAAATTCAATGTTATCAGTATAGCACACGACCGCAACCTCCGTGTGACGGTTGTGTTTTAATTTTGTTAATTATTTATAAACAAAAAATTAAAATATAAAATGCGAACGAAGGTTTGCATTTTGGCGGGAAATATGATATAATAAAGGTACAGATATTCAATCGGAGGTATCCTATGAACAGCAATCTTGAAAAGCTCACCGAAAAGGAGCTTGAGGTCTACAATTATATCCTCGATTCCATCCGCCGCGACGGCTATTCCCCCAGCGTGCGCGACATCTGCACGGCGCTGGACATCAAGAGCACGTCCACCGTTCACACCTATCTCGCACGTCTGGAGCAGAAGGGCGTGATCCAGAAAGCTCCCGGCAAGAGCCGTTCGCTCCGCGTGGGCAGTGATGTGCTTCACAATACCCACACTGTCCGTGTGCCGATTCTTGGAAAAGTTGCAGCCGGAATCCCGATCCTCGCCGTGGAAAACTACGAGGGCTACATCGACTTTCCCCGTCCTTCCTCCCATCACAGCGCCGGCGATCTGTTCGCGCTGAAGATCCAGGGCGAGAGCATGATCGACGCCGGCATCCTTGACGGCGACCTGATCGTGGTGGAAAAGACCTGCACCGCAAATGACGGCGATATCATCGTCGCGCTGGTGGAGGATGAAGCCACCGTCAAGACCTTCTATCATGAGGGCAATCGCTTCCGTCTCCAGCCGGAGAATGCATCCATGCAGCCCATCTACACCGACGAGCTGCTGGTGCTGGGCAAGGTCGTCGCATCCATGCGCTTCTATCGCTGAAACCTTCCATTGGCCGGAAAACCGCAGAAAAATCTGCGGTTTTTTCGATTCCATTTGACATATCTGCAATTTTGTGGTATACTGATAGTAATACTTTTTATGGAGAGTCAAACGATACATGATTGCCATCAGTTTAAGCGACGTTTCGCTGGAATTCGGAACGGACGTGATACTTGATAACGTCTCCTTCAGCCTGAACGAGGGGGACAAGCTGGGCATCGTCGGCGTCAACGGCGCGGGCAAGTCCACGCTGTTCAAAATCATCACCGGCGAATATACCGCCACCGCCGGCTCGGTGTATATTTCCAAGGACAAGACCGTGGGAATTCTGGAGCAGAACACCGGTCTTGAAGGCGACAGCACCGTCCTCGGCGAAATGCTGGCCTCCTTCGCCTCCCTCATCGCCGATGAGGAGCGGCTGGAGATGCTGCAGGCGGCTCTCGAAAAAACGCCTGCCGACGAGGAGCTCATCCGCTCCTACACCTCTCTTGCAGACCGCTTCAAGCGGGCGGGCGGCTACGAATTCCGCTCCCGCTGCAAGGGTATTCTCAAGAATCTCGGCTTCGATGAGCGGTTCCACGATCTGAAGATCTCCGGACTTTCCGGCGGTCAGAAGACCCGTCTCGCACTGGCTCGTCAGCTCATCACCTCGCCGGATATTTTGATGCTGGACGAGCCGACCAACCATCTGGACATCGAAACGCTGGCATGGCTGGAGGATTTTCTTGCATCCTACCGCGGCACTCTGCTTGTCATCTCCCATGACCGGTGGTTTCTCGACAAGGTCACAACCAAAACGCTGGAGATCGAAAACACCCACGCAGAGCTGTACGGCGGCAATTACACCCGCTATGTTCAGCTGAAGGCGGAGAATCGGGAGATCCGCGAGCGTCAGTATAAGAATCAGCAGAAGGAGATCGCGCGCATTGAGGCGTATATCGAGCAGCAGCGACGGTGGAACCGGGAGCGCAACATCATCGCCGCCGAAAGCCGTCAGAAAGCCCTTGACCGCATGGTGAAGATCGAGCGGCCGGAGGATCTGCCGGAAAAGATCCGTCTCACCTTCCAGAAATCCGGCGAGAGCGGCAACGACGTGCTGACGGTGAAAAATCTCACGAAAAGCTATCCCGACAAGCCGCTGTTTTCCGATGTTTCCTTCCTTGTGAAGAAGCACGACCATCTCTTTATCGCCGGGCCAAACGGATGCGGAAAGTCCACTATGATCAAAATCCTCGCGGACAAGCTGGATGCGGATGCGGGCAATTTTGAGTACGGCTACAATGTCAGCATCGGCTACTACGATCAGGAGAATCAGAATCTCGATCCGGAAAACACCGTCCTCGACGAGCTGTGGGACTGCTACGAAAATCTCACCCAGACGGAGATCCGCTCGGCGCTGGCACTGTTTTTGTTCAAGGGCGACGACATCGAGAAAAAAGTCTCCGTCCTGTCCGGCGGCGAAAAGGCGCGGCTCACCCTGTGCAAGCTCATCCTCTCCAAGATGAATCTGCTCATCCTCGACGAGCCGACCAACCATCTGGACATCAATTCCCGTGAAGCACTGGAGGGCGCACTTGCCAACTTCGACGGCACCATCATCGCCGTATCCCACGACCGGTATTTCATCAGCAAGCTTGCCACCCGCGTGCTGGATCTGGGCATCAAGCCCGCTCTTGATTACATGGGCGGCTACGAGGATTACAAAGCCCACAAGGAAAAGCTCATGCAGACGGAGACCGGCCCTGCGGAGGAAGTCGTCACCGAGGCCAAGGAGCAGTATCTCCGGGCCAAGGCACAGGCTGCCGACAAGCGCAGACTGCAGACGCGGATGAGAAAGAATGCGGAGGAAACGAAAGCGCTGGAAGCGGAGCTGGAGGAGCTTTCCGCCGCACTGGAGGATGAGTCCATTCAGGCGGATTATGTGAAGGTGAACGAGCTGTACACCCGTCAGAGCGAGGTTGAAGAACGGCTGATGGAGCTTTATGAGGAGGCGGAGAGCTTTGAAAAAGATTAAACTGCTCATGCTGGGCATCATCATGAATCCCGCCGGCACGGAAAAATCCTTCCTGTCCTTTTTATCCTGCCTCGATTTCCAGCGGTTTGACGTGACGCTCCTGCTGGCAAAGCGGGAGGGACTGCTGCTCGATCAGATCCCGCCGCAGGTTCATGTTCAGGTGATGGAGAAATACGGCGATATGTTCCTGCTTTCGGGAAAAAATGCCGCAAAAACGCTGATCAACTGCTTCGTGAAAGAAAATCCGCTGACCCTGTTTGAGATCTTCCCCTATTTTGTGAAAACATTCTTCTCCCGCGGCGAAAAACGCAGTGCGGAAGCGACGAAAATGTGGCTGCATTTTATGCAGAAGATGCCCGCCATCAAGGAAGAATACGACGTGGCGGTGGCATATTGGGGCGACCGCACCATGTTCTATATGTGCGACAAGGTGAAGGCCGCGAAAAAGCTGGCGTGGCTCCATTTCGACTACGCAAATCCGCCCCGCGACGACTCCATCTACCGGGGTTATTTCGAGAAGTGCGACAAGGTTGTCACCGTGTCCTCTCTCATTGACGAATCCCTGAAAGCAAAGCTGCCGGAGATCGCCGACCGGTGCGTCATGATGGAGAATATCACAAATCCGCGCCAGATCTGGGATTTAGCTCTGCGCGGCGAAACCTTTCCCGACACCCATTTCACCGGCAAGCGCATCCTCACCATCGGCAGGATCGGCGATCAGAAGGGACTTGACATGGTAGTCCCCGTGCTGAAGCGGCTGCGGGAGGAGAATTACGACGTGCGCTGGTATGTGCTGGGCGACGGCGAGGAGGATTACAAACAATATCTCGCCGGACTGCTCCTTGACAACGGCGTCGCCGATATGATGATCTTCCTCGGCACGACACAGAATCCCTACACCTATCTGCGGGACTGCGACATTTATGCCCAGCCGTCACGGCACGAGGGCAAGCCCATCTCCGTGGAGGAAGCCAAGATCATGTACAAACCCATCCTCGCCACCCATTATCTCTCCGCCCCCGAACAGCTGGAGAACGGCGAGCTGGGCGTCATCTGCGACATCTCTCCGGACGGCATTTACGAGGGCATCACGCGCCTTCTCACCGACGATGCGCTGTGCGACCGACTGTCGGAAACGCTGGCAAAGCGCAAATTCGGCAATGCGGAGGAGATAGAGAAATTCTATCGGATGCTGTCATGACAAACGAAAGCAAGACGCTGTTCATTCCGCTTGCCGGAAAGGCACGGATGAGCCGCGAAGGATTTTTCCGCGATGAAGCTGCGGAGCGGATCGTTGCCGATGTCAGCGATTCCATGGGAAATGTGGACGGATCCCGCAGACTTGCCGTCTATATGGCAATGCGGGCGATGCAGTATGATGAGCGGACTGCGGAATTCATCGATGCCCATCCCGGATGCAGTGTGGTCCACCTCGGATGCGGACTTGACAGCCGTTATCTGCGCGCCGGCATGAATGCCGCGCAGTGGTACGATCTGGATCTTCCCGAGGTCATCGAACTGCGCCGCCGCTGGTTTCATGAGGATGCGCGGTATCATATGCTCCCATCCTCGGCGACGGAGCTGTCATGGATGGATGCGATTTCGCCCTGTGCGCATCTTCTGGTGCTGGCGGAAGGGCTTTCCATGTACCTCTCGCGGCAGGATATGCTCGCCCTCGCCGATGCACTGGCGGTGCGCTTTGATGAGGTGACGTTCCTGTTCGATGCCTATTCCCACCGGGCGGCGAGGCTGTCAAAGTACAAAAATCCCATCAACCGCGTGAAGGCGAAGATCGATTTTGCCATGGACGCGCCGGAGGAGCTTGCCTGCGCCATGACCTTCACGGATGTCAGCGAGATCATCCTGCCCCGCTATGTG
The DNA here is from genome assembly GCA_015064195.1 of Oscillospiraceae bacterium. Next base: position 36,316 of record SVSO01000001.1, read on the forward strand.
GAACGGCTCAGCGGCATCGACCGGACGCGCTTCCGCTTCATGGGACGCTTCGGAACCGGACTCTACCGTATCTGGCAGTTTGATTCCAAAAATGAATGAAGTGTAAAATTCTCTGTCCCCTTGAAATGAGCGCGGAAGATATGTTATAATATTGAGTGAAGAATTGTAATTTTTGATAAAATCAGGAGGCCTACCATTGATTATTCAACTTGAGGATGCTAAATACAAGCTCCAGAATATGCGTGCCGGCATCGACGAGCTGGCATCGGCACTGCGCATCGACCAGCTGAAGGCGGAGGTGGAGGAGGACGAAAAGCTCACCACCGAGGCGGAATTCTGGAATGACGCGGAAAATTCCAGCCGCGTGCTTCAGAAGATCAAGCAGAAAAAAGATAAGATCGCGGGCTTCGAGGCGCTGAAAAACCGTCTCGAGGATGCCATTACCCTCGCGGAAATGGGCATCGAGGAAAATGACGAATCCGTCGTTGAGGAAGTGCTTTCCGAGATGGATGCCGTCGTCAAGGAGGAGGAGCGTCAGCGCATCGAGGTGCTGCTCTCCGGCGAATACGACCGCAACAATGCCATCGTATCCTTCCATCCCGGTGCAGGCGGCACAGAGGCGCAGGACTGGGCGCTCATGCTCTACCGGATGTACACACGCTGGGGTGAAAAGCACGGCTACAACGTCAAGCTGGTGGACTGGCTGGACGGCGAAGAAGCGGGCATCAAGAGCGCGACCATCATGGTGGAGGGCGTCAATGCCTACGGTTATTTGAAGAGCGAGGCGGGCGTACACCGTCTGGTGCGCGTATCTCCCTTCGACTCCTCGGGACGCCGTCACACCTCCTTCGCATCGGTGGAAGTCATGCCCGAATTCGAGGATGACGGCAAGATCGAGATCCGCGATGAGGATATCGAGATCACCGCGCACCGTTCCTCCGGTGCAGGCGGTCAGCACATCAACAAGACCGACTCCGCCATCCGCATCACCCATCTGCCCACCGGTATCGTGGTCGGCTGTCAGACCGAACGCTCCCAGCTTCAGAACAAGGAAACCGCGCTGAAAATGCTCAAATCCAAGCTGATGGAGATCAAAGAGCGTGAGAATCTCGCGCGCATCGAGGATATTCAGGGCATCAAGAACAACATCGAATGGGGCAGCCAGATCCGCTCTTATGTGTTCATGCCTTACACGCTGGCCAAGGATAACCGCACCGGTTATGAGGACGGCAACATTCAGGCGGTCATGGACGGCGATATCGACGGCTTCATCAACGCATACCTGAAGCAGATGGCGAACACCGACAAATAAATCCCCGGAGGTATGAATATGCCAAGCAAGAATAAATTCTATATCGGCATCACCCTGCTCGTTCAGGCCTTCTCTCTGTTTGCCATGTTTCTCATGCTCTGCCGCAAGAAAAAAAGTCTCGCCAATGCGATTCTTGCAATGGCAGTCATCGGCAGTGCTGTCGGCACGGGACTGGTCTATCTTGACGCACAGAATGAGCTGAAGCGGCGCAAGATCCTTGCCGCACGGGATGCCTGCTGCGGCGGCGACTTCGACGAGCCGTATGAGTATGACGAAGAGATGATCGACGAGAACAACATCGAAAAATTCTAAGACAAAACGACCGGAATGCCGCGGCATTCCGGTCGTTTTCGTCAGGCTGTTATTATTCAGCGTCAGCTTCCGCATCCTCTTCGGAAGCGCATTCGGCGCAGTCTGCGCAGTCGCAGCAGCACTCCTCATCGTCGAGTGCAAGCTCGCTGAGGATATCCTCGTCGATATCCCATGCATCGAGATCGTCAAGCTCGTCCTCGCAGCAGCAGGCATCAGCGGCCTTCTTGTTGGCCTTCTTCTTGCAGATCTGCAGAATGACAAACAGAATGCCAGCAGCGGCAATGATGGAACCGGTGATGATGAGAATCAGCTGAAAGGCACTGAGGCCGGATTTTTTGTTGGTTTTCTTCATGGTGCATTACCTTCCTTTTCGCAAATTAGTTTTTCGCGATTTAATTATATCATACGAGTAAAAATTTTCATTGGTGATTTTATGAATTTATTGTAAAGTCGCTTTTCACGACAAATTCCATTTGTGTTTTGCTCTGTCAGTTTATACAATCTTCAGATCTTTCCCCTCACAGGTTGACAAATTCCGGGAAATGCGATATAATGTATGTGCAATTATTTTTAAAGGAGAATCGTTATGAGCAGTCCAATCCGCATCGGTCTTGTGGGGCTCGGACGCGCGGGCAATGGTATGCACCGCAATGAGCTTCGTTCCCGTCAGGACAAATTTACCTTCTACGCCGTGTGTGACATCATTGAAGAACGTACCAAGCCTTTCGTCGAGGAATTCGGCAGCAAGCCTTACACCAATTATGAGGATATGCTGGCTGACCCCAACGTGGAGCTGGTCAGCATCGCCACCCGCTCCTGCGATCATTACAAGCACGCGAAAATGGCCCTTCTTGCAGGCAAGGACGTTATGCTGGAAAAGCCCTTCGCCATGCGTCATGCTGAGGCACTGGAGCTGATCCGCCTCGGTTCTGAACCTGCCGGCCCCCATCTGTACATCCGCCACAACCGCCGCTTTGAAGCCGGCTTTGAGAAGGCAATGGAGATCATCGATTCCGGCATTCTCGGTAATGTTTATGAGATCAAGCTGACCCGCAATAATTATCAGCGCCGCAATGACTGGCAGACTATCCGTGAATTCGGCGGCGGTCAGCTGCTCAACTGGGGCCCCCATATCATCGACCATTCCCTCCGCTTCTGCGGCGGCGCTTATACCAAGCTGTACTCCGAGATCCGCCACGTAGCGGCTGCCGGCGACTGTGAGGATCACATCAAGATCCTGTTCACCGGCATCAACGGACGCATCGTTGACATGGAGATCTCCGGCGGTGTGGCACTTCCCACCCCCGAATACATGATCTACGGCTCCAAGGGCACCATGATCTCCACCAAGGAAGGCTTCCACGCCCGCTACATCGATCCCAAGGCTGAGCTTCCCGCAGTCGTGGCAAATCCCGAAACCCCCGGCGCAGGTGCAAGCTTCGGCAACGCGGAAACGCTTCCGTGGATTGAGGAGGATTTCGCCAATGGCAGCGGCGGCACACCCCGGATCTGGGATGCGCTGTATGAGTCGATCCGCCACAATGTGAAATATCCCATCGAGCTTTCGCAGGCAGCGGCGGTCATCGAAGTCATCGAGCGTGTAAAAAAGGACACCATTTTTGAAAATTAAACGCAAAACGGGCGCTGTTCATTCAGCGCCCGCATTTTTATAGAAATTTTTCTCACCCAGATATTGCTCCAGAATCGAAGCCGCCGCCGCGCATACTCTTGCGCAGGGGCGTTTTTTGTAGAATTCCGCATTCCGCTCCGACGGATGCGCCGGATCGGTCTCATGATTCTTCGCAAATCCCAGAATCTCCCGGCAGATGAGCGAGCCGTGCTCCTCCCGGAAACGCGCCGCCAGCTCCTGCACCATGGTGTAGACCTTTGCTTTGTTGTCACTCTTCGGATCGGTGTCGCCGTACAGCTGACCGATGACAAACAGCACGCCGGAAAATGTGCCGCAGACCTCGCGAAGCCGTCCCATTCCGCCGCCGAAAGGCTGGGAAAGCTTCAGCACCGTGTCGAGGGGAAGCCCCATCTCCTCACAAAATGCGCCGGCCACCGACTGGGAGCAGTTATAGCCGGCAAAAAACAATTCCTGTGCCCGCTCGCCTTTTTTCGTATACTCTGTCATTTTTTATTTCTCTTTTTGATCGCCCGCACATCCCGCAGCATCTTGAAGCTGTCGCGCAGAACATTTACCTTGCTCTCTCTGTGATTGATGACCTTCACTGGCATTTCCACGATCTTCGCGCCCATGTTGTTCGCTTTGATGAGGGCCTCGAAGTCGAATGCGAAGCCGTTCACCTCACAGGTGGAGAAGATCGCATGAGCCGTCTCCCGGCGGAAGCATTTGAAGCCGCACTGGGAATCGGACAGCTTGAAGCCCGCCGCCATGGCGAGGCATTTGATGTAGGTTTTGGATGCCAGCTTACGGATGAAGGTGTAGCCCTCATAACCGTCCGCCGTCAGATTTCGCGAACCGATGACCACATCCGCATCGGGATTCGCCGCGAACTGTTCCACCGCCTGCTTCACCACATCAAGACCGTATGCCAGATCGCAGTCGGTGAAGATGATGATATCGCCCACCGCGCTCATGACCGCGTGACGGATGGCCGCGCCCTTGCCCTGATTCTTCTCATAGCCCACCGCGCGGATATGCTCATCGGGAAACGCTTCCACCGATGCACGGCAGGTGTCGGTGCTTCCGTCATCGGAGAACAGCACCTCATAATCGTCAAAATTCGCCTTCATGTACGCCGAAACGGTTTCAAGCGTAGCATCGATGATGCTCGACTCGTTGTACATGGGAATGCAGAGAGAGAGTTTCATCACTTATCTCCTTTTTTCGTAGATAAAAATATCAAAATCCGCAGTTATGGTCAGCCGCTCCAGCGCATCCAGCTTTGCCGCATCGCTGATTGAGGTTTTGAATGCGTAGGGTGTCATGGAAAAGAGAGGCCGCAGATGCTCTCCCGCGCAGTCAAATGTGTAGGTCACATTCTCCTGCGAGAGAAGCGCAAAGCCCTCCGGCAGATCCCGCCGGCCTTCATTTTCGTAAGCCTCCGCATAGATCGCCTGCTTCAGCTCATAGAGATGCCGCCGTCCCGCCGCACCAACGATCAGCCGTCCGCCGGGCTCCAGGATGCGGGAAAATTCCTTCTCCGCAATGGGCGCGAACAGGCTCACCACCGCATCGGCAGATTCATCGGCAATGGGCAGCTCGAAAACGCTTGCCACGCCGAAAAATGCCCCGTTTTCTGCCCGCTTCGCACATTTTGCGCCATGATCGCAGGCATATTTTGACAGATCAAAGCCGTATACCTGTGCGCCGTCCGACGCGAGGCGGTTGGTGTAATAGCCCTCGCCGCAGCCTGCATCCACGATGACGGCGCAGCCTTTTGCCGCATCTGCCACAGCGTCGGCGAAGGGAGCATAATAGCCTTCCTCCAAAAATGCAGTCCGGGCGCGCACCATGTCACGATCGTCACCGGAGGTGCCGGATGCGCGGGTCAGGCTCACATAACCGCTTTTTGCAATGTCGAAGCAGTGCCGTTTTGCACCGCCGCAGAAGTAGCTTGCGCCGTCACGGGCAAGCGCCACCCCGCAGAATGGACAGACAAGAATGCTCATTGTTCCACCTTAATAAGCTTCGCATGAAGCGCATAGCGTCCGTTGCCCACGTTGGTACAGGTGGACAGAGTGATGATCTTGTCATCGCCGGTGAAGGTGGTATCGTTTTTGATCGCCGAATTCGACTTCATCTCCTCACAGAAGTCCACAAATTCCTGATTGGTGGCAAATCCCATCTTGAAATACTGATAGGTGGACACAGTCTGATGGATGGAGAAGGGCTTGTAATAATAAATGCCGTCGAAGGTGTAGATCTCGATGATCTTCTCGTTGAACACATCTTCTTCAAAAAATTTGGTCACATGATTGAACATGATGCCCGTGTTGATGTTGTGGCCGTAGAATACCGCGTTGCGGTTTTTGTCCAGCTGCTCCTGCACACGGAAATCCGCGAAAATGGAGCCGACCACCATGTAATCGCCGGTGTAGGCGTAATCGAGATAATATTCGTTGTCATCCGACTGCACGATGGGATAGCTGATGTTGGTTCCCTCAATGTGGATGTAGCCGTAAATGTCGGGGTTGATGGTCTTGAGATGGGTCAGATTCGCCTTCATCTGCTGGAATTTGATGTTGTAAGACTCATTCGAGCCGCCGTCCACGATCTCCCACGCATCCTCGGACAGACCGGTGTAATAATCCGGCATGGCCGTCATCTGGGTGGATACAGGCGAGAGCGACACCGCCCGTTTGCCGGATGCGCCGAAATCCGAATCAAAGATGTTTCCTGCGATCTCGCCGTACAGGTCATCCGCCCGCTTATAGTCCACAAAGCTGCGAACCAGCGTGGACGCACTGAAAATAAACACCACTGCGCTTGCCAGAAGCACCAGCGTCCGGATGAGCGATGACACCGCATCTCCCGCCGTGCGTCCGGATTTTTCCGGTGCAGGCGCAAGATCGTCCGCCGTCAGCTCGTTGAGGGATTCAAGAAACACGTTGCGGTTTCCGGTGGAAAGGTCATAGATCTCCTCATCGGATGGATGTGTCTTCGGTATATTATTATTTTTGAATTTTTCAACTATCTGCTTGAGGTTCAATGGTATTCCTCCGTTAAAGTATCGTCAAAGTTCACCTATACTATTATAAAACATCTTTCGCCGATTGGCAAGACTTATGCCGAAACTTTTACACTTTCATCACAAATCGCCGGAGAACGCTTACAAAAAGCGTCTCCGGCGTTAGATTTATTCACAAAATCAGTCAACCTTGGCGAGATATTCCTTCTGCTCGTCGCTGAGGATATCAAGATCTGCGCCGAGGGAGCGCAGCTTGAGTGCGGCGACCTCCTCGTCGATCTCGCGGGGCACCTGATAGACCTTCTTCTCAAGCTTGCCTGCATTTTTGACCAGATACTCGAGGCTCTTGGCCTGGATCGCAAAGCTCATGTCCATGATCTCCGCCGGATGACCGTTTCCGGCCGCCAGATTGACAAGACGTCCCTCCGCCATCAGGTTAAGAATGCGACCGTCGGGCATTCTGTAGCCGGTGATGTTGGGCTTTCTCTCCCATACCTCCACCGCCTTCTCTTTCAGCGCAATCTTGTCGATCTCCACGTCGAAGTGGCCGCTGTTGGAGAGCAGTACGCCGTCCTTCATCTTGTCGAAATGCTCGGCGCGGATGACATCCTTACAGCCGGTGACGGTGATGAACAGATCGCCGAGGGCGCAGGCATCGTTCATGGACATCACGCGGAAGCCGTCCATCACCGCTTCGATGCCCTTGACTGGATCGATCTCGGTGACGATCACATTTGCGCCCATGCCCTTTGCACGCATGGCCACGCCCTTGCCGCACCAGCCATAACCGGATACGACCACTGTTTTGCCGGCGATGATCAGGTTGGTGGAATTCATGATGCCGTCGAGGGTGGACTGACCGGTGCCGTAGCGGTTGTCAAACAGATGCTTGCAGTCCGCATCGTTTACGTCGATCATGGTGTAATCGAGAAGTCCCGCCGCCTGTCTTGCAAACAGTCGGTGGATGCCTGTGGTGGTCTCCTCACAGCCGCCGATGAGGTTTTTGCCGTATTCGCGGCATTCACCATGCAGCAGATGAGTCAGGTCTCCGCCATCGTCGATCATCACGTCCGGGCAAAGGGAGAGCGTTTTCTTTAAATGCTCCTCATACTCCTCATCGGTGACGCCACGCCATGCGTTGACTTCAAAGCCCAGATCGACCAGCGCCGCCGCCACGTCATCCTGCGTAGACAGGGGATTGCAGCCGGTGACGTACACTTCTGCACCGCCCGCCGCCAGTGTGATGGCGAGATATGCGGTCTTGGCCTCCAGATGGATGGACATGGAGATCTTCTTGCCAGCGAAGGGCTTTTCTTTTGTAAACTGTTCGTTGATCTGATTCAGGACAGGCATATAGCTCTTGACCCAATTGATCTTATCGTGGCCGCTCTTTGCAAGCGAAATGTCTTTGATACTGCTCATTTTTATGCTCCTTATTATTCATTTAACAAATCAAACGGCGCAAAGGCCGGATTCCATGTACTGTAGGTTTCGCAGAAGGCTTCCAGCGCATCCCGGAAATCGCTCCATTTCAGCCCCGTGCGCATATTCAGCCCATCCTCGGCCAGCATCGGCGCAAGGAGCGCATCAAGATCCGCGGAAAGCTGTGTGAGAAATGCCCGCTCCCCGTCGGAAATTTTCCCGTCATAGGGAATGCTCTGCACGTGGGTATCGTTGATGTCCATGTCCCACATTCCAAGCACCTGCGACAGCCCGAACAGTCCGCCGCCGAAGGATTTCCATCCGGCATCGTATGAATTCATCACCGTGACCGCGTTCCCGATCGCCTTCAGCGAACCGGCGATGGTCTCCCGGCTCTGAAGCCCGTATTCCCCGCTCTCGGCGATGCTGTGAGTTTCTCTTGCAAGCTCCTTCACGCCGCCGAACACCGCGCCGACGCAGTGCTCCTTGATCTTCGCATCCCGTGCGGCGGATATGCCAACCATGGCCATGAGGATCGCTGTGGTGAGTGCCAGAACGAGGATGATGATTGTTGATCTTTTCATGTGCTTTCTCCTTATGCCAGTCCAAGCTCCTTCGCCGCGGCTTCCCAATACTGCTCCGGCAGAACATTGCTGCCCGAAAAGCCTTCCGCCGCCGCTTTCCGCCATGCCAGCGCCACGCATCTTGCGGCATGATCCCGCTGATCGAACATGGACTTGATGATGCATTTTGCCCAGATGCCGGCCTTATCGTAAAGCCCGCTCCGCTTGAATTCATTCACCATCCGGTGCTTGTCATAATCCACCGTGAGGGTACGGTATCGCCAGACCTTGTGTCCGCTCTCCAGCAGCAGGAACTTTGAGCCGGGGCGATGATCCTGGGGCAGTCCGAGGCTGGGACAGAAGATGATCCGCCGGCCGTTCAGCTCCACCACGCCGCCCCGATGGGTATGTCCGCATAAAAGCACCTGTCCCGCAATCTCCGTGGAATAGCGGTCAAGAAGCAGAGGGCGGTTCATGATCCATTCCTTGTTATCATTCGGCGATGCATGGCACGCGGTGATAATGGGCATATTCTTCGGCTTCACATCAAGACAGATGGGCATCTCCTCAAGGGCCCTGAAATCCACAGGAGCGAGATTTTCATATGTATACAGCAGTGAGCCGCTGCTGGAGGTAAAGCTCCAGCCGTCATCCGACTGCTCCCGATGGCGCAGGAGATAATCCTCTCTGTTGCCGCGCACGAACCAGCACGGGAATTCCGCCCGGCATTCGTCCAGCAGATGGAGCGTTTTCTGCGGATAGGGGAAATCCGTCAGATAATCGCCGAGAAAAATCATGCCGTCCAGCCGCTGTCCGCTCCGATGCAGCTCATCGAGGCAGCCAAGTGCGTTTTCCAGCGCCAGATAATTTGAATGAATGTCCGATATGACCGCAAACCGCAATTTTCCGCGCATCTCCCTTCCAAAAACTCTATACTATATATTATACGTGTTTTTTTACGTCCTGTCAACTGATTTCCGTTTGAAATATAATTTTTTTTGAATTTTGTCAATTCCCTTGACTTTTTTCACCTGATATGATAAAATATGCACGAAGCGATATGTGCTTCTTACTTCGAAATACGTATTTTACGGAGGATTTTTCAATGGAAAAGATCAAGGCAGTAAAGATCGGCTGCGGCGGCCGAAACGGTGCGCATTTTCAGAAGCTCTGCACGTTTGATGATGTGGAGATCGTCGGCTTCTGCGACATCATCGAGGAGCGTGCAAAGGCGAGAGCCGATGCATACGGCTCCGGCAAGGTTTACACCGACTACAAGCTCATGCTGGAAGAGCTGAAGCCCGATGTGGCGTTCGTAGCGGTTCCCCCTCACGTTCACGGCGAGATCGAGCCTGAGCTGATCAAGCACAAGGTTCATTTCATGATGGAAAAGCCCATGGCGCTTCAGTATGAAGTAGCCGAAAAGATCTGCAATGACGCAGAGGCAGCCGGCATCATCACCGCCTGCGGATTCCAGGACAGATATCAGTCCCTCACCGATATTATGAAGGAATACCTCGTCGGCAAGGAAAAGGATGTGGGACTTGTTACCGCTGCATGGAACGGCGGCATTCCGCGCGTCTGGTGGTGGAGAGCATGGGAAACCTCCGGTGGTCAGATCCTCGAGCAGAACATTCACCTGTTTGACCAGCTTCGCTGGCTGTTCGGCGATGTTGACACCGTTTACTGCGTATCCGGCAAGGGCGTCGTTGATCCCGAAGCACTGGATGTTCCCGGCTACAACGTGGACGACTTCTCCTCCGCAACCATGAAGCTGAAATGCGGCATCGTTGCCAACATTCTCACCGCTGACTATCTGCTGGGCGGTGCGAAGGGCAACAGCGGCATGACCGTATACGGCAAAAACTTCACCCTTGAATACAGCCTCCGCAAGTCTCTCACCATCACCGATGCGTCCGGTGTGACAACATATGTGCGTGAGAACAACCAGCTCATCACCACTGCTCCCGACGGCACTGTCACTGCGATTCCGGATACCGAGCAGACCGGTCTTCAGGACAGAGCGTTCATCGACGCCATCAAATCCGGCGACACCTCCGGCATCCGTGCAACCTACCGCGAGTCCCTCAAGTCCCTGAAGCTCTGCATGGCGTGCAACGAGTCTGCCGCCACCGGTAATGTCATCAAGCTGTAAGGAGAACGACATGATCCGATTCTCTGCCTGCATTGAAATACTGTTCCGCGAGCTGGATTTCTACGATCGCTTCAAGGCGGCAAAGGACGCCGGCCTTGACGCCGTGGAATTCTGGGGCTTTCCCGGACGCGATCTTTCCCGTATCCGTGAGGAATGCGATAAGAATGAGCTGACACTGGCCGCTGTCTGCATGGGCGGTGCCGGTGAAGCGGCGGAACGCTTCAACGGCCGCAAGCTGCTTTACCGCGACGGCATTGAGGATTTTCTCGATGTGACCCGTCAGTCCGTGGAAGCCGCAAAAGAGCTGAACTGCAAATCGCTCATCATCACAGTAGGTCAGGAGCGCGACGATGCGACCCGCTATGAGCAGCACACAAACATCGTGCTCTCTCTCAAGGCGGCCGCACCGATCATCGAGGATGCGGGCCTTACGCTGGTTGTGGAGCCGCTGAACGTGCTGTGCAACCACAAGGGCTACTTCCTGCCCTCCTCCTATGAAGCTTTCTCGATTTTAGAGGAAGTCGGCTCACCCGCCGTCAAGCTGTTATACGACATCTATCATCAGCAGATCAGCGAGGGCAATCTCATCCCCACGATCCGGAAGAATATCGATCTCATCGGCCATTTCCATGTGGCGGACAATCCGGGCCGTCATGAGCCGGGAACGGGCGAGATCAACTACCGCAAGGTATTTGAAGTCATCGATTCCCTCGGCTATGACAAATTCGTCGGCTTCGAGTATTCCCCCACCATCGATTCCGCCGAAACGATCCGCAATACCGTCGCACTTGCGAAATAAGCATCGGGAGCACGCCTCAGTGGTGTGCTCCCGCTTTTTGCTCGTTTTCCAGTGCTTCCCGGTATTCGGTGGGAGAAACGCCCATCTCCTTCTTGAACCGTCCGGAAAAATACGGCCCATCCGCGAAATGCAGAGCGGCGGCGATCTCCTTGAAGGACATCTGCCCCTCCTCGATCATACGGCAGGCCACCTCGATCCGGCGGCGGCTGAGATACTTCATGGGCGTCATGCCGAACCGCTCCCGGAACAGCCGGATGGTGTAGACCTTGTGCAGATTGAAATATTCCGCAATATCGTCCAGCGAAATACCCTCATAAAGATGCATTTCGATGTAATGCTGGATCTTTTCGGCGGTAGAAATGGGACGCAGTCCGTGCTCCAGCGACTCCCGGCACATGGCAATGGACAGGATTTCCATCACCTTCACCGAGCATTGCCGCATGAGCTCCAGATCCATCGCGTTTTTGTTGTTCCAGAGCAGGCTGTGGATATCCGTGATCAGCTGACAGATCCGGTCATCCGTCTGATGACGCACAAACACATCCGTCCGCAGACCGTACAGCTCCACCAGTCCATCCACCAGACTGCCGCGGAAATTGATCCAGATCTTATCAAAGGGATCATCCTTGTCCGCGTAATAATGCACCGATGCCCCTCGGCGCAGAAAATAAAAATCCCCTGCCTGCACCTCGTACTTCTGCCCGCCGCATTCGATCCATCCCCTGCCGGAGATGACATATTCGATCACATAAATGGGCTGACAGCTGCGATGCACCGCATACATGGGATTCGGCAGCGTCCGTCCGCACAAAACAACGGAGAAAAATTCATTGGGAATGGTCGAGTAAAAATAAAACTCCTCGCCAAGGGCATTTTTGGTCGGCTTCATAACGCTGTCCTCACTGTTCCTGCAAATGTGTTGCTTTTTAGACGTAATCCGACGGCAAAAAGTTCCGTCTTTTTTCTTGACACATCCTCATTTATGTGCTATAATGTTCAAAAAAGAGAAAGCGAGGTTTTTTCATGAGACTTGCAACCACAACGGAGGATTTCGACCGATTCTTCCCCACCTACGCAGAGCGGATCGCCCACATCTACGAGGCTGGATTCCGCTGTATCGACCTGAGCCTTTATACGCCGTCCCACTGCGGCGAGCTTCTGTTATCGGATAACTGGCGCGAGAATGCGGCCAGAATCAAAACGCTGACGGAGGCATTGGGCATGAGCTTCGTGCAGGCCCATTCTCCCGGCGGCAATCCCCTTGATCCGGGCGCACAGGGCGGGAAGCTGGCCGAACTGACTGTCCGCTCCATCGAAGTCTGCGGCGCGCTTGGCATCCCGCAGATCGTCGTTCACGCGGGCTTTGGAAAGGATCTCAGCAAGGAGGAATTTTTCCTGCAGAATCGGGCGTTTTATCATTCGCTGATCCCGGTGATGGAGGAAACAGGGGTCAATGTGCTGGTGGAAAACGGCACACGGGCAAACATGGGGGATATGTTCTATCTGTACACCGGCGAGGATATGGTGGAATTCGTCCGTTCCCTTGACCATCCGCAGTTCCACATCTGCTGGGATACGGGCCACGGCAACTGCGAGGGTGCGCAGTGCAGACAGCTTGCCGCCATGGGAAGCGAGCTGCACGGCGTACACATCAACGACAACCGGGGATTTCAGGATGAGCATATCCTCCCGTACATGGGCACGGTGAGCATGGATGATGTGATGCACGGTCTGCTGGATGCGGGCTACAAGGGCGTGTTCACCTTTGAATGCGGAAATGCGCTCCGCCCGGCGAAATTCTGGCTCGGCGACCGTCAGGCCTTCGACGGTGACAACCGTCTCGCAGCGTCCACGCTGGAAATGCAGGACGCCATCGAAGCGTTGATGTATCAAATAGGCAAGCATATCCTCACGGCTTATGGATGCTTTGAGGAGTGAAAAAAGGCAGGACGATCGCTATTTTTATAGCGATCGTCCTGTTATTCTCGAATTAGCGGATACTAATAATTCGGATTTCCTTCACATAGGGGTATAAGCTCTTGATTTGTGCGATTGCTCCGGAATCCGACGATGCTTTGACTGTTCGGGATGCCCCTGTCCACATTCGTCCATCTCTCGAATATTTGAAAGAAACAGAGTATGTTTTCAAATCTTTCACCTCCTTCTCTGTCATTTACTTAAATACCTTATTAATAATCCATGTATGCGGCTTTAGTTGTCCGTCTCTGTTCTTGGGTCTGCGAGGGCATTCGCCGGGCAAGGGACGTCCTTCGCCTCTTGTACGCTGTACACGTTTACCGCACCAACTGCACATATATTCAGTAATACTTGGCTCATTATTCATCATCACAAAATGGCTCCAATTCTTCATCACAATAATCCTCGCATCCACCTATATCCATATAGGGGTGTTCGAGATGATACACTTCTTCCTTTAATTGCTCATACCTCTCCATCCATTGATTATATTTGTCTTCATCTCCTGCTCTGCGTGCTATATCTGCCATTTCTTTTGCTGTATGCATTCCTTTTCTTCTAACTTCAATTTGATGCCTTCGAATTTCTTCGTCTGATTTGGGAGTGTCATCCACTTCAGCCCCCCACATTTTTCCAATCGTCTTAAAACTTGCGTCCTGAAGCGATTGAAGTAAATCTGCATCATTTCCCGTCGATTCAACAGCTGTCTTCAAAATTGCCGCAGCTGTACCTGCTGCCCCCAGAACAGCAGTACCTGCAACTTTAAATATACCGCGAACAATACCCATACCAAATTCCTCCTTATCCCAGATTTGCTGTACTAATAATATTATAACCTATTTCAGGTTAATTGTCAATACCCTGATTCAGGTTATACTATAATAAATTATAGCTCAAAAAAAGCTGTAATTTATGAAAAAGGATGATGACAATGTATCCGCGTATTCGCGATCTGCGGGAGGACAGAGATTTGAACCAAACCAAGGTGGCAAAGATGCTGGGAATGTCACAGACGGGCTATTCCAAATATGAGACCGGTGAAAATGACATTCCGACGCAGATCCTCATTAAGCTGGCACGGTTTTACAACACCAGTATCGATTATCTGCTGGGCGAAACGGACAGACGGGAGCGATACCAATAACAAAAGGCAAGCGATTCACTCGCTTGCCTTTCCAATTTGTATTTACGCTCTGAGCTGAATGCCCATCTCGCGGTCGAGAAGGGTGAGGATCTTCTTCGATACCTTATCCGCTTCCTCGTCGGTCAGCGTGCGGTCGGGTGCGCGGAGCACGACGGTGAACGCCACGCTCTTCTTGCCCTCGCCCAGCTGCTTGCCGCGGTATACGTCGAACAGCTTGATGTCCTCCACGGTCTTACCGCCGGCCTTCTTCATCACGGCCTCAATCGCGCCGACCTCAACCTCGTCATCGCATACGAATGCAAAGTCGCGGGTGGTCGCCGGGAACTTCGGCAGAGGCTTGAACTGCTTATCCATCGCGGATTTCGCAAACAGATTCTCAAAGTCGAGATCTGCCACATAAACTGCCGCGCCGATCTCATATTCAGCCGCAACCAGCGGATGGATCTCGCCGATGGTACCAAGCTCCGTACCGTCAGCGGTGGTCAGCTTTGCACAGCGGCCGGGATGGAAGGTCACATTCTCGCGGTCCGCGGTATAGGTGACATCCTTGATGCCTGCCTTGTCCAGCAGCTCGTCAACCATGCCCTTCAGCGTGTAGAAATCGCCGTCACGGAAGAAACCGATGGTGATACGGCGGCGCTCTTCCGGAAGATTCTTCGGATCTTCATCGGGAATGTAGATCTTCGCCATCTCATAAAGAGCGGTGGCTTCTGCGTGATAGTTGTTGTTGCGCGCCAGAACCTCCAGCATGGACGGAATGGCGGTGGTACGCATAACGCTGGTATCCTCACCGAGGGGATTGGAGATCACGATGGACTTGCGGCGTGCATCGTCAGCGGGCATACCGATCTTGTCGTAATATTTCGGGCTGATGAAGGAGAACGTCTCGCACTCGTACAGTCCCATCGCACAAAGCGTGTCCGCCATGAGCAGTTCAAACTTCTGCACCGGCGTACGGGCACCGGAGGTGATGGGCGTGACGAACTTGGTGGATTTGATGGTATCGTAGCCGTAAATGCGGAGGATTTCCTCGGCAATATCGTTCATGCAGCGGCAGTCTGCACGGAAGGAGGGCACGGTCAGCGTATCGCCGTCGATGCCGAATTCCAGCTTGCGGAGCACATCCTTCATGTAGTCTGCGCTCACGTCAAGGCCGAGGAAGGCATTGATGCGCTCAGCGTCCAGCGGCATAGTGAACGGCTCTTCCTTGCCCTTATAGACATCGATCGTGCCGTCAACCACATCGCCTGCGCCAAGCAGTGTCACAAGCTCGCAAGCACGGTCGAGCGCGGGCATGGTATTCTCGGGATCAAGACCCTTCTCGAAGCGGCCGGAGGACTCGGTGCGCATACCCTGACTCTTAGCGGTAACGCGGACGGAGCTTCCCATGAAGTTCGCGCTCTCGAATACAACCGTTACAGTGTCATCCTTGATCTCGGAGTTTGCGCCGCCCATAACGCCTGCCAGTGCGACCGCCTTCTTTTCGTCGGCGATGACAAGATTGGAGCTGTTCAGCGTATGGTCGATATCGTCGAGGGACTTGAAGTTTTCGCCGTCGGCAGCGCGGCGGACGATGATCTTCGAGCCGTCGAGACAAGTGTAATCGAATGCGTGCATGGGCTGGCCGTATTCCAGCATGACGTAGTTGGTGATGTCAACGATGTTGTTGATGGGACGAACGCCGGATGCACGCAGTCTCATTCTCAGCCACAGCGGAGAGGGTGCGATCTTGACGTTCTTGACCAGACGTGCGGTGTAGCGGGGGCAAAGCTCCGCATCCTGCACGTCAACGGACAGATAATTTTCGATCTTGTCGCCGTCCTTTGTGAAGGTAACAGCGGGAGTTTTCGGCTGGAAATCTCGTCCGAAGGACACTGCAGTCTCACGGGCCAGACCGATGACGGACAGGCAGTCGGGACGGTTGGAGGTGATCTCAAATTCCACCACGGTATCGGTGAGCTTCAGCACATCGTGAATGTCATCGCCGGGCTTGCAGTCGATGCCGTCCATGATGAAGATGCCGTCTTCAATGGCGCCGGGCATATCATGGGTGGTGAGATTCAGCTCGCCGATGGAGCAGAGCATACCGTTGGAGGGCACACCGCGCAGCTTGCCGGCCTTGATGTTGATGCCGCCGGGGAGCTTGGAGGGAGCTTTTGCAACCGGCACCATTGCGCCTGCAAACACGTTCTGTGCGCCGGTGACGATCTGCACCGGTGCATCCTCGCCCACATCGATCTGGCAGACCCAGAGATGATCGGAGTCGGGATGACGCTCAAGGGAGAGCACCTTACCCGCCACAACATTTTCAATATCCTCGCCGAGGATCTCATAGCCTTCGACCTTAGAGCCGGTGGCGGTCAGCCGGTCGCAGTATTCCTTGGCATCAATACCGTCGAGATCGACGTAATCTTTTGCCCAATCAAGGGATAAATTCATATTATATCATTCCTTTCGTTACAGTTCAATGGTCTGCTCATCATGGAGAAGCATAAACTCCCCATCCCATGCGGCACGAATCAGATCTGCCGCCTTGTCCGGCGTTTCCCGGATGCAGACACCGTTGTGGATATACGCCAGTTTCTTCACGTCATAGCGATGTTCGCTGAGATACCGCGCGATCACATCGGGATCGTGATGCCCCGTCTCCATCATGAGAAGATCGCATCCGTCGGCAAGATAGGGATCCAGATCCTCCGAGGATTTCACGTCGCCGGAGAATACGATGGTCTTACCCTCGCAGGTGATGCGGTAGGAGAAGGAGTGCCACGGCGGAGCGGCTTCCAGATGCCGGTTGTGCAGTGCCTCAACCTTCACACCGTCCCGGTCGTAGATCACGCCGTCCTCAACGCCATGAGCATTGATGCCGAATTTGCAGGCAAATCCGCCCTCCGTGTTTTTGAGCAGCGCGAGGATCGCGTCCCAGCTGGACATTCTGGGGATAAACAGGTCAATGTCCTGCTCCACATTCCGCCCGGTGACATAGGTCAGCTTGCGGATATTCCAGAACAGGTTGCCAAGACCGCCCACGTGATCCATATGGGTATGGGAGATGAACACCGAGCGAACGCGCAGGAGATCAAGTCCCATTAAATGTGCGGTATAGGAGCAGGTCTCACCGGCATCAAACCAATACAGGCCGTGCTCCGTTTCCAGCGCCCATGCGGTGTGATGCCATCCGGCAATCGGCTCCGTTCCGGCACAGCTGCCGAAAATATGCAGCTTCATCCGATCCGGCCCTCCGTGTACGCGCAGATGATATCCGTGCTGGTTTCGAGGGATGCCGCGCCGTTCAGCACCATATCCGCGTGCCAGCGGGACGGCTCAACGAATTCGTTATGGCGATAGCGCACGGTGTCGAGATAGCGGGTCGCCACCTCATCCAGTGTCTGTCCCCTGTCACGCATAAATCGCTTTACCCGGCGGATCAGCCGCTCATCGCTCATCAGATCCACGAAAATCTTCAGATCCAGCTTTTCCCGTACCTCATCCAGATACAGCACCAATAAACCTTCAATGATGACCACATCCGCATCGGATGCGCGCGCTTCATCAATGGCGGCATAGAATTCCTCCATTTTGAAGGAGTCGGGATGATTGTGCTCCGGATATTCCACGCGGGTGATGGGTGCGATGGTATTCGGTGTGGGATTTTTGAAATATTTGTCCATATGAATGGCAATGACCTTGCGGCCGCGGGCGATGAACTTTTCCTCCAGCGCACCGGTCAGCGTGGTCTTGCCCGAGCAGGAGCCTCCTGCAATACCGATCGTATACATCATGCTCCTCCTGTCAATTAAAACTGATCGAGGAAGCGCACGTCGTTTTCGTAGAGATAGCGCATATCGTCGATGCCGTATTTGATCATCGTGACGCGCTCGATGCCCATGCCGAATGCGAAGCCGCTGTATTCGTCGGGATCAATGTCACAGCCGCGCAGGACATTGGGATGCACCATGCCCGCGCCGAGGATCTCGATCCAGCCCTCGCCCTTGCACAGCTTGCAGCCCTTGCCGCCGCATACGAAGCAGGAAACGTCAACCTCTGCCGACGGCTCGGTGAATGGGAAATGATGGGGACGGAAGCGGATCTGGGTCTGCTCGCCGAACATAGTCTTGGCGAAGGTTTCCAGCGTACCCTTCAGGTCGCCCATGGTGATGCCCTTGTCAACGACGAGGCCCTCCAGCTGATGGAACAGCGGGGAGTGGGATGCATCCACTGCATCGGAACGGTATACGCGGCCGGGAGAGATGATGCGGATGGGGGGACGCTGTTTTTCCATGGTGCGCACCTGAACCGGGGAGGTCTGGGAGCGCAGGAGGATATTTTCGGTGATATAGAAGGTATCCTGCGTATCGCGTGCGGGATGGTTTTCGGGGATATTCAGTGCCTGGAAGTTGTAGTAGTCGTACTCCACCTCAGGGCCGTCCACGATGCCGAAGCCCATGCCGATGAAGATGTCCTCCATCTCCTTCTGAACGGCTGCCAGCGGATGACGCTTGCCGATGGTGGGCTTTTTGCCGGGCATGGTCACGTCAAGGCGCTCTTCACGCAGCTTTGCGATAAGTGCTTCCTTCTCGGCAGCCTCCGCCTTCTCAGCGATGGCATTTTCGATGAACGCGCGCACTTCATTTGCCAGCTGACCGATGACCGGTCTTTCCTCAGCGGAGAGCTGACCCATACCGCGCAGCACGCCGGTAAGCTCACCCTTCTTGCCGAGGAAGCGGATTCTGATCTGCTCCAGATCAGCACCCGACTCTCCCAGTGCGGCAATCGCCGCCGCACGGATCTGTTCAAGTTTTTCTTTCATGGTAACAATCCTTTCCAAAAATGAAATATGTCGAGAGCATCTGCGAAAAACAAAAAACGCCCGCCCTCGGTAAAAATCAAGGACGAAGCGGCATATTTCTATGCGGTTCCGCGGTACCACCTTATTTTATTGCATAAGCAATACACTCGGCGATCCGATAACGCGGATCAGACGTCGGCGACTACAGGCGTAAGCGTTCCCCACCGATGCTCCAAAGCGAAACGCCGATCCGTCACGTGCGGGGAAGCTCACAGCTCCGGCAAGACCGCCGGCACTTCCCTCTCTGACGCCGAAAAAACGGACAGCAGACTTCATCATCGCATTTACATTAAGTATACCACAAAAATTCAGAAAAAGCAAGGGGTTATGTGAAAATTTCAGGGGAAATTTTCATGCAGATGAATTCCCCGGCACTCACAGTCTTGCCGTAAGTGCCGGGGATTGTTTCGCTTCTATTCAGCCTTCCATAGCTGCGTACTTATTCAGCACGCTCTTCATGCCGTTCATGACGCGGGCCTCGTTGGAAGCAAGGCGTGAAACTGCGGCTTCACACTTGGCACTGTCGATCATGATCTCGCGGAACCAGTTCGCCGGGCCGCCGATCAGCTGACCGTATACCGTCGCGATATCCGGTGCAATGCTCTCAACGATCAGATCCAGCATCTGCGCTGTCTCGTTGTCACGGGAATACTTGACCTTGAGCGCGACCTCAAAGTAAGCCGGCGTTACCTTGCGGTAAGTCTCCGCACTGAGGGCTTCCAGCAGTGCAGCGGCGGCTTCCTGCTTGTCGCAGGTGGTGGCGATGGCGAAGGTGGAGCTTCCGTTGTGGGTGGTTGCGCTGTAGTTCTTATCCGTCGCCTCCAGCTTGGGCATCGGAATGATACCGAAATCGTCCTTCATATCTCGGAGATTGTTGATGGCATCCAGCATCCATGTGGTAAACATAACATCGCCGTCATTGAGCGATTTTACCATGCTCTCGTTGTTATTGGATGTACGGAGCGTGTTGTTGTCACGGAACAGCAGCTGGGTCATCTTCTCGAAGAATGTCGCCATACGTGCGCCCGTACCGTTGTAGACGAACTCACCGGCAGTATCGCCTTCGATCACCAGCTGAATGTTGCATCCGCCAAGCATCGCATCTGCGCCAAGAGACTGTTCGCTGCAGAAGAAGTATCCGAAGCGGTCGCCTTCATCCGCAGTCGTGCTGCCGTTCAGATCGGCATACAGCTGAGAAGTGTAGCTGAGCATCTTGTCCATCGTCCAGTCGCCGTTGTTGACCGTCTCATAAAGACTCGGCTCATCCGGCAGAAGCTCCTCAAACATGGTCTTGTTGAAGAACATGACATATGTACCGGAGATCATCGTCTGAGAAAGCTCACCGACCGCCGTATACTGCTGGCCGTTGTGCGTGACCATCTCCGCATAAGCCTGATTCCACCACGGCTGGTCAAAATCAAGATAAGGAAGCGTCTTCAGATTGACAAACATTCCCTCCAGCTCCAGACGTACATTCTGTGCGAGATGGTGAGATACGATATCGAAATCATCACTGTCCGCAAGGATCGACTTCTTGATGATGTCGGTGGCGTTGAGATGGCGGGTGAAATCCGTGTCGTATGTCTCGATCTTCAGATTCAGACGCTCCTCAACCGCAATGTTGCGCGCATAGACGGCATCGTTGACGATATCGCCGTTTTCTTCTTCGGCGATGAACTCGCCCTTGACCGCGGCATCACCGACGCGGGTCAGAATGGTAATGGTTTCGCCGCCGAAATCCAGATCATCCGGCAGAGAATCCTCCACGAATTCACGTCCGTTGCCATCGGGATCCACCACCGGAGCAGCCGTGGTATCCGCCGCAGTCGTGTCCTGCACATCCGTCGCAGGAGTACCGCCGCACGCAGCCATGGATAAAATCATGGAACTAAGGAGAAACAAAGTAACAAATTTCTTCATAATTTATCATACCTACCTTTACAAAATTTGCGGGGTATGATATAATTATAGCATAAGAAATCCGCCGTGAATATCAAATCAGGACACAATCCTGCCTATTTTATAATAATTATGGACACAACTTCAAATTTCCAAAGTCATATCGGTGAAGTTTTCAATGAACCGAGCACCATTGTTTTTCAGCGCGAGCAGGGCTACCGTCAGCATTTTTTCCACTGGCATCCCCATTACGAGATTCTGCTGATTTTCCGCGGCAGCTACAAGATCGAAAGCAGCGGCCATGTGATCGCCGGAACGAAGCCCCGCGCCATCGTTCACTTTCCCTATTCCCTCCACAATGGCTTTGCGGAGTCCGAGCCGCTGTATGAGCGGTGCATCATCACCTTCACAAAACAGCTGGTTCGGATGTTTTCGCCCGCCATTCTGGATCTCGCATCGCTGCATCAGGTGAATTTCATCATGACCGATCCGCTTCCGCAGGAAATGGAGGAGCTGGCCGGTTATGCGAAAAAGATGGAGGAATACCGGGACAATCTGATCATGAGCGCCCTGTTCACCGCGCTGATCCTGCAGAAAATTCTCCTCATCTGCGATGCCGGACGCGGGGAGATCATCCGCGGCAATTATTCCTACATTCAGGATGCGCTTCACTACATCGCCGAGCATCTGTCAAGCCCGCTGTCTGCCGTGGAGCTTGCGGCGAAATTCGGCGTGTGCAAGACCAAATTTCATCGGGATTTCCGCGCCGCCGCCGGAAAATCCTATCGCCAGCACCTCACCGATCTGCGCCAGACTTACGCCCGCCAGCTGCTGGAATCGGGGGAGAGCATCATCAACACCGCCATCGAATGCGGCTATTCCAGCGAATCTCATTTCATCAAAGCCTTCCGCGAATATTGGGGAATCACGCCGGGAGAATTTGTTCACAAGTAAAAGGAGCAGCAATAACGCTGCTCCTTCGGTTTATTCACCCTTGAAATAATTGATAACGGTTTCGTAATGTGCAAGGATCGCACTTTTTTTGCTTGCCCATGTGGATTCGAAGTTTGTATTTCCCGCACTCACGAGGATCTCAAGCAGGAATGACGCGCCCTTCCAGTTGTCATATACATATCCCATGTCAAATACACGATTTTCAACAAGAAGATCCAGAATCTGCACAGACACTTCATCCCGCGCGCCTTTCACCTTCAGCGCAACATCATAATAGGCGGGAACAACCTGTTTATAGCTCTCCGCGCACAATGCTTCTGTAACAATTCCCACCATCTCGGTATCGGTTACGGTAACCGGAACTCCCAGCACACTATGAGATCCATCCACCATCGTCATGTAGCTCTTCTGATTCTCATCCCATTTCGGATACGGAAGGATGCTGTATTCGTCCTCCATCTCACGGAAATGCGATACCGATTGGCTGATTGCACCGGCGGCAAAAACGGTTTTCGACTGCGCAAACATATCGCGCGGATAAGCATACGCGCCGTCTCCCGCCTCGTTTTTGTAGCTCAGATCGAAGCTGATTCCGCTGTTGTCCTTTGTCATGTTTACAATCTTTGTTACAATGTCATTGATTTTCTCGCTGTGGTAGGTCACGATTAGACCTTCTGCCGGATCATTTGTAATGATCGGATTATCGAATGCCCAGAGAAATGCGTTTGAACTGGAGGACGAATTGATGCACCAGCCGTAAAAATCATCCTGATCTTCCACTGCATTGCTGTTTACATCCTGATAAATATCTTTTGTCAGTCCGATGATCTCGTCGATGGTCCAATTGCCATCCAATACCGTCTCGCGAACATCGGGAAGACCGTAATCCTCAGCAAGGCGCATATTTGCATAGACGCAGTATGTATTCTGCAGCGCGCTCAGTGCAAAATCTCCGATGGCAAGCGGGCAGAAGCCGTTGTAGGTCAGCGTTTCGATGTTTGCCTTTGCCCACCATGGCTTGGAAAAATCCACGTTTGGTATGTTGTACCAGTTCAGCAGCTCGCCGTTCAGAGCGGATGCCGAAAATGCCACCACATGGCCGCTGACAAGCTGGTATTCGTCGTCACCTGCCTGTACATTACCGGAAACCTGCTTGACCAGTGTTCTGTGATCCGGCGCAGTCACAATATTAAGCTCAACGCCGAATCGCTCCTCAACCATGCGATTCCGCTCAAAAATTGCATCATCGACCACATCGCCGGTTGTTGCCTCGAGATCCAGAAACTGTTCCTTGCTTTTTTCACCCAGTATAGTAAAGGTGGTTCCGTTGAAGTTCTTTTTCGGCAGCTCATCCTCCACCATTTGGCGGGCATCCACACTTTCAGTCGTTTCGGCAGCAGTCGTGTCCGGGCTGATCTGCGATGATTCGGGCGCATCCGTGCCTCCTGCACAGGACACCGCAGAAAGAAGCATAGAAAGAAACAGAACCGCTGAAATAGTTTTCTTTTTCATAATATGCAGTCACCTCATTATTTTTTTAACACAATCGCTCAGATGACACTTTACAATTCGCTTGGATTGTGATATAATGATAACATAATTTTACTCACTTGTATATCATATTCATTCATTATCAGGAGTTATATATGACAATTCCAACCGATAAGTTTATAAATATGACCGGCAATATCACCGGTGTCACCGATCATCCCTTTGTGGTCACACATACGCACACCACCGGACACAAAATGCCATATCTTCATTGGCACTCACATTATGAAATGCTGATCATTCCCCACGGGAAGGTGGAGCTCATCAACAACAATACCCGCATCAAAAGCGCAAAGCCGCTTGCTGTCATCCACTGTCCCTACACACTGCATAACATGAATGCCGATGAAAGCAGTGTTTATGAGCGGTACATGATCACCTTCGCAAAAGAGACCATCCGGAAATTCACGCCGGAAACGCTGAACCTGCATCCGCTGCATCAGGCAAGTCTGGTATATGCTGAGCCGGATAAGAGCGAGATTGAGGAATTGTCAGATTATTCCGAACGGCTGAAGACGTATATCCGGAATGACGAAACCATGAGTGCGCTTCTGATTGCTGCGATTCTGCGCCGCATTGTGATGATCTGTGAGAGTGGGCGCGGCGAAATCGTCCAAACCAACATTTCTTATATTCAGAATGTACTCAATTACATATCGGATAATATCCACCAGCCGATAACCGCCGCCGATCTTGCCGCAATGAATGATGTAGGCTTAACAAAATTCCACGCAGATTTCAAATCCACAGTGGGAAAAACTTATAAGCAGCACCTCACCGATCTGCGCCAGACTTACGCCCGCCAGCTGCTGGAATCGGGGGAGAGCATCATCAACACCTCCATCGAATGCGGCTACTCCAGCGAATCCCATTTCATCAAAGCCTTCCGCGAATATTGGGGAATCACGCCGGGGGAATTTGTTCACTCCGGGCTGACAGAAAAATCCCGCTGACCGTATGGTCAGCGGGATCGTTTTATTTAGTCCATCAGATTGGCTTTGATGTATTCTGCGCTGAACTTCAGGCTGTCAAAGGGATCGCCGGGGCAGGTATCCTGCTCGACAACATAATACTTGACGCCGGCCTTTTCAGCGGTCTCGATGATGCCCTTCCACCAGAGGTTGCCGTGTCCGATCTCGGTGATGAACGGACCGTTTTCGTTTCTGCCCATATCTTTGAGGTGCAGAATGTCGATTCTGCCTGCCAGCTTCTCGATCCAATAGCGAACATCGCCGCCGCCGTGCTGTACCCAATAGGTATCAAGCACGAAGGAGGTCTTCTTGGGATCAAGTCCTTCCACCAGCATATCCATCATGGTCTTGCCGTTATCCAGCAGCATGAACTCATGGCTGTGGTTGTGGTAGGTGAACTTCATACCTTCTTCATATGCTCTGTCAGCGATCTTGTTGGCCTGCTCGATGAATTTCTCAACACCTGCAGCGCCTTCCTTCTGTGCATGGCAGCCGCCGATACCCATATTGGTGGTGCCAAGTGCCTTGTGAGCGGCGATGGCAAGTTCCACATCGTTCAGGCAAATGCCGTCGTGCGTACCGCAGATTTCGATGCCTTCTTCTCTGGCGATCTGACCGAATTCCTCGTAGGGGATCTGGCAGCCTGCAGTCTGGCCAACTTCGTAGCCAAGCTCACGGAGCTTCTTGAAGGATGCACGGATATTTTCCGCGGTATCCATGGTGTTGCGGATGGTGAACAGCTGTAAACCCAGTTTCTTGATCATGATTGTATACTCCTTTAATAAAATTAGTCAAAATAGATGGTCTTGCCGGTCTTTGCCGACTCGTAGATGGCGTTGACGATGCGTACGCTCTTGATGGCTTCCATGGGCAGGATCTGGGGATCTTTGCCCTCGATGATGGCATCCAGAATGTTTTCCACCATGGATGCATGGCCGGTGATGAGCGTGGGATCGTTCTTCTCGGCGATGCGGTTGCCGCCGCCGTACTTCTCCAGCATCTCTTCCTCTTCCTCATCCTCGTCGTCTGCATCGCGCAGCTTCCAACGCTTGAGGATATCCGCGTCTGCCTCGATGGTGCCGCCGGTACCGTACAGCTGAATGTCAGTGCAGATGCCCGGATATGCGCAGGTGGTGGATACAAAGGTAGCCGCCGCGCCGTTTTTGAAGGTGATGACCGATGCGGTCATATCTTCCGTCTCGATATCGTGATTGTAGATGCCCATGGTGGAGTGAACGCTGGTCACTTCGCCGCACAGCCACTGCATCAGGTCAACGGTATGTACCGCCTGATTCATCAGCGATCCGCCGCCGTCCATGTCCCATGTGCCGTGCCAGCCCTCGTAGTAATGCGCATCGCGATACCACTTGACTGCGAAGGTCGCCAGCACCAGCTTACCGAGACGACCGGCATCCAGTGCTTCCTTGATAGGCTTCATCACGCAGTTGTTGCGGTTCTGATGGATGACGCCGGCGATCTTGCCAGTGCGGACGCGGGCTTCCTCGATTTTGAGAGCTGCTTCCACGGTGATGTCGATGGGCTTTTCCACCAGCACGTGCTTGCCGGCCTCCATCGCCTTGACCGCGAATTCCGCGTGCATGGCGCTGGGCAGGCAGATACTGATGACATCGATCTCGGCATCCTTCAGCATCTCGTCAAATTCAAGATAAGTCTTGGTGCCGGGATACCGCTCCACGACCTTATCCATTTTTGCCTGAATCAGATCGCAGACCGCAACCAGCTCGCATTTTTTCGATGCCGCAGCAGCGTCAACGTGCGCCTTGCCGATACCCAGACCGACAACGGCGTAACCGATTTTTCCATTTTTCATCTTCATAAACTCCTTTTGGGAAAAATTATTCAACACGATTAAAGGTCATGACCTTGCTCGCATAGTCGCCGACCAGCGAGAGCTTCACGCCCACATTCATCAGTGCCGCACCGGTCATGCGGAGACTGCCGCATTCATATACGGCATCCGGCACCAATCCGCGCATCCGGAAGCGGGGCATATGCTTATCCCATTGATGCATTCCGTGACCAAAAGCAAACACGGTGAAGGTGCTCCGGTCGCGGCGGCAGTATTCAAACACGGCGTAAGGATGCTCAAACGCAGATGCGATGCGGTAGACATACGCATCCTGCAATCCCGCGCGGATGGGCTTGAACCGCTCCGTTGCCGCCTTCAGCTGATCCAGCTCCTCATCGGGGGCTTTCAGAAGGTCGATGCCGATGCTCATGGAGCCGGTCATACCCAGGTTGATCCGGTAATCCAGCGGAACGCGGCGGCCGTTCATATAGTAGGGAGACGGCGCGATGTTGCCTGCACCGCCTGCCAGCTTCGGCACAAAGAAGGTGGTAAAGCCTTCGTGGAGCTGCATGACATCGACGGGGTCTGCGTTGTCGGAGCGGTTGGTACGGTCGGCCATGGGGACCATGCCGAAATCCGCACGTCCGCCGCCGGAAGCGCAGTTTTCAAGCAGCAGATCCGGGAAGCGCTCATTGAGATGCGCCCAGATGCGCATGACATTTTTGATATAGTTCACGCAGACGCCGCGATCCCGGGCATACAGTCCGATCTCGCTGACATTGCGGTTCATATCCCATTTTAAATAGTCCAGCTTCGCGCTGATGATCAGATCGTCCAGCCATCCGATGGCCCAGTCGGCGATCTCATCCCGGGACAGATCGAGGATGCACTGACTGCGGGACAGACTGCGCTTCCGGTTCGGCTCGGAAAGGATCCAGTCGGGATGCGCACGGTAAAGCTCGCTGTCGGGATTGACCATCTCCGGTTCGACCCACAGACCGAACAGCAATCCGGCATCGTGACACGCATCGGCGATCACGCCAAGCCCTCTCGGGAACCGTGCGGGATCGGCGATCCAATCACCAAGCCCGGCCTTCTCTCCGACACGCTTCGGCATCCATCCATCATCAATGACAAGCAGCTCCGCACCCACATATCTGACCTTGGGAATGAGAGCGATGAGCTTTTCTTCGGTCACGTCAAACTCATAGGGATACCACGAGTTGGAAATGATGGGGAAAATGCCGTGGGCTTTATCTTTTTTATCGCCGCGGGGCAGAATGTGGTCAAACTGCCAGTCGTAGAAGACCTCACTCATGCGCTCAAAGCCGCGGTTCGAGAAGCCGCAGGTGAACATGGGCGTTTCAAAGGCTTCGCCTGCACCAAGGGGGATCTGCGCTGTGAAATCGCTGACGCCGCCCACCACATTGCAGTAATTGCCGTACTGATTGTCAATGGTGATCTGAAAATCGCCGCTCCAGTGGAGCACGCCGAAGAACACCTCGCCGGCAGTTTCGGTGGCAGAGCCGTTTTCATCCAGCGCAAAAAAGGGCATCATCTGCGCGCCGGACATGGTGAGACGGTTGGTCTGAAGCTCGATGCGGGATTGGGTAACATCCTGCCGCATCCGCTGATACTCCGCATTGTTGTGGCCGGCATAATGGGTCAGTCTCCACTTGCGGCAGTCCGGAAGATGGAAGCAGGCACTTTTTGCGGAATCGAGGCGGATCGGTGCGTCGCCGGTGTTGCGAATGATGGCTGTGCGCCCGATGAGCGGAAGCTCGCCCCATGTTTTGTAGATCAGCTCCACCTCGATGGGATAGTATTCATCGCGCTCAAGAATGCGCAGGGTATCGCCCTCGATGGCGTGGCTCACATAGCGAAGCCGCAGCGTCTGTGCGCCGTCTGACTGGGTGGCACGAATGCAGGGCAGACCGAAATCGAAGGCCTCGCCGGAACGGTATTCCGGACGGGTCGTCATGCCGAGATGGGGGCCGGCATCCCTCATCAGCGCACTGCGGATATCGTCATAGTCGGAGATCTCGGGCACTGCACTGCCCCAATACAAATTGACAAGACGGCCATTGTCCGCGATGGCGATGGCGTAGGACATTTCCGCGCAGTCCAGTGCAAACACGCGGCGGGCGGAATCAAAAGTGATTTTCATATTGGTTTCCTCCAATTTTAATTTGAGCACATACTGGCCCATATTGAAATTGTACACAACATTATTGAATCTGTCAAGGCAAACTTTTCTGCAAAAATACGCAAAAAGCCGACACTGTTACCCAGTTATGTCAATTATACTGCATCCCGGCGAAAAAGTAAAGAGTTTTTTCGCAATTGGGGCGAAAAATTACAAAAAACCGCGAAATTAAGGCTAAAAATTAAAGAGGACGATGCGAAAACATCCTCCTCTTTAATCTTAGAGTTCATATACAACTTGCGGTTATTACTTGGACTTGCGCTTTCTAGCCGCTTCAGACTTCTTCTTGCGCTTTACGCTGGGCTTCTCGTAATGCTCTCTCTTACGGAGCTCCGAAAGCACTCCGGATCTTGCGCACTGT
>SVSO01000095.1 GCA_015064195.1 Oscillospiraceae bacterium
AAATGGTGAAATTATATGAATTTTGTATGAATTATCTTCGGGAGGGATCGTTATTCAAGGGGGATATTTGATTTGTGAATATTTAGAGGTTCCCTTAATGGATGCAGCGTATCTTAATGACATTGCACCGATGGTGTCCTTTTTTTGTGGTGAGCCACTGGAGATTCGATAAACTCCACGCGAATCGCAGGCGATTCGCGGGAAAGCTGCATACCGCGAGTGCGATTCGATTGTGCAGCCGGCAGCTTTCGCTGGACTGCTCAATTCCAATATCACACCACAAAAAAACAGCCACCTGACGGTGACTGTTTTATTGTGGTGAGCCACTGGAGATTCGAACTCCAGACCCTTTGATTAAAAGTCAAATGCTCTGCCAACTGAGCTAGTGGCTCGACTACCTGTATATTATACCACAAACAGGCTCAGTTGTCAAGGGGTTTTTGAAAAAATCTTGTTTAATCCAGATACTTCCGCTGATTTTCATAATACGCCAGCACGCCGTCCGCGATTGAACGGGCGATTGTGTCGATGGCGTCCGGCTGCATCATCATTTCGTATTCCTCCACCGACGTGATGAAGCAGGTTTCCACCAGCGTCGCCGGGAATTTCGGATTGCGCACCATGGCCAGCCGCTGTTTTGTCGGCGACCGATCCAGCTTGCCCAGCGCATCGCTCATGACCTCGCCCATCACATCTGTCAGCATCAGCCCCGAATCCGCCCAATACAGCCCCACCAGTCCCCGCACCTTGGTCACATCCGTGGCGTAGGGCATGGAATTCTGATGGATGGAGATCATCAGATCCGGTTTTACATCAATGAGCGTCTGCATCCGGTCGGCAATCGGCACGTCGATCTCGCAGTCCCGGTCGCGGATCTGAATGACCTCCGCTCCCAGCGCACGCAGATACGGTTCCGCCGCCAGCACGATCTCAAGGTTGAAATCCGACTCGTTCATCGCGCCTTCCGCCGAACCCAGCGGGCCGAGGGCTCCCGGATTTTTGCCGCCGTGCCCCGCATCGAGGATGATTGTCTTGCCGGCCAGCGGCGTATCCGAATCCGGCAGAACCTCCGGATTTTTGCATTTCACGACGATCGCGCCGTCCTCATAATAATGCTCAAATCCGTAGAAATTCTCCAACGCTTCCAGCGCGAACCAATATTTGTACGCATAAGCTCTGGCACTTTTCACGCCTCGCGCCGCCGTGAAAAGCGGGTTGTCGCCGAGCGAAATCGGCTTTTCACCGGCAGTGTTCATATTGTACACCGTCACGCAGAATTCGCCGTTTTCGATGTAGCAGTTGACCGGCAGATTTTCATCCGCCGCGATTTTGATGTAAGTCGCCGCGCCGTCGCTGGTCACCGTGCAGTCGCCCACATTTGCGATGCCGATGGCCGCGCCCTCAAGCTCCTTCACGCCCGTCTGCGCGATCATGCCGCCGCACCGCAGCTTGTAAAAACCGTCCACCAGCGAGAGGGCATTGTCGCGCATTCCGGCGGATTGGGGCGTGTAATCGTCGTAATACCAGCTGTCCTTGGCGATCTTCATCTCCGTGTCGTCCGCCAGCACCTCGATGGGCAGTGACGCGCCGCTTCCGATGACGCGGATTTGTCCGGATTCGGCGGTGAATGTCTCGCCCGCCAGCGTGGATGTGAATTTAATCCTGCCGAGATCGTTGATTTTGCCGTCGCTTGCCCACAGATTGAAGCTACCAATGAAGACTTCCTTCATGTAATCGCTTTGCCGCGGCGCGTAGAGCGTCGGTGTCAGGGTGATCTTTTTACCGTTCAGCTCTGCCGTCACCTTGGAGCCGCGGGGGGCGGTGACGCTGACGGACAGCTGTCCCGTACTCATCCAGTCGGAGGTTGGCGTGACAGCGGCGATTCCCGGGCCGTCAAGGGTTGCATATGTCACCTTGCCCGGCGTCACCGTCTGTGTGCCGCGGTGGATGATGTACTCCGTCTCCTCGCCGTCATGGTCGAAAATAAAGGTGTTTTTGCCTTTATTCAGCGGCAGATAGGCGGAAAAATAGCCGCTTTTGGTGCGTCCCACCGGTTTGCCGTCGATGGTCAGCGATTTCGTCGGATCGGACGTGCCGATGACAAATGTACCCTCGCCGTCCACGTAGCTGCCCGAATAGGGGATGGAGATGATCAGATCGCGGCCGTTGGATGCAATTTCGTCATGGATGATCGCCTCGGCAAAGACTTCCCGCGTCTCATCGAGAAGCCCGGCCACATTATTTTTCAGCGACGCATAGCCGTACAGGATGGAGCCGTGATAATTCATCTGCGCCCGGGCGAATACCACTTGGTTGCGCAGTTCATTCTCGGGATTTTCCCACGTTTCGTAGTTGTACACGCCATGGCTGACCAGCATCCGCACACCCGTGCCGTGGAGATTGGCGTTCCACCAGCGCACCAGCACATCGTAACGCGCCGCCGTGGTGGAAAATCGCCAGTAGATCTGGGGCGCGATGTAGTCCACGTAGCCGCCCTTTGCCCATGCGAGGGGATCGCAGTAGATGGAATCGTAGGATTCGAGGCCGTAGGTGTCACTTCCGCCGTTCTCGCCGTTGTCATTCTGCCAGATTCCGAAGGGCGCGACGCCGAATTCGCACTGCTTGTTGGCTTTTTTGATGGCATTGTAGCAGCCTTCGATCAAGAGATTCACGTTCTCGCGCCGCCAATCCGCCAGCTTCATGTCGCCGCCGTATTTTTTGAAGGTTGCGCTGTCATCGAAATTGGCGAGCATGGCGGTTTTGCCTTCATTCACCGGATAGGGGTAAAAATAATCGTCGAAAATCACGCCGTCGATGGCGTAATTCTTCGCCAGTTCCGCCACGCCGTCGGCGATAAGAGCGCGTACCTCCGGCAGTCCGCAGTCAAAATAGAGCTTGCCGTCGGCGTATGGGATCGCGTAGGAGGGATTTTTCCGCGCCGGATGATTTTCCGCCAGCGCGTTCACGTCATGAGCCGGCGCGGATGCCGAGCCGACAGTGACGCGCAGGGGATTGACCCACGCATGAACGGCGATGTTCTGCGCATGGGCGATCTCAATGAGATAAGCCAGCGGATCGAAGCCGTCGGGCAGATCCGAGCCCTGCGTGCCGGTGAGATAGGCGGAAACGGGGAAAATTTCCGATCGATACAGCGCATCGGCGGAGGGGCGCACCTGAAAATAGATGGCGTTCAGATTGGCATCGGCGCAGGTTTTCACGATGTCGTCAAGCTCCGCACGCAGTTTGTCCGCCGAAATGCCCGGCTTTGAGGGATAGTTGATGTTGTAAGCCGTGGTGATGTACACGCCGCGCACCTCGGATGCCGGATCGGGCAAGCCGCCGATGGGCGCGTGAAGGGCATCGCCGGATTCGCTCTGGGCGGGAGACGGCACATCCGGCGCGCCGATCTCGTTCATGAGGCCGGGGAGGATCAGCACCAGCGAGGCGGCGAGGACAGCGATCACCGCCGCAGCCGCAAGGGCCAGCATGACGACCCGAAGATTCACCGGCTTCGACGGCCGCCGGATGGATTTATTTTCGACAGAATTCATCGGAATCTCCTGTAAACAAAAGTATATTATCATTGTAGCATAAATCGACGCAATTTGCAAGTATAAAATTGTTGCAATTCTGCAAATTTCATGCAGGTGTGGTGTTATAAATTTACGCATCGGTGCAATAATATAGTATTAACGATTGCAAATTCGGAGGTTCAAAATGACACTGCTTTCACTTTGGCCGGTCATCTGGCTGGCGATTATTTTGGCATCCATTTTCTGTGAGGCGATTTTTCCAAGCCTTGTGGCGGTCTGGTTCGCACCGGCGGCGCTGATCGCACTCATCACCGGGGCGCTGGGACTGTCGGTCTGGGGGCAGAGCATGGTGTTCGCGCTCCTGTCCGCACTGCTCATCACCATCTCACGGCTGATCCGCATAGCCTCGCGGATGATGGAACGGCGCACGCAGCGACACAATTCGTCCGGAAAGGGAGGTGTGCAATGAGCGGGAAAATTCGCGGTGCAGTGTTGGCACTCCTGCGCTATTTTGTCATGTGCCTGCTGCTTTTTGCCGCCTGCATTCTGCTCACGGCGGCGGCCGGATTTTTCGCCGGCGACCGACCGGTATCGGCACCCATCGTCGAAAAATCACGGCCGGTCATCGTCATTGACGCGGGACATGGCGGCATGGACAGCGGCGCGGTTGGCGTGGATGGTACGTTTGAAAAGGACATCAATCTTTCCGTGGCGAAGAAGCTGGCCGCATTGTTTGCCGCCGCTGACTGCGACGTGGTGATGACGCGGACGGAGGATGTGATGCTGGTGGAGGATTCGGTCACGTCCCATCGGAAGATGCACGATCTGAAGAATCGGCTGGCGGTGGTGGAATCGCTGGCGGCGGAAGGAGAATCGCCGATCCTCGTCAGCATTCACATGAACAAATTCACCGAATCCAAGTATTCCGGCCTGCAGGTTTGGTATGCCCCCGCCGACGATGCCAGCCGCCAGCTTGCGGAATCGGTGCAGAGCTATGCCCGCACTTTTCTCGATCCCGCAAATACCCGGGAGATCAAGCGTGCCGCCTCGTCCATCTACATCCTCGACCATGTGAAATCGCCGGCGATCCTCGTGGAATGCGGATTTCTGTCCAACGCCGACGAATGCGCAAGGCTGGGGACGGCAGAGTATCAGAACGCGGTGGCGGTGACGATTTTCGCAGGCATTATGGCACAGCTTGAATGTTGAAAAATACAAAAATAAAATTGTTTTGACCCTATGAAACCGCCTCCGTTCGTGATATAATGGTAATAACGAATAAAATCAGGAGGCAAATCTCATGAAAAAAATGAAAATCTGCGTCATCGGAATGGGACAGTTCTCGGACTTTTTCATTCACCTGTTCCGCGATCATCCGGATGTCGAGGAGGTTTCCATCGCCGATCTCATGCCGGATCGCGTTGCAAAAGCCGCCGAAAAGCACGGTATCAAGCGCACCTTCACATCGCTGGAGGATGTGCTGAAGAATGGCAAGGATGTGGACGCCATCGCGCTGTTCACCCAGCGTCAGCTCCACGGCCCCATGGTCATCGAAGCCCTCAAGGCGGGCAAGCACGTGTTCAGCGCCGTTCCCATGGGCATCGAGATCGAGGAATGCGAGAAGATCATCGAGCTTGTAAAGTCCACCGGCCTCACCTACATGACCGGCGAGACCTGCTATTATTTCCCCTGCGCCATCTTCTGCCGCAATATGCTGGAAGCCGGAAAATTCGGCAAGTTTACCTACGGCGAGGCGCAGTATTACCACGACATGGTGACGTTTGGAAGCGCGTATTCCCGTTCCGGCGGCCCGCAGTGGAAGCGCGTGGCCGGCATTCCGCCCATGTATTACGCGACCCACTCCATTTCCATGATCGTTTCCGTCGTCGGCCAGTATGCCACCAAGGTTTCCTGCATGGGCTTCCGTGACAACGAGCCCGACGAGATCTTCGGTGAGGGCCGCAACAACTGGGACAATCCCTTCTCCAATCAGACCGCGATGCTCACACTGTCGGGCGGCGGCGTGGCGAGAGTCAACGAATTCCGCCGCGTGGGAATCGGTCACAAGCCTTCCTCCTACATTTCCAATATGTACGGCACCATCGGCGCATACGAATGTGCGGCGGATCAGCATCGCTTCATCCGCGGCGTGGCACATGAGGACGGCCCGTATATCGAGGACGTGAGCGCACAGATCAACACTCATTATCTGACCATGCGCCGGTCTCAGCCTGATTTCAATCCAAACACCGAGCCGATCTCCGAACGGTGTCATTACGGTTTCGCGCCGGTGCATGACGTGGCGCGCCTTCCGAAAAAGCTCCGCGAGATGGCCGACACGGTTCACTACAACTCTCATCCGTTCCTCGTGGACGACTTCGTCCGCGCGGTCATCGAGGAAAAGCTTCCCCCCAACAATGCGTGGGATTCGGCGCGCTACATGGTGCCGGGCATCATCGCCCACGAATCGTCCATGCGCGACGGTATGCTCATGGATGTGCCGGACTTTGGCGATGCCCCCGCAAATCTGCCGCGCCTCACCTTCGATCGCAAATACGAGGAATAAGCAAACAAAAAAGCCCCTATCGGGGCTCTTTTTGTTTAAAGTCTGATTATCCAGATATTTCTGAAGCTGATGGGGTCGCCGTGATCCTGCAGCATGAGCGGACCTTCCGCCACTTCGTTGGTCTGTTGGAACAGCCCGCCCGGACAAGTGCGCGGAAGCTCCCGGTTGTTGTGAATGGGAAGGCCATTCTGCAAAACCGTCAGCCTTGCGTGTTCGGTAACATTGCCCGCATCATCGAAGCGCGGTGCGCGGAACAAAATGTCGTAGGTTTGCCATGTCATCGGCGGCTTGCAGGCATTGCAGAGGGGCGGAAACTGAGAGTAAATACCGCCGCAGTCGCTCATTGTGGGATTCTCGATGCCGTAGGAATCCAGCACCTGAAGCTCATAACGTCCCTGCAGAAATACACCGCTGTTGGCCTTGGACTGACCGGTTTTATCCGGCATATCCGGCTCCAGCCATTCTAAATGCAGCATTGCATCGCCGAATGTCACATCTGTATATATGTTACCGGCGTGCGGCTCAACGGTCAGCACACCGTTTTCAACGCGCCATTTCGCATCGCCGCCATGAATGCTCTTCCAGCCGACGAGATCCTTACCGTTGAACAGGATGATCTTTTCTTTATTCATGTTGTACCTCACTTAATTTCCTTCAGCGCATCCACAAGATCCAGCGCCTCCCAAGGAGCGTTCAGATCTTCGCGGCCCATGTGACCGTATGCGGCCAACTTGCGGTAAATCGGACGGCGGAGCTTAAAGCGATCGATGATAGCAGCCGGGCGGAGATCCACCAGCTCGGCAATCTTCGCGGAGATCTTTTCCTCATCAACCACAGCCGTGCCAAAGGTTTCGATGAGCACGGACACAGGCTTCGCAACGCCGATGGCGTATGCGATCTGCACCTCGCACTTGGCTGCGAGACCTGCAGCTACCACGTTCTTTGCGATGTAGCGAGCGGCGTAGGATGCAGAGCGGTCAACCTTGGTCGGGTCTTTGCCGGAGAATGCGCCGCCGCCGTGACGGGAATAGCCGCCGTAGGTGTCAACGATGATCTTGCGGCCGGTGAGACCGGAGTCACCGTGCGGGCCGCCGACGACAAAGCGTCCGGTGGGGTTGACGAAAATCTTGGTTTCGGCATCCATAAGATCTGCGGGAATGACGGGCTTGATGACATTTTCGATGACATCGGCGCGGATCTGCTCCAGTTCAACATCAGCGGAATGCTGGGAGGAGATGACCACTGCATCAACGCGAACGGGCTTGTCATCGTCGTATTCCACCGTCACCTGAGACTTTCCATCGGCGCGGAGATAGGGCAGGGTGCCGTTTTTGCGAACCTCGGTGAGGCGGAGTGCCAGCTTGTGCGCCAGGGAGATGGGCAGAGGCATCAGCTCGGGCGTTTCGTTGCAGGCGTAGCCGAACATGAGGCCCTGGTCGCCGGCGCCGGTGTCGAAATCGTCGGTGATCTCGCCGCCCTTTGCCTCGAGGGACTTGTCAACGCCCAACGCGATGTCGGGGGACTGGCCGTGGATCTGATTGATAACGGCGCAGGTGTCGCAGTTGAAGCCCTTCGCGTCGTCGTCATAGCCGATCTCGCGGACGGTCTCACGGACGATCTTCTGAATA
This sequence comes from Oscillospiraceae bacterium, assembly GCA_015064195.1. Next base: position 7,728 of record SVSO01000095.1, read on the forward strand.
TCGATGGTGGCCTTGGTGGTGATTTCGCCCATGACCATGACGATACCGGTGGTGGTGGTGGTTTCGCAGGCTACGCGGGACATGGGATCCTGCTCGAGAAGTGCGTCCAGCACCGCGTCGGATACCTGGTCGCAGATTTTATCGGGATGTCCCTCGGTTACGGATTCGGATGTAAAAAGACGTCTCATTTATGTTTCCTCCTTGTTTGCAGCATCAGAAAAGCCCCCGGAATCCCGAGGGCTGAAATTTTACTCATCTCTCAGGAATTGGCACCAACGCAAAATGCAGGTTGCCGGGCTTCACAGGGCCAGTCCCTCCGCCGCTCTTGATAAGAATATTTTGCTGTACACTATATTATAACACAGATCGCGCGGTTTGTCAATAGCTATCAGAACAATTCCACGATAAATTTTACGAGCTGAGAGCCGAACGTCATGATAAGGCCTGCAGTGACCACACCGCCGAAGATGGAAATGGACGCGGGCAGCTTTTTCATGTCGAAAACCGATGCGACCAGTGCGCCTGTCCATGCGCCGGTGCCGGGGAGGGGAATGGCGACAAATACGAACAGTCCCCACGCCGCATATTTTTCGATTTTCGGACGGTTTTTCTCCGCTTTTTCATAAAGCCAAGTGGAAACTTTTTTGAAAATCGCGATGGAACAGCCGCGCATCCACTTGAGAATTGCCTTGACGAACAGCAGAATAAACGGAATCGGGATGCAGTTGCCGATGATGGAGATGCTGAGCGTCCAATGCCACGGCAGACCCATACCCGTGCCGATGGGAACCGCGCCGCGCAGTTCGATGAGCGGCACCATGGAAACGAAGAAAACGATCAGATATTTAACGAGAATGCTCACGATAACCTCGAACAAATTTGAAATTTATGTAAATTATATGTGAAGAATCTTGGAAAGCCGCTTGTAAAGCAGCAGATTGATGAGGGAGCAGAGCACACCCTTCACCAGATTGAAGGGAGCGACGGCGAAAATCACCAGTGTCGCGAGGCTGTTCACCCTGCTGTTTGCATCAGCACCCATCTGAAGGATCGCTTCCAGCGGGAAATGGGCCAGTGCAACGTAAGCGGGGATCATGACAAAATAATTGAGTACACATCCGACCGCGACCAGCGAAAGGATGCCGACAAGCAGGCCGATGACTGCGCCTTGGAAGGATTTTTTATTTTTATAAATCAGCGATGCGGGCACAACAAGTGCGCATCCCATGGCAAAATTGGCAAGCTCGCCCACACCGGCGGTGATGGTGCCGTTGAGGAGGAGGTTGAGCAGATTTTTCAGCAGCTCCATAATGGCGGCCGCGAGAGGGCCCATGGCGAACCCGCCCATCAGAATGACGGCTTCGGAAAGATCCAGCTCATAAAAGGAAGGCGCGAAGGGAAGTGGGAATTCAAACAGCATAATGATCGCCGAAATTGCGGTCAAAATGGCGATTTTTGTCATGTTGCGGACGGTAAACAGCTTGGTATCCATAAAAAAATTCTCCTTGAATTGAAAAATCAGGAGAAGCAAAACTATATAAATGCGGAAAAATGCACGAATAGCTTTTCTTCTCTCATCCGGACTATACCGTCGGTGCAGGAATTCCACCTGCTCAGCTCCATCGGAGGTCGCGGACTATACCGCCGGTAAGGATTTTCACCTATCCCTGAAGAAAATAGTATGTATGGGGAATGGAAACCATTCCCCATACAAAATCAGCATAAGCTGAAAGAATCGAAATTATTCCTCGATTTCAGCAACGACGCCGGAACCAACGGTACGGCCGCCTTCACGAATAGCGAGACGCAGACCCTTCTCGATAGCGATGGGGGTGATGAGCTCAACCTTCATGTCAACGTTGTCGCCAGGCTTGCACATTTCAACGCCCTCGGGGAGGTTGATGATGCCGGTAACGTCGGTGGTTCTGAAGTAGAACTGAGGACGATAGCCAGAGAAGAAGGGCTTCTGACGGCCGCCTTCCTTTTCAGTCAGAACGTACACCTGAGCGGTGAACTTGGTGTGGGGGTTAACGGAGCCGGGCTTGCAGAGAACCTGGCCGCGCTCGATCTCGTTCTTCTGAACGCCGCGGAGCAGTGCGCCGATGTTGTCGCCTGCTTCAGCAGAGTCAAGCAACTTGTGGAACATCTCGATACCGGTAACGACAGTCTTTCTGCGGTCTTCGGTAAGGCCGATGATTTCAACTTCTTCGTTGAGCTTGATAACGCCGCGCTCTACACGACCGGTAGCAACAGTACCACGACCGGAGATGGAGAATAC
>SVSO01000096.1 GCA_015064195.1 Oscillospiraceae bacterium
GGAAAAACTGTTCACACAGTTCAATCGCATGCTGGAAGAACGCGGCATCATCACTCACAAGGGCACAATTGTTGACGCAACGTTTGTGGATGCCCCTCGTCAAAGAAACACCCGCGATGAAAACGAGCAGATTAAAGACGGCAAAATTCCCGAGGAATGGAAGAAAAAGCCTCACAAACTGGCTCAAAAAGACACCGATGCCCGTTGGACGAAAAAGGGCAATGAAACGCATTTCGGCTACAAGGATCACGCCAAGGTCGATGCGGACAGCAAACTGGTTACGGATTATGCAGTCACTCCCGCCAACGTACACGACAGCAATGAGTTTGAAGATTTCTTCACCGAAAAGGATGAAGCTGCGTATGCAGATAGTGCCTATGTTGGCAAGAAGCTGCCGAAGCATGTCAAAAACGAGGTTTGTGAAAAAGGGTATCGCAATAAGCCGCTGACCGATGCGCAGAAAGAGAACAACCGCCGGAAATCCAAGATTCGCAGCCGAATCGAGCATGTTTTCGGTTTCATGACCATGTCCATGCGCGGATTGACTGTGCACACCATTGGGCTGCGCCGTGCGGCATTCAACATTGGGCTGACGAATCTCGTGTACAACCTTTGTCGCTATTCTATTCTACTCTACAACGAAAGGGGCTTGCCAAGGGATAATTGTGCCCTTTTGCGGAAATCAGCCGCAATTCTGGGGCTTACCACCCCATCTATATATGAAATTGGAGTTTGTTACGCGATTCGCCGCTTCTGTTTCATTTTTTTCGTCGTTGAATCGCAAAAAACTAACACAAGGAACTGATATTTAGAGGTTCCCATTTGTTAATTCCCGCAGTGCCATGCAGATGAGAATACCGCAGTACATTAATCTCTGCAGACAACCATGCTCCGCGCCTTCCGCGAGCAGTACGGCTGCACACCATCCGAAATGAAACGAGGCATCGGAGATGCCGACACCCAAGAATGAGGTACCTATGACAAACATCCTGCAATCCGCCGCATGGATCGGCTCCGGAGAGATCGGCGGTGCGCCGATCCTCTCCCGCCGCTTCACCGCCGCATCCGCATCCGCCGCATCGCTGACCATCACCGGACTCGGCTACTTTGAAGCATTCATCAACGGAAGGCCGGTCAGCACCGACCGCTTCGTGCCCGTCGTCACCGACTACGAGCCGCGCAGCTTTACGAAAATCACCTACCCCTGCCGCGACCACTTCACGCACCGCATCTACGTTTACACCTACGATATAGCGCCGCTCCTGCATGACGGCGAGAATCTGCTGGAAATCCGGCTTGGCTGCGGCTGGTACTGGCAGCCTGAGCGTGTCGCGGAGGGCGAGATGTCCTACAGCGGCCATCTCAAAGCCATCTACGCATTGAATCTGGGCGGCGAAGTGCTCGTTTCCGACGGCAGCGAAACCTGGCGGGAGAGCGAGGTTCTCGAAAACAATCTCTTCCTCGGTGAGGTCATCGATGCCCGCTTCCACGATACCTGCGAAAAGCCGGTGCAGCGTTTCCCCTCCCCCGCATCCGAGCTGTCGGAGGCCATCGGCGTGCCTGACCGGCATATCCGCACCATCCTCCCGCGTGAGATCGGCAGCGTCGGCGGGAAGCGTATCTTCGACTGCGGCGAAAATATCTCCGGCGTGGTGCGCGTCACCACCTCCGCATCAGCAGGCAGCCGCATCACGCTCACCTTCGCGGAAAATCTCGGTGCGGACGGTGCGCTCGACCACGGCACCACCGGTCATAACTACCGCTGCACCTCCGGCCGCCCGCAGATTCAGAGCGACAGCTTCATCGCGGACGGCACCGCGCGTACCTTTGAGCCGCGCTTTGTCTGGCATTGCTTCCGCTATTTTGACGTGGAGGGCGAAATCGACGCAGCAGAAGTGCTGGTCATCCACAGCGATGTCCCCGTGACGGCAGAGTTTGACAGCGCATCCGAGGGCATGAACTATCTTTTCGACACCTATCTGCGCACGCAGCTTGACAACATGCACGGCAGCATCCCCTCCGACTGCCCGCACAGGGAGCGTCTGGGCTACACAGGCGACGGGCAGGCCTGCGCCGAAGCGGCCATGCTGCTGCTCGATTCCCGCGAATTCTACCGCAAATGGATCCGTGACATCCTCGACTGTCAGGATACCGAGCGAGGGCATGTGCAGCATACCGCGCCGTTCCAGGGTGGCGGAGGCGGTCCCGGCGGCTGGGGCTCGGCCATTGTCATTGTGCCGTACCGCTACTGGAAGGCCTTCGGCGACGCAGATATGCTCCGCATCTGCTGGGAGCCGATGAAAAAATGGCTCGGCTACCTCGATGCTTCCTTGGAGGATTCGCTCATCGTGCGTGAGGAAGCGGGCGGATGGTGCCTCGGCGACTGGGCATCCATGGACAAAATGGTGCTGCCCGAGCCGTTTGTCAACACAGTCTATTTCGTCAAATGTCTGCAGATGATGGCAGAGATCGCGCCGGTCATCGGGCATGCGGCGGAGATACCTGCGCTGCTCGAAAAGGCGGAACAGCTGAAAGCCGCCATCCGCGCGGCATATCGGGATGTGGACGGACATTATCTCGGCGGCGTACAGGGCGCGGATGCCTTCGCGGCGTGGATTTCGCTGGATGAAGCTGAAACTGCACGGCTCGCGGCAGAGCGGTATGCAGAGCTGGCATGCTTTGACACCGGCTTCCTCTGCGCGGATATCCTGCCGGAGGTGCTGCTCTCGCACGGCTATGCAGACGCAGCGTTTACGCTGTTTGACGGCGACAAGCCGGGCACCTTCCTCGCCTTAAAGCGGCGGGGCTTCACCACCATTCCCGAATACATGCACGGTCGAAACTCCCATTGCCACCCTATGTTTGGAGGCTGCACGCGGCATCTTCTACAAGGCTTCCTCGGCATCACACAGGAGGCGGGCAGCGCCGGCTATGCGAAAATCCTCATCGCGCCAAAGCTGCCGGAGGGGCTGGCATATGCACGCGGAAGCGTGATTGCCGCAGCCGGCAAAATCGCCGTATCGTGGCACCGGGAGCCGGATGGTATACATTTTGAAATTGAGCTGCCGAAGGCGGCGCAGTTTGTCTGCGGAAGCGACAGCCGGACGCTCGCCGCCGGTATCAACAAATTTGTGATTTAATTTTTGGAGGCGCACGATGAATATTAGAAAAACCATGGAGAATATACCGGTGCTCCGCATCGATCCCACCGACTACGCCGATCCTCTCTTCGGTGTCGGTAGTGCCACATCGGCGGGGCCCACATTGCCCGCAGGCTCCATCCATCCCAGCCCCGAAACGCTGGAGAAGGACTGCGGCGGCTACTTGCGGGAGCAGCCCATCGTAGGCTTTGGTCAGACCTATATATCTGGTGCCGGCGGTACCAAGTGTTATGGCAACTATTTGCTTGCCCCGATGCTGGACGATATCGAGCCCGACCATTCAAAACGCGCCTCCTTCGCCGTCAACGGCAGCGAAAAGGCAGCGTGCTATGAATATCGGGTCAAGCTGGAAAACGGCATTGCAGCTAAAGTAACACCCGCCCACAATGCGGCGATTTATACCTTCTCCTACCCTGCCGGCAGGGAAGCTGTGCTTCTGCTTGACATCGCACACAAGCTGGATATGGATGCCTGCATGAAGGAGGGGACCGTCACCGTGGATCCCCAAAAGCGCACATTTTGCGGCGGCGGTCTGTATTCCGGCAACTGGAACATGATCGACTGGAACATGTACTTTGCCATGGAATTTGACACAGTACCAACGGAAATCGGCTGTCTGAGTGGCGGGCAGCTTACCGTACTGGACAGCGGCAGTCCTGTCACAATCGATGCGCAAAGTCTGCAGCGATTCGGTGTATACATCCGCTTCGGCGCGAATGCTCCGACGGTGAATGTCAAAATCGCTGTCTCCTTTGTCAGCGAGGAAAGAGCCAAGGAATTTCTGCATGTGCAGATTCCGGCATTTGATTACGATGCGGTACGCGATGCCGCACAGGAAGCGTGGCGCAATACCCTCGGTGTCATTGAACTGCATACTGCCGATACCGCACTTCTCCGCCGCTTTTATACCGCGATGTATCATATGAATATCCAGCCCCGCGATCGTACCGGCGATCACGGTCTGTGGGACGATTTTCATACTGTCTGGGACACATGGAAAACGGTATTCCCTATGTATGCGTTGCTTTATCCGCAGAAAATGGGTTCTGTCATCGATTCCTTTATCGACCGCGCTCACCGCAATGCTGCGGACGGCGACGGTATTGTCGTTGCGGATGAATTCATGACTGCCAAGGAATTTGCGGCTGGACAGGGCGGCAACGATGTGGAGAACGCCATTGCAGATGCCTTCCTCAAGGGGGTGCAGCTACATCGACACACATGGGAAGAGGCTTATGCCGTGCTGCTGGAAAGTGCAGAGAAAATGCGCTCCCCCGAATATGTCTCGCAGGGCTTTGCCACGGAAAATGCCGTTACCGTCACGGGAAGGCCGTACACATGGCGCTTCAAGCCCGCTGCTGCTACCATGGGCTTTGCTTTCAACGATAAAGCTATTGCAGCGGTTGCCAAGGAGCTCGGCACCAAGGCGGAGTATGAAAAATACAGTCGTCGTTCCGCCAACTGGCTGCATGTCTGGAATTCGGAGAATGAGAGCGAAGGCTTCCGCGGCTTCCCACAGAATCCCCGTGCCGATGGCAGCTTTGATGAGGGCTTTGACGCGCACGGCGGTTACAATTCCCACTTCTACGAAGCAACGGGATGGGACGCTTCCTACATCAATTATAATGATGTGCCCCGTCTGGTGGAGGTGATGGGCGGTGCGAGAACCTTCACCGAGCGGCTGGTCTGGGCGTGCGAGCACAGCGTCAACTATTTCAACGATGATCATGGCAAGGAGGGCTATCTCAACTTTACCAACGAACCGTCCTTCCATATTCCGTGGCTCTTCTGTACTGATGAGATCCGCCGCCCCGATCTTGCAGCCAAGGTTATCGACAGCATCATCAAACGTTTCTCAAAGCAGAACGACTATCCCGGCGACGAAGATAACGGCGGTATGTCATCCTATTACGTTTTCCTCATGTGCGGCATTTTCCCTTACGCCACAACGGAGAATTACTATCTTCACGGCACTCGACTTGAGGAAATCGTTTTCCATCTGGGCAATGGCAGGGAGCTGCGCATCACCGGCGAGAATGTCGGAGACGGCAATATTTATGTGCAGTCCGCCGTATGGCACGGTGAGCCGCTGAATCGGTGCCGTTTGACACACAGAGAACTTATTGAAGGCGGCGAGCTCCATTTTGTCATGGGTGCCGAGCCGTCTGATTGGGCAACCCACTAACCATAAAATAATTACTCCCTTTGGCATCCGCGCAGCTGCACGGATGCCAAAGGGAGTAATTATTTTGCCAATGAATCAGACCCGGATAAGCGTATTCAGTGTGCGATCTGTCAGCGTAATGGTTACTGCCGAGCTTATCGGCGCGACCCGTTCAATTTTACTTTTGGTACACAGGCAATGCTTGATGGGATCCAAATTCCAGCTCATAAGCAAGCCTTCGCCTGGAGTCGGTACCTTGACGGTGGGAGACCGACTTCCTCTTTGAACAAGCGGCTGAAATAGTATTGATCCTCAAAACCCACATCACGAGAGACTTTGGATACCGGAAGATTTGAGCTGGTGAGCAGAATTTTCGCCTTCTCAAGGCGAAGGTGGATCATATACCGCTTGGGCGATATACCAACGACCGCTGAAAACATGCGCCGCAGCATCACTTCGGACTTGTCGGTAAGTTCTGCAAGTTTAGCGATTGAAAAATCCATCTCGGTGTAGTGCTCCAGCAGACAGTCAAGTACCATGGAGTAGTCCGATGCGACGCGGCGGTAGGGCGTGCTGCGGCAGCGGATGGCTTCGGCAAGGATGCGGTACAGGCAGGATAACGAAACTGCACGGCGGCATGGTCCCTGCTTCAACCATTCCCTTTGAAGCAGTTCAAACAGATTCACAAGTCCCGGCTGTGGATGGTGGAAGGAGGTACTGGCGGGAAGTACATCATCGCCGGAAAAATCAAAATTCACGCACAGGAGGTCTGTCGGTGATGTGACGTGGATGTGATAGGCGCTGCCCTTGGCGAGGTAAATAAGCCCACCGGCTGAAACGGAAAAGGAGCTGTTTTTAAAAATATACTTTGCGCTCCCCGTTATGTAATAGGCAAAACAGGAGCTTTGCCGTCCGATTTCGGGCTTCATTCGGGTATCAGGCTGAAAATGGCAAGTGAACACGCGATAGATTTCGCTGATTGTCAGATTTTCCATGGTATCATCCTCTCTGATAGCATTATACCATATTTGGCGGCAATTGTCCATAGAAACTGTGAATAAAAGGCAGATTGTTGATCGAAAAATCCATCTCTGTCAGTTTTGTTAATTTACTTTTTCTCCAACTTTGCTATAATAATTAAAAATAAAGTATGAGGTGAATTTCATGATCGACAGGATTCTGATGATCAGCGATGCTGACCGACACGCGATCGAAAACAAGTATCATAAAATCGATGAGCCTTTCGACGGCTTCAACCGGATGAATTACCACGGTTGGGATTGCGATCCTGCCACAGGCTTGACTGACGAGGAAATCCGCAGCGGTCTCGCCGCATTGACTGCCGCCTGTGCAGGCGAATCCCATGCGCATATCAAAGCGAAAGCAGTGGCTTATGTGCTCGATCATACGCGCATCGCCGTGGATGAGCATGACTGGTTCCCCTGCCTCTATTCCTGGGGCAGGCTGCCGGATGATTACACTGTCAATATTTGGCATCGAGAGGCGATGAGTAAGAGCCGCAAAGAGCTTGGAACAGATATGATAGGTGCGCTATTTCGTTCCGGTACTGCGTCCTTTTCATTGGATTTTGACCATACTGTCCCTGATTTTGATGCCATGATGTCTCTCGGCTTCCCGGGACTGCTGGCTAGACTGGAGGATTCTTTTCAAAGTATGGAGGCACCGACATCCTCTCAGATAATATTTTACGAAGCAGCAGTATGCGAATACCAAGCGGTCATCCGCTTCACACAGCGTCTTGCTTCCTATGCGCAGACGAAAACATTCCTGAAGGCGGCACGCATCGCCGCGTCGCTGGAACAGCTGGCCATCGGTGCACCGCAGAACACATTTGATGCGCTGATGATGATCTACCTTTACTTTATGATCTCCGAGAGCGTGGAACACTATCAGGTACGCTCGCTGGGCTACGGACTGGATGCCACGCTGTACCCCTTCTATCTGCGTGATATCGAAAGCGGTACTTTTACCGAAGAAGAGATTGCGTCGTTCATCGCGTATTTCCTTTTGCAATTTTCCGCGATGGGCAGCTATTGGGGACAGCCGATGTACCTCGGCGGCACCAATTCTGATGGAACAACCAAGGTTAACAAGCTGACCCGACTCATCCTCGAGGTTTACAAAGCACTTGATATCTACAATCCAAAGCTGCAGATAAAGATCAGCGAATACATGCCGAAGGATTATCTGATGCAGGCGCTGGACATGGTGCGCAGCGGCTTGAACAGTATGGTTTTTGTCAACGAGGACACGGTCACACGAGCGCTGATGCATCAGGGAGCGACCTATGAAAAGGCGGTGGATTCTGTCATCAAGGGCTGCTATGAATATGTCACCAAAGCGGATACCATCTGCATTTCCTTCTCAACGTTCAATGCGCTCAAGCCGGTGTCGTTGGTATTTGATCGGGGCGTTGACAAGCAGACTGGTACTATCATTGGCATCGATACGGGCGATGTCACGGCGTTCACCTCCTTTGAGCAGTTCTATGATGCCTACAGAGCGCAGTTTACGCATATAGTGGGCAACATACTGGATACGATTCGGGTGCTGGAGCGGTACATCAACGAGGTGAATCCCTCCACGCTCTATTCAGGAACGATTGGGGCATGCGTGAAATCGCTGACAGATGCCAACAATGGTGGCATAAAAAATGTGGCGAGCATGTGGATGAACGGTCTCGGCACGGCTGTGGATGCTCTGATGGCTGTGTACGAGCTGGTATTTGAGACGAAGCGGACGACGCTGGTGGAGCTGAAAAATGCGCTTGATGCGGATTGGGTTGGTTATGATGCGCTGCGTCACGCGGCACTCACCTGCCGTCACAAATACGGAAACGGAGATCGTATGGCGGACAGCTATGCAGGGGCACTGCATGCTCTTTATTCCGCGCAGTTTGCGGGGAGGAAGAATGGTCATGGCGGCCATATCGAGTACGAGCTGCACTCGGCTCTGGAATTCCGTCGACAGGGGGAACGGACTACCGCCACACCGGACGGACGACATGCCGGAGACGAAGTATCAAAGAACACATCGCCAACACCCGGCATGGATAAAAACGGTATCACAGCGTTGATTGCCTCGGCGACCTCCTTCGATTTGTCGTTGGCGGATTCTGGTGCTTGTCTCGATGCGATGCTGCTACCGTCAGCTGTGCAGGGCGAAGACGGACTGGAGGTGCTGTATGCCGTCATGCAGACTTTCATGCGGCGGGGTGGCGCGTCGATTCACTTCAATATTTTCGATGCAGACACCCTTCGCGACGCGCAGAAAAATCCGGAAAATTACAAGAATCTGCAGGTGCGTGTCTGCGGTTGGAATGTGCTGTGGAACAATCTGAGCTGCTCTGAACAGAACGCTTACATCACACGAGCGGAGAATATTTCGTAGATTCTTTATTATGGAGGACAAAATATATGAAACGCAGAAACCTGAATATATTCCTGTTGGCAATGATTCTTGCGAACACTACAGCCGGATGCGGTGGTGCGGATACACCCGCATCCGATACGACGGTGCCGCCGGACAGTGGTGATGTCACCGCTGTCGAAGCCAAGCCTGAGATTCGCGATGACCTTCCTGCTGACCTCGATTTCGGCGGCGAAACGGTGCGTTTCCTTTACCGTGAAGAGCTGCTGAACGAATTCTACTCGGAAGAAGAGACGGGCGACGTCGTGGATGCTGCTGTATACAACAGCATGCTTGCCGTTGAGGAACGATTGAACGTGGACATTGTTGTAGAGGCGCTCGCTGGTCATATGAACAGCGAACGTGACAATTACATCAATCACGTCTCGAATTCCGTTATGGCAGGCGATGACATGTATGATTGGGTCGATATGCTGGCCGGCCGCATTCCGCAATGCCTTCCGAAGGGCATCTTCGCGGACATTCTCGAAAACAAATATGTGAACATCGAAAAGCCATGGTATCTGCAGGGCTTCTCAGATATGGCCATTGACGGCAAGCTTTTCTTTATCTCCGGTGATGCTTCGCTGGGTTACATGAAGAACGCATTCGTTATCTACTTCAATACCGATCTTGTAGACGACTATCATCTGGATAATCTCTATACACTGGTGGATGAAGGGAAGTGGACGCTTGACAAGATGGGCGAGATCGCTGCAATCTCATCGCAGGATGTGAATGGGGACGGTGCTTATGATGGAAACGACAAGTTGGGATTCCTTGTGCACAATTACAACCACCTTGTAGGCTTCTACGGTTCGACGGGCACGAAGATGTACGAACGTGAGACGGACGGCTCCTTCTCGCTCACTTTCGGCAGCGAGAGAGACGCGGATGTCTGTGATAAGCTCTTTCGGGTGCTGTATGGTTCTGTGGGTACCTTTGACTGCAATTTAAGTGATACCACGGATTCTGAAGTCGCGCCATTTATGGAGCTGACGAACAAATTTATCGCTGGCGATATTCTAATGATGACCGCGCAGATGGATGAGGCAATTCAGTATCTGCGTAATATGCAAAGCCCCTACGGCATTCTGCCGTTCCCGAAATACGATGAAGCGCAGGCGGAGTACATCACCCTCTCCCGCTCGCAGCACAATGCGTTCGTCATGCCGCTCACCTGCGACGTACCGGACAATGTCCGGTAC
>SVSO01000097.1 GCA_015064195.1 Oscillospiraceae bacterium
TGCAGCGTCACGCCGCGGATGCCTTCGGTTTTGATCATATCCGGCGGGACCAGCTTGCCGAATGCGATAGCGGAGAGGATGGCGATCTTGCGGCAGGTGTCGATGCCGTCAACATCGGCGGAGGGATCACGCTCCGCATAGCCCTTCTCCTGCGCTTCTGCGAGAGCAGTGGCGAAGTCCTTGCTTTCGTTAATCATCTGGGTGAGGATATAGTTGGTGGTGCCGTTTAAGATACCGTCAACGCCGGTGATGTCATTGGCGGTCAGGCACGCGCCGATGGGATGGATGACGGGGATGCCGCCGCCCACGCTTGCCTCAAAGAGATAGCGCACATTGTTTTCCGCCGCGATTTTCAGCAGCTCCGGGCCGAAGTTTGCCACCACCTCTTTATTGGAGGTGACAACGCTCTTGCCGGCCTTCATTGCCGCACTGGAGAATTCAAATGCCGGATGGGAGCCGCCCATCAGTTCTGCGCAGATCTTGACCTCGGGGTCATTTAAAATAATATTGATGTCGTAGACGATCTTGTCCGCGAAGGGGCTGTCCGGGAAATCCCGCAGATCGAGGATATATTTGATGTTGATATCGTCGCCGACACGCTCGGAGATGAGTGCCGCGTTCTGAGTGAGAACTTCAGCCGTGCCGCTTCCGACCACGCCGAAGCCGAGGATGGCTACATGAATCATGATAATCTTCCTTTGCAGATATTAATGGATACTATCATTATACCACAAGTAACACTTTATTGCAATAAAAAATTGAAATTTTTTTGAATTTGCGGCAAATTTTTACGAAGCCGTGCCGATTTCCCACCGCCATCCGCCGTTCTCATAGATATAGCGGAAGGTGTGATAGCCGATGACGGGGCTGTGGACATCGTGGCGCAGGGGAACTTCCACCGTGTATGCGGTGTCCGATTCCTTTGTGATGCGCGCATCGGCGATATCGTAATGCTGACTCACGGCGGGATGATTCCCGGCGTGGAGCAGCCGTCCGTCATCGCCGCGCAGATACCGCTGGCTGCCGTCCGCCAGCGTTCCATGGAGCACAGCGGCGGCACATTCAGCAGTGAGCCGCTGGGAGAGCGCATAGGAAAAAGTGATGTAATCCCGGGACAGGCGGTAGCTGTAGAAATACATCGTTCCGTCGATGCGTTCCAGTTCTTCATGCTCCACCGTGAGAAAACTGCCGGTCTGGAGCGTGTACTGCATCGCCGTGAAGGAGGCGCGGATGTCCTCCTCCGTGGGGGCAGCGTCAGACGCGAAGGGATAGATCATTACCGACGCAGCTCCGTTGACGATCTCCACAACATATTGGCAGTCCGCCGTGGTGATGTAATGTATGCTGTAGCGGTAATCTCTGGCAAAATTGTGGAAATGCCGGTAGTGGGACAAGATCTCGCCCGCATCGGAAATGCCGGCAAGCCGCAGTGTCTCCGAAGGTTCAGGTGCATGGATCTCCGAAATTTCGCCGGTAATGGTATCGAAGATTAGGTAATACTGCTCCTCTTTTGTGAATACGGTGATACAGATCTCCTCATTTTCCCAGCCCATTACCTCGTAATAAGTATCTGTCGGATGATCGGTGACAGTGTACCGCCCGCCCGGCGTGAGGATCTCCAGCAGACTGCGGCTGTGCTGATACACCTGCATGTCGAAGAAATCGTACAGCAGAAACGGACTCTCCTCCAGTCGGACACTGGACAGGATCGTCTTGTGCAGTGCACGATCCGGCTCGCTTCCGGAATCGCGGAGACCGAGGCGCAGAAAGGTGGTGCCGTTATAGGGAATGTAGTAGGTGTAATAGTCCGGCGATGACTGCACGATCAGCAGATTGTCGGACTCCGCGACGGAAATGTCCATTGTTTCCGCTTCCGCCGCCAGCGATCCCACATCCGGCGGCCAGCTTCCGTCGGGAACATGGAAGATCTCCGGCATTTTCGACAGAGAGATCAACCCGTCCGGACTTTTCACGACAGAAGCCTCATCCAGCCAATCGTCCGGAACCGTGATGCTGAGCGTCCAGCCATGCGTATAGCTGTGGTACTGGAACGCATTCAGCCGGCCCATGAGCATGAGCGCGGAATAATCCGGCTCGTCGGCGTAATAATCGGAGCGGTGGGTCATATAGGTCACGGTTTTTGTGGAAAGCGTATCGGAAGGGGCAGGAGTCAGCGATCCCGGCGGATTTGCGGCATCCGCATTTGTGCATCCGATCAGCAGGAGCAGAGGAAGCATCAGCACAAGCCATTTCATGAAAAAATCAGCATCCTTTCGCGTTTTGGATACTCATTTGACGCGGAAGGATGCTGTTTTGTTCCAAAATTCAGGTGAAATGCCGCAGAAGGAATTTCAGCAGAGAATAGTTGTCATCATACGGCGGATAGCGGAAGGGATTCAGGTCACAGCCGGGAGATGCCAGCAGGACGGAGGATTCGGCGCTGAAGGTGTCAAAGCCCGCCTTGCCGTGATACCGTCCGTGACCGCTCTCACCCACACCTCCGAAGGGCAGATGGGGATTTGCCAGCTGAAGCACGGTGTCATTGACACAGCCGCCGCCGAAGTCCAGATTTTCAAGCACGCTCTTTCTCACCGCTTTGTTTTTGGTGAACAGGTAGAGTGCCAGCGGCTTCGGACGCTTGCGGATGGTGTTGATGACGATGTTGATGTCGTTGAATTCGTACACGGGCAGGATCGGGCCAAAGATCTCCTCGCTCATCAGCTTGGAATTCTTGTCGATCTTCTCCATCAGCGTCAGGGATATTCGGCCGGTCTTCTCGTTCACATCGCCGCCCATGAGAATGGTTCCGTCACCGAGATAATTTTTCAGCCGCTCGAAGTGCATCCGGTTGATGATCTTGGGATAGAATTGGTTCTCGCAGGGCGTGAGGGAACAGAATCGGTCGTGGTATTCCTTGATATAGCGAAGAAGCTCGTCCTTTACACTGCTCTCCACGTAGAGATAATCCGGCGCAACGCAGGTCTGACCGGAGTTGAGCAGCTTGCCGCAGACGATGCGGCGGGCGGCCATCCGGAGATTGGCGGACTTGTCCACGATGCAGGGGGATTTTCCGCCCAGCTCCAGCACCACAGGCGTGAGCTGTGCGGCGGCCGCTTTGCTGACAATGCGGGCAACGGTGGCGCCGCCGGTGTAGAAAATGAGTCCGAATGGCTCGTGGCGGATGGCTTTCACCGCCTCAAAGCTGTCCATGTAAGCTGCGATATATTCACGGTCGAAATATTTATCGATCAGCTCGCAGAGAAGCTTCGACGTGTACTTGGAATGCTCGGAAAGCTTGAGGATGGTGCAGTTTCCGGCGGCGATGGAGGAGATGAGCGGGATGATAGCCAGCTGGAAGGGATAATTCCACGGCGAAAAGATCATGGTGAGACCGCGGGGATGGCGAAGCTTTTTGCCGGCGGCGGGGAACAGATAGAAGGGCGTGGGCGTGGATCTCGGCGCATTCCACGATTTGAGATGGCGCAGGGCGAGATTCAGCTCCTGCTCCACCATGCCGATTTCGGTGAGATAGCCCTCGCGGTGGGATTTTCCGAGATCTGCGCGGAGAGCTTCCAGGATCAGCCCCTCGTTGTCGCGGATCATGATCCGCAGATTGATGAGCAGCTGACGGCGGAAGGCGATGTCCCGCGTCTTTCCGGTGGCGAAAAATTCGCGCTGGGAGTTGATAATATCGGCAAGCTCGGGATCGTACAGAGGCTTGCTTTCGGGATTCTGGTTCATATTCAACGCTCCTTTATGAAGTGGCTATACTTATTATATACCAACAGTTGTTAATAAAGCAAGCGTCGCGTGAAAATTATTGCTCTTTTTTCTGATTTACGGTATCGTAGCGGAGCTTTCCTGCACAGAGCGCGATAAATTCCTTGGGCGTGATGCGTCTTGTGGTGGGATCGCAGTGGTAGCCGAATACACTGCTGTAATCAAGATCGGGGACTTTTTTGAGAGCGGTGCGCATATCCCTCTCGAAGCAGCTGAGGGTGGTGCCCATTTCAGCGGCGGCGATGGTGTACAGCCGTCCGACCACATTGAAGAGCAGCGTAGGGTCGCCGCAGACCAGATAGATCGCACGCTCCAGATAGCGGAAGCCCATGAGATGCGCGGGAACATGAAGGGAAAGCATCAGTGATTCGATGCGCTGGGTCAGAGGGTCGCCGGGAAAGGAATAATGATTCATTTTTGTTATCTCCTATCAGATTTGTTGACAAGATTATTGTACCACAAAATCGAATCGATTTCAATTGACAGGATTGCCTATCTTTTGACTGCTTTCTTCGGTGATCCGTGTAAATCTTTCAGGATTTTGTCGAAAAAAGGAAAATTATTCCTATAAAATCCGTAAAATTTCCGCATCCCTCTTGACAAATCCCCCACTGTTGGTGTATAATAATAGTAAGGTCGAACGGATTTGCCGGGTTTGAGCGATTGCAGAGAGAGCGCCGATGGTGGGAGGCGCTTATCGGGAGGATTCGGTTTTCTAACCGCCGTTCATGCGGATTTTTCGCATACAGACTCCGCGCAGGAAATGGCGCGGCGTGCTCCGACGTTACACGGAAACGGGGTTGATGCCCCGAACAAGAGTGAAAAAATCGGGTGGAACCGTGGGAATTTTCTCACCCCGAAGGTATAATTTTGATTATGCCCTCGGGGTGTATTTATTTGCCCGGGGGACGAAAGGATGGTTTTATCATGTTCAAGATCACGTTTGAAGGTCACGAGCCTCTCGAATTCGATGCTCCCATTACCGTCTATGAGGCGGCTAAGGGTGCAGGGCTGACTGACCGCTCCTCTCTCGCCGCTCTGGTTGACGGCGAAGTCCGCGCGCTCTCCTATGAGATCTCCGCCGATGCCAATGCGAAGATCCTCACCTTTGCCGATGCAGAGGGCAAGCACGTATTCTGGCACACCGCGTCTCACATTCTGGCGCAGGCTGTCAAGCGTCTCTACCCCGCCGCAAAGCTGACCATCGGCCCGGCTATCGAAACCGGCTTCTATTACGACATCGACAGCGAAACGGCATTCACCCCTGAGATCCTGTCCGCCATCGAAGCGGAAATGCAGAAGATCGTCAAGGAAAATCTGCTCATCGAACGCTTCACGCTTCCCCGCGATGAGGCGATCAAGCTGATGAGCGAGAAGGAAGAACCCTACAAGGTTCAGCTCATCGAGGAGCTTCCCGAAGGCGAGGAGATCTCTTTCTACAAGCAGGGCGATTTCACCGACCTCTGCGCAGGCCCGCATCTGTTCTCCACCGGTGCGGTTAAGGCATTGAAGCTCATTCAGTGCACCGGCGCATATTGGAAGGGCGATCAGGCGAACAAGCAGCTCCAGCGCATCTACGGCGTGGCATTCCCGGCGAAGGATATGCTGAAGGAGCATCTCGCCGCAGTGGAAGAAGCAAAGAAGCGCGACCACAATAAGCTTGGCCGCGAGCTTGAGCTGTTCACCACCGTGGATACCATCGGTCAGGGTCTGCCGATTCTGCTGCCGAAGGGCGCACGTCTCATCCAGCTGCTCCAGAGATGGATCGAGGATGAGGAGCAGAAGCGCGGCTATCTTCTCACCAAGACGCCGCTCATGGCAAAGTCCGATCTTTACAAGATCTCCGGTCACTGGGATCATTACAAGGACGGTATGTTCGTTCTCGGCGATGAGGAGAAGGACAAGGAAGTCTTTGCGCTCCGTCCCATGACCTGCCCCTTCCAGTATCAGGTATTCCTGAACCGTCAGCGTTCCTACCGCGATCTTCCCATGCGTCTGGGTGAAACCTCCACCCTGTTCCGCAATGAGGACAGCGGCGAGATGCACGGCCTCATCCGTGTCCGTCAGTTCACCATCTCCGAGGGCCATCTGATCCTTCGTCCCGAACAGCTGGAGGAAGAATTCAAGGGCTGCGTCGAGCTGGCGAAATATACGCTGGATACGCTGGGGCTGGGCGAGGATGTCTCCTACCGCTTCTCTCAGTGGGATCCGAACAACCGCGATAAGTACATCGGCACGGAAGAGCAGTGGGCCGAGGCGCAGGGCGCGATGAAGAAAATCCTCGACGACATCGGCATCAAGTATGCCATTGGCATCGGCGAGGCCGCATTCTACGGCCCGAAGCTGGATATCCAGATCAAGAACGTTCACGGCAAGGAGGATACCCTCATCACCATCCAGATCGACCAGCTCCTGGCCGAGCAGTTCGGTATGGAGTATATCGACGTGGACGGTCAGAAGCGCCGCCCGTATATCATCCACCGCACCTCCGTCGGCTGCTACGAGCGCACGCTGGCACTGCTCATCGAGAAGTATGCAGGCGCGTTCCCGCTGTGGCTGTCGCCCACGCAGATCGCCGTTCTGCCCATCGGCTACGAGCAGCATGAATATGCGGAAGCACTCAACGCGAAGTTAGAGGCTGCAGGCATCCGCACCTTCCTCGACGAGCGTAACGAAAAGATCGGCTACAAGATCCGCTCCGCACAGCTGGAGAAGATCCCCTACATGCTGGTCATTGGCGAAAACGAGAAGAATGCCGGCACCGTTGCGGTTCGTTCCCGCAAGGACGGCGACCTCGGTGTCATGAGCATTGACGAGTTCCTCGGCAAGGCACTGACTGAGATTGCAACTAAGGCAAGATAAATCGAAACCGAAATCCGGCGGTGGAATACACCGCCGGATTTTTAACAATGGAGGGGTTATGAAAACCATTCATAAGGTGATACTTGGCATTGCTGCCGCCGTCACGGCGGTATCGCTGATTTTTGCTACCTCTATGATGTCTTATCGTCTGGAGGAGACGGATCAGATTCTATATACAAAAAAGATGCCGGCTGACAGCGCGGACAGGCTCATCACTCTGTCCACATGGACAAACATCCGGCGTGAGGAGGGAACCGAGTCGCGTGCTGTTGCAGTTCTGGCGGAAGATACGCCGCTTTACGCAGGGCCGCTGCGGTATTATGAGGAGCGCACGGCATCCAATGGGCAAACATATTCCTTTTGCCAGTATGATGACCCGGATTGGTATGAAATGGAAAATCCGACGATTACCATTGAATATGACGGCCCGATTGAAGCGAAGTATTCAGTTGACATCGGATACGGCTGGATGTATTATGGAAAAAGTCGGCAGAACAAGCTGGTCGATGAAACAAGCTCGGACGATTGCGTCGGGCGTGGAAATTACAGTCTGGCGGTAAAGCTGAACATTGACAAGGCGTTATTGGCCGACAATTCGTGCTACAGCTTTTGCAGCGAAGAGATGCAGGCGTACAATAAAACCGAGACAGTCAAGCTGCGTGATAAGTATCCCAACATTCCCGTATCTTACGCAAACGTCAGTGGCAAGCTGGTCGAGGTGCATCTCTTTGTTACTGCGTATGACAATGCAGATCCGGAAAAGGTGATGGCGGAAGCAACGGTAAGAATCACAAGATTTCTCGGATGGGATGATTTTGATATAACGGAGTTGGCGGAGGACGGATTCGGAAGTGTACTGCTGGACTACGAATTCATGCCATATACGAAATTTGAGTTGATTGATTACTGGCAGGTAGAAACGGAGTGAATAATCGTTTTTCTATTTCGTTTTATAACTGTTTTGAGAACTACTGCAACTTGCTATTGCAATTTACGAAAAACAGTTGCAGGAGGATATGGCAAATGATCAAATCAGCATATACGCACATATAGACCCGTTTACGGGGGAGCAGCTAAAGACCTACAAGTAAAAGCACCGCTTTAACGGTTACCCGTGAAAGCGGTGCAGTTGGCAGATCTTCTGGCACACGAGTGCCGTCGGTGATCTTGATTACAGCGAGTCAATTTCACTCATGACAGAGTGCTTCACACGGTCATCAACTTCAGCGCGCTTGGCATCGTTGAAGCTGTCCAGCGTACCGACGAGGTAGCCGGTGATGCGGCGTATGCGCTCGAACTTGCCGAGGCCGTCCGCCTCGGTACGATGGCAGTAGGGGCACTCGTTGCCGATGATGCCGGTGTAGCCGCAGACGGGGTCGCGGTCAACCGGATGATTGATGGAGCCGTAGCCCACGCCGGATTCCTTCATGCAACGGATGACGGATTCGAATGCGTCGAGATTTTCCAGCGGATCGCCGTCCAGCTCGACGTAGGTGATGTGACCGCCGTTTGTCAGATCGTGGTAGGGAGCCTCCAGCTTGATTTTATCTGCAGCGGAAATGCCGTAGTAGACCGGAACGTGGAAGGAGTTGGTGTAGTATTCGCGGTCGGTGACACCCTCGATGATGCCGTACTTCTTCTTGTCGATGCGCACAAAGCGACCGGAGAGGCCTTCTGCGGGCGTACCGATGACGGAGAAGTTGAGGCCGTATTTGCGGCTTGCCTCATCCGTGCGCTTACGGATGAAGCCGACGATCTCGAGGCCGAGATTCTGTGCGTCGGCAGATTCGCCGTGATGCTTTCCGATGAGCGCCTTCAGACACTCTGCAAGGCCGATGAAGCCGACGGTGAGCGTACCGTGCTTTAATACTTCGCCCACCTTATCGTCGATGCCCAGCTTATCAGAGCCGCGCCAGATGCCCTGACCCATGAGGAAGGGATAGTTGCGCACGGTCTTCTCGGACTGAATCTTGAAGCGGTCAAGCAGCTGCTCGATGGTGAGTGCGATTTTGCGGTCAAGCTCCTCGAAGAACCAGTCCACATTGCCCTTGGCGTTGATGGCGATGCGGGGCAGGTTGATGGAGGAGAAGGAGAGGTTGCCGCGGCCGCTGACGACCTCGCTGTCGGGATCGTAGGTGTTCGCAATGACGCGGGTACGGCAGCCCATGTAAGCGACCTCGGTGTCCGGATTGCCCTTCTTGTAGTAGCGCAGATTGAACGGCGCGTCGATGAAGGAGAAGTTCGGGAACAGGCGCTTTGCCGATACGCGGCACGCCAGCTTGAAGAGATCGTAGTTGGGATCGCCCAGGTTGTAGTTGATGCCTTCCTTGACCTTGAAGATCTGGATGGGGAAGATAGGCGTTTCGCCGTTGCCGAGGCCTGCTTCGGTGGCGAGCAGGATGGACTTCATGACGAGGCGGCCTTCCGCGGAGGTGTCAAGACCATAGTTCAGCGAGCTGAACGGGATCTGCGCACCGGCACGGGAGTGCATGGTGTTGAGGTTGTGGATGAGCGCTTCCATGGCCTGATAGGTGGCGCGCTCGGTCTCCTTCAGTGTATACTTGCGGGTGAAGTCGATTGCCTTGCCGGCGATTTCCGCGCCGCAGGATTCGGTGAGAACGTTGGTGATGGCGGAGACGAACATGGGCTCATTGGCCAGCGTCGGCTCGTAAGCCAGCGCCTCCAGCAGCTTGTCCACGGTGTCCGCGGCATTCTCGTCACCTGTCAGCAGCTCCAGCGCCTTGGAGAGATTCTTCTTGTACAGCTTCTTGTAGGTCTTCTTGACGCCGGGGGCCATGCCGTAGTCAAAGTTCGGGATGGACTGGCCGCCGTGCTGATCGTTCTGGTTGGACTGGATGGCGATGCAGGCCAGTGCAGAGTAGGACGCGATATCGTTGGGCGTGCGCAGGAAGCCGTGACCGGTGGAGAAGCCCTTCTCGAAGAGCTTCAGGATGTCGATCTGACAGCAGGTGGTGGTCAGCGTCAGGAAGTCCAGGTCGTGGATGTGGATGTCACCCTCGCGGTGTGCCTTGGCGTGCACGGGATCGAGGACGTACATCTCGTAGAACTGCTTGGCGCCCTCGGAGCCGTACTTGAGCATGGTGCCCATGGCGGTATCGCCGTTGATGTTGGCGTTCTCGCGCTTGATGTTAGAGTCCTTCGCAGACTTGAAGGTCAGGTCCTCGTAGGTCTTCATCAGCTTCGTATTCATCTCACGCACGCGGGTGCGCTCTGCGCGGTAGAGGATGTATTCCTTCGCGGTGCGGGCGTGGCCGTTGTTGACCAGCACCTTCTCCACGGTATCCTGAATCTG
>SVSO01000098.1 GCA_015064195.1 Oscillospiraceae bacterium
GGAGAGGAACTTCGGCGTTTGAGATGGTCCTCTCCCGCCCCTTTGCAGGTCTGTCGGCTTAGCCGACAGACCGAATAACGAACAATTACGAATTACTAAGGATTATCAAGGTGAAACAGAATCAGTCTCTCACCTTGATATGCACCTCACGAAGCTGCAGCTCGGTGACTTCGGAGGGCGCGCCCATCATGAGATCCTGCGCATTTCCGTTGAGCGGGAAGGCGATGACGTCGCGGATGGTCTCCTCACCGGCGATAAGCATGATCATGCGGTCAACGCCGGGCGCCATGCCTGCGTGAGGCGGTGCACCGAAGGAGAAGGCGGTGTAAAGTGCGCCGAACTTCGCCTTCACATCCTCCTCGCCGTAGCCGGCGATGGCGAATGCCTTCTTCATGATCTCCGGATTGTGGTTGCGGACTGCACCGGAGGAAAGCTCCACGCCGTTGCAGACGATGTCGTACTGATATGCGAAAATTTCCAGCGGATCCTTGCTTGTCAGCGCGTCCATGCCGCCCTGAGGCATGGAGAAGGGATTGTGGGTGAAGTCGATCTTGCCCGTCTCCTCGTTGCGCTCGTACATGGGGAAGTCCACGATGAAGCAGAATTCAAAGGAATCCTTGTTGATCACATCCAGCTGTTCGCCCAGCCATGTGCGGATCTCGCCGGCTTCCTTGTTGACCACGTTCAGCGCGTCGCAGATGAAGAATACCGTCTCGCCGTCCTTGATGCCGCACAGCTTTACCAGCTCATCCCGCTTTTCGGGGGAGAGGAACTTGGCGATGGGGCCCTTGAATTCGTCGCCGGCGAGGGTCAGATAGCCGAGACCCTTCATGCCGATGGAAAGCGCGAATTTGAGGGATTCCTCGAAGAATTTCTTCGATTTGCCGGCGCAGTTTGCCACGATGCCGCGGACGGGCTTGCCCTTGAACAGCGGGAAATCGATGGTGGCGAAGAAATCGGTGAGGTCTTCGATGAGGAGAGGATTGCGGAGGTCGGGCTTATCCGAGCCGTATTTGAGCATGGCGTCCGCGAAGGTGATGCGGCGGAAGGGCGGTGCGGATACGGGCTTGTCGGAGAATTTCTTAAAGGTGTTGTAAACCACGGTTTCCGCCACTGCGAACACGTCCTCCTGCGTTGCGAATGCCATCTCGAAGTCGAGCTGGTAGAATTCGCCGGGGGAGCGGTCCTGACGGGCGTCCTCGTCGCGGAAGCAAGGCGCGATCTGGAAATAACGGTCGAATCCGGAGGTCATGAGCAGCTGCTTGAACTGCTGGGGAGCCTGGGGAAGCGCGTAGAATTTGCCCTTGTGCTTGCGGGAGGGAACGAGATAGTCACGCGCACCTTCGGGGGAAGAAGCGGTGAGGATGGGCGTCTGAATCTCAAGGAAGCCTAACTCCTCCATCTGGGAGCGGAGGTAGGAGAGGATCTTGGAGCGCAGGACGATATTGTCGTGAATCTTGCGGTTTCTGAGGTCGAGGTAGCGGTATTTGAGGCGCACTTCCTCGCGGGTCTCGGTGGATGCGGAGATCTCGAAGGGAAGACCCTGCTGACACGGGCCGAGCAGCTCAACCTTGTCGGCGCGGACTTCGATGAGGCCGGTCTCCAGCTTGGGGTTGACGGTGTCTTCGTCGCGCTTGGTGACAACGCCGGTGAACGCAACCACGGTCTCGCGGAGCATTCCGGCGATCATCTTGTCGTCGGAAAGGACGATCTGCGTGATGCCGTAGTGGTCGCGCAGGTCAACGAAAAGCACGCCGCCATGGTCGCGCACAGTGTCGATCCAGCCGGTCAGGGTAACAGTCTGGCCGATGTGATCGATTCTCAGTTCATTGCAATTATGTGTTCTTAGCATTTGAGAACCTCCAATAAATTATTACAAAATCAAAAAAACTGCCTCTGCCCATGCGAAAAGATCGCACATGGGACGAAAGACAGCTTCCGCGATACCACCCATATTGACTGAAAAAATCAGCCCTCTCAATTGCGCCTTGACGCGGCGAACGAACGGTTCTAATCCCGGATGACCGGTTTCTTCCGTCAGCTCCGGAGTGTTTTTCACGCAGGTTTCGTCACCGCCCTCTCACCTTCCGGCGGCTCTCTGGGGATCTCCGTCCGCGCTACTCGCTCCATCCAAGCATTTTTCCATAGTATAGTATATCACAGTTTTGCAATTTTGTCAAGAGGGAAATTTTGAAAAAATGCGGGAGATTCGGAAATAATCTCCCGCGGTGTAAGCTTCGCGAACCGTTTGCTTCTTTTGCAAATGTATCCCCACATCACGAATACACCCGCCGATATTCCATGGGTGTGATGCCGAAGCTTTGGCGGAATTCGCGGTAGAAGCTGGATTTTGTGCCGAATCCGACGGCGATGGCGATGTCTTCCGCCGAATGATCCGTCTCCGTGAGCATGGACGCCGCCATGCTCAGCCGCTTGTCAACGATGACCCGGCGCAGGGTTTTGCCGTAATGCTTCTTCACGATGCGCGAAAGCTGACGCTCGCTGATGTACAGCATCTCCGCCAGCTTCGGGCCGTCGATGTCCGTGTCAAAATAGGTGTTCAGCAGTCCCTCCAGCTTGATGATGCGCCGCAGATCGCCGCTTCCCGGGTCATCCGCCGGAAGCCGCGGCTCGGGCATTTTTTCAAGGCAGGCGTGGAGCTTGGACAGCAGTGCGCCGATGGCGAACACCTGCTGCACATCATCCGATGTGCTCTCGATCCGGGCGGCAAGCTCCCGCAGCTCTCCGCATTCCGACAGCCGCCGGGGTTCGCCGCCCCCAAGCTCCGCCGAAAATGCCGCGTAAAGATCCCGCCCATCCGAAACGCCGCGCCGCTCCATATTCAGTCCAAACACCAACTGCCGCTCCGACCGTTCCGGCTCATCGAGAAAATGCAGCACCCGCGACGGCACGAGAATGCCGTCCCCAGCCTCCACCGTCAGCCGGCCGCGATCGCTGACGACGGTGAGCGTGCCCGCGATGCAGATGAAAATTTCCGCGTAGCTGTGGGTGTGGAGCGCGCAGAGTACGCCGCTCTCCCGATTGGCGCCGTGTTCCATCAGCACAGTCAGCCGCAGATTGTCGATGGTCACGCTATGCTCCGTCGGAAGCACGAATCGAAATTGTTCCATAATCTCACCTCTGCTTTCATTATACCAATTCTCGCCGGATTTGTCAAGCATTCGTAGCGATTTCGGACATATTTGGCAAAAAGTTGTCGGTGTCCGGCCTTGTCAGGGCGGCGAATGTGTGATATAATTAAGGAAAAACAAGTCTGGAGTGTCCCCATGCAACGTCTCATCCATCGCCGGGAGCTGCCGATGCTCATCCTGCTTCTCATCATCGCCGCTGCCATCACCGTCACCGGCATCGTCTTCGGCCAGTCGCCCCTCCGCATCCTGCCGCTCTACATCTCCCTCACCATCGCACTGCTCCAGTCGAAAGTGAGCCGCAACGCTTATCTCATCGGCGGGCTGAATTCCATCCTCTACGCGGTGGTATACTTCTCCATGAAGCTGTACGCATCCGCCGCCTACGCGCTGTTTTTCTCCTGCACCATTCAGCTGGCAACGTGGATCTTGTGGGGACGGCGGCCATCCGGCAAAGCCACCGTGTTCCGCGCCATGAAGGGCTGGCAGCGCATCGTCACCGCCGCGGGATTCGCCATCGTGTTCCTCCTCAGCGTAATTTTGCTGAAAAACACCGACTCCGCGTTTCCCATCCTTGACACCGCCGTCTCGCTCATCGGCATCCTGAACTCCTTCCTCACCATGTTCGCCCTCATCGAATACGCGCCGCTGATGATCGTCTCCCAGCTGCTCACCATCGCGCTTTACAGCCTCATGCTCCTTGACGATCCGGCGCAGATCACCTACCTCATCTTTGCCGTTTACGGCACGATCTGCCAGACTTTGGCATTTATCAACGTCACAAAGCTGTACAGACAGCAAAAAAATGATAGAAAGGAATCAAACCAATGAAACAACACATTGCAAAGCTTCTGCTCGCATCCATGCTTCTCAGCCTCGCATCCTGCGGCGGCACTTCGCCTGCCGATGATACCACCGCCGCTGATACCACGCCGGAGGTTACGACGGAGGCAAGCCCGAAAAACGACATCCAGACGAAGGACTTTGGCGGGGAGACGTTTACGATTCTTGCACCAGTGGAACAGTGGCAGGACAACTATGTCTCTGAGGAGACTGGCGACGTACTGAATGACGCAGTCTATGCGCGCAACTCAGCAGTGGAGGAAGCCTTCAACATCAAACTCGATTATTATATCGTAAACGGCTACATGGCCGGTATGACCACAGTTGCGGAAGCACTTCAGGGAAGCGTCATGGCAGGAGATGCCGCATACGATCTGTTTGTTCCTTGCTCGGCATATGTTGCGGCTCGCATTCTGGAAGGCGTGCTGTCCGATCTGAATAAGAAGGAAAACCTCAACTTCGACGATCCGTGGTGGTTCAAAAATACCAACAACGAGCTGACCGTGGACGGCAAGCTGTACGTCTGCGCCGGTGGTTTCTCCCTCAACGCGCTCAGCAGTGCCAGCGGTGTGATCTTCAATAAAGAAATGATCGACACCCTCAAGCTGGAATCTCCCTACGATCTGGTGAACAGCGGAAAATGGACACTTGATAAGCTGATGACCATGGCGGAGTCCGCGTATTCCGACCTCAACGGTGACAGCCAGTACAACAGCGGCGACCGCTTCGGCATCATCGGCACATCCAGTGAAATCTTCAATTTCTTCCCTTATGGTATGGGCTACAGCATCACAAAGAATGATGAGAACGGTGTTCCCCAGCTTGTTGGCACAAATGAGCGTGTGATCGGCATGATGGATAAGCTGGCCACGCTGATCAAGGCGACCAATTATTACTACAGCTGCAATATCGATCCCGTTGTGGAAGCGGTTCCGGTGTTCTCGGCAAATCAGGCTCTGTTCTTCCCCTATAACCTCAAGGTAGTAACGACAGCTGAAATGCGTGAAGCTCCCGACTTCGGTATCGTTCCGCTGCCCAAATACGATGAGGCGCAGGAACGCTATATCAGCGAATGCTTCCTCGATGTCAACGCCATCCCCGCAGTGGTCAAGAATGACGAGATGAGCCAGCTGGTGCTGAATGCCCTCAACTGCTACACCTATTACGATGTCATGCCGGTGTACAAGGAAATGGTACTCCAGCGTAAGCTGACCCGCGACAACGAATCCGCAGAAATGATCGATATGATCGTTGAAAATGTGACCCTCGACTTCGGTTCGGTGTTCTATTCGCAGATCAACGCAAGCCTGTACAATGTTTATCAGATTATCCGCGTTACAAGCTTCGCAACTTGGTGGGATGCCAACAAGTCCAAATCTCAGGCAAATCTTGATTCCATCCTCGAAACCATCCGTTCATTTGAAAACTAAGGAGACTTACTATGCTTAACATCGGACACGACCGCGAATGCTTCTTTGACGATTATCTTATCGATGCGGAGCGCACCACCGCCGAATTCCGCGTCCATCATCCGGTACGCCGGGGCGTTGTCATGCGCCACGATGCACCGTGGGAAGGCAACGGCTGTGATTATCACAACTTTTTCTTCGACAACGGCGTGTGGCGGATGTACTACCTCGGCTGGTGGTACGGTAACAAAAAATGGAGCGGCATCCAGCTTTGCTACGCAGAAAGCAAGGACGGTATCCACTGGGAAAAGCCCAATCTGGGACTGTGTGAGTATAACGGTTCAAAGGACAACAACATCGTCCTCGACCGGGAAACCTTCGGTGAGCCGATCGACAACTTCTTCGTGTTCCGTGATGACAATCCTGCCTGTCCGCCGGAGGAAAAATACAAGGGCATCGCGCGCTGGTTCATTCCCAAAAATGTATCGGCAGACGATCTTGTGAAGAATGAAACCGCGCCGACCGGAAATGCGAATGATTCTATCCGCGCGCTGTGGTATTTTGTCAGCCCCGACGGCTTCCATTGGAAGCGAGGCGGTCAGATCTGCGCAGACGGTGCGTATGACACGCTGAATATCGTGTTCTGGGACGAGGTCGCGAAAAAATATCGCTGTTATTACCGCGCCGCCCATCATCCCGGCGAGACCGCGCCCGTCATGTGGTTCAGCGAAAACGATATCCGCGACATCCGCTACATCGAATCCACGGATTTCGTTCATTGGAGCGAGCCGGTGATGCTGGACTATGGCGAGGGCGAGGACGTGCCGCTTTACACCAACGTGGTGCAGCCCTACTACCGCGCGCCGCAGATGCTGGTGGGATTCCCCAGCCGCTACATCTGCCGTCCCGGCTGGAACGGCAGCTTCGATGAGCTGTGCGGCAAGGATGCGCGCCTTGAGCGCATGAAAGACTGCACACGCTACGGCCTGACCGTCACCGACTGCGTGTTCATGTCCTCCCGCGACGGCTGGCATTTCAACCGCCCGGACGAGGCGTTCATGCGGCCTGAGCCGGAGGAGCCTTACGGCTGGGTCTACGGCACGGCATACCCGTCGTGGGGCATGATCGAAACGCCGTCGGATATGCCCGGCGCGGATCCGGAGATCTCCATGTACGTCTTCGAGAATCATTGGGCCGACAAGCCCGCCGATTTCGTGCGCTACACCATCCGTCTGGACGGCTTCATGTCCCTCCACGCCGGCGCAAAGGAGCGCGAGATCGTGACAAAGCCCTTCCTTTTCGACGGCGGCGAGATGCGCATCAACTTCGCGACCTCGGCGCGCGGCTATCTCTTTATCAAGCTCACGGCGGAGGATGGCACGACCGTCGAAAGCTGTGAAACCTTCGGCAATTCCGTGGATCGCCGCGTGCATTTCGACGGCGATGTGGCCGCACTCGCGGGAAAAGCCGTGACCATGCACGTGCGGATGCTTGACGCGGATCTGTACGCCATGCGGTTTATCTAAAGCAAAAAAATCCGGGACACGGTAAGTGTCCCGGAGATTTTTTGCGATCACGCCGCGATTTCGGTGAAGATGAAGGTGATCTCGTGATCCTTCTTGATGTTGTTGATGCGGAAGTTGTCGATTGCCGCGGATTTGCCGTCGAGGAGGATGCCGGTCAGCTCCCAGCCGTCTGCGGGCGTGGCGGTGAAATCAACGTCGGTGCTCCATTTTGCGGTGCGTGCGCCGTCCGTTTCCTCCGCGCCGACAACGTCAACTGCGCCGAGGCCTTCAATGCTGACGTTCACGTCATACGTCTGCATCATGCGCCACAGCACGAGGATGGACATGAAATTCATGCCGCCGAACAGCTTCTGTTCCGTCTCCGCGCCGATCTGATAGAGGACATTGCCCGATTTGTCTGCGAGATAGAAGAGTCTTCCATCGGGAACGAGGTCGGCATTCATGCCTTCCATCAGCTGGCTTGCAGGGCGATCCAGGATGTTGTTAAAAATGACCGCCGGGAAATCGTCATATTCCTGCGAGACGAGAATCGATGCATCCTCGCCGACGACCATTTTGTTGTAGATGAAAATGCCGGCGGATGCACGGGAGTTGCGGACTTCCAGTGCGCCGTTGAGATAGAGATTGTCAAAGTTAACGCTCGCGTTTGCGATGACGGTGGTGCCCGCATCGATGGTGACGGAGCTGTCCACGCTGTCGCTGTCGAACACAATGCTGCCGTCAACCGTCAGCGTGCCGCCGCCGGTGATGGTAACTTCAGCAACCGAATAGCTGTCATCCTCAAAATCTCCCATTACATGGGCGTCGCCCTGAACGATGACGGTGATTTCGCCGTCCACACAGATGGTGAGCGTATCTTTGCAGAGGAAGCCGTCCTCCAGCGTCAGGGTCATGGTGTCATAATCCCATGTATAGCCGAGGCCTTCGTCGTCATGCTCCTCAAGGGAGAGATTCAAAAGGATCGGATTTCCCGCATGGTCGCAGGATTCGTCAGTCACCGAAAGGAGGATATAGCCTGTACCGGTGATGCCGAATCCGAAAAGTGCTTCCCGCTCGCTGTCGGTAAGGTCTCTGCGGATCTTGATCATGCTGTCATTCCGGATGACGGCACTGTCCTCGGGGATGAGGTCGCCGTGCACCTCCAGATCGAAGTTGTTGATTAAGGATGCGTAAGCTCCGAGGGTGAGGCACAGGCCGGTACGGAAATAGTAATCGTTGACAAGCGATGCGCCCTCCTCGAGGACGGTGTTGCCGTAGACATAGAGATAGCCGTTATTTTCGATGCCCGCGCCTTTTTCGAGGGTGAGGTGGCGGCCGATCCGGCATTGGTCGTCATTTTCGATGCGCGCACCTTCCTTGAGAAGGAGATCAGCCGCTTCGACACCATAGGTGCTGACGGTGGGGGATTTGGGGCAGTTGATGATGGCTGCGTTTTTCTCAAGGATGAGATCAGCGGCATACAGAGAACCCGTCTCGCTCACGGTGACGGTTACGCCGGGGGCAATGGTCAGAGTGTCGTCGAAGATTTCACTTCCGGTAATGGTGCGGTCATTGACGATCACGCAGTCTAAATCGGTGAGATTCTGTGCGATATAGGGAACTGTTACCTCGCTGTTTTGGATCTCAAAGCTGCCCACCAGGAAATAAGACGAACCGATGACCCGGCTGTCCGCGATGGTGAGCTTGCAGTCGTCATACATAAAGATGTCTGTATCGGCATTCATCTTCAGATTGCAGGATTGGAGCGAGACATCCGTCTTGCACTGGATCGCGTCATCATCCGCGTTGATGGTGATATCGCCGCCGGTGATGGTGACACGTTCAGCGCCGATGCCGCTGCGTGCGTTGAGGGTAAGCTTGCCGTCGCCGGTGATGATGATACCGTTGACCGCATTGATGGCGTAGCCGCTTGCATTGGTAATGGTGCTTGTGCCGTGCAGCTCGATGGTGATGTCGCCATAGAGGGTATTGTTCAGCGTACCGTTGATCTGCGCGTTATGCAGGCCGAGCGTATGACTTGTGCCGTTGGTGTCAAAGGTGATATAGCCGTCGCCTGCTTTCCAGTAGGATTTGTCCCACGGCAGGTAGTCGAGCGTAAGCCCGCTCGATGCGTCGCCCAGATCATGGTCATAGCCCGATGGAGCTGCCGCCGATACGCCTACTGCGAGGATGCAGAGAAGCACCGCGCCAATGAGAATATAAATGACTCGTTTCACTGAAAAACCTCCGAAAATTGATTTGATTTATTATATCACAAATCCGGCAGTTTTGTCAATATTTATGCATAAAAATCTCCCCGTTCGGGGAGATTTTTTCACGCCTTGAGGGCCTTGGTTTTCCATTTGCCGAAGGAGTAGAAGAGGGCCGTCAGTGCCGCGCCGATGAGCCAGCTTGCCAGCAGGGAGATCTGGATGCATTCCTGTCTGCCGAAGGGAAGCTCGGGGGTGCGGGTGAGGTAGCTGATGCCGTAAGCGATGGGAACGCGGATGGCCACGGTGGTGATGAGGGAGATCCACATGGGGGTCATGGTATCGCCCGCACCGCGCATGACACCGGACAGGCTCTGCGTCACCGCCACGGCGATATAGCCCGCCGCGAGGATCATCATCAGCCGGTAGCTCAGCTCCACAAGCTCCGCCGTGTCGGTGAAAATGCCCATGAGCGGCCGTCCGAACAGCAGGATAATGCCGGTGATGGTGGTGGAAACGAGGACTGCCATCAGCGTGCCCTGTTTCGCGCCCTTGGTGACGCGGTCATACAGACCCGCGCCCACATTCTGTCCGGCGAAGGTGGTCATGGCCATGCCGAAGGAGAAGTTGGGCATCATGGCAAATCCGTCCACGCGCATGATGACCACGTTGGCGGCGATGAACTGCTCGCCGAATTCATTGGTCAGGGACTGGACGATGATCATGGCGGAGGAGAAGATGGCCTGCGTCAGTCCGGAGGGCAGACCG
>SVSO01000099.1 GCA_015064195.1 Oscillospiraceae bacterium
CCAAGAAAAGAATGAAGTTTCGCCAAAACTTCAATGAAAACCCGAAAATTAATAATTTCCATCTTGCAAACCCCCAAAAAATATGCTATAATAATATAGTTAAAGTATGCTCACTTGTCGGAGGCCGACATGAAATACCTGAAACCATTCGACATTCCAGCAGTTCTGCTGGTAATCCTGCTTTCCGCCAGCAGCATGATCCCCGTCATCGCCGGAAGCGGCGGCGGCGCAATCATCATCACCACCGCCGATAAAACCTACACCCTTCCCTTCACCGACGGCACTCATGCCATCGAATCAAACGGCATCACGCTGACGCTCACCATCGAAAACAACACAGCAAAGGTGACACATTCCAACTGCCCCGACGGGCTTTGCGCCGCAATGCCCGCCATCCGCACCGCCGGTCAAACCATCGTCTGCGTGCCCGGAAAGATCGTCATCCGCGCCGCCGGAGAATCGGAGGAAATCGATGGAATCGCGGGCTAAATCGCTGGCTGTGGGCGCATCGCTCCTCGCCGCCGCCCTCATTTTGTCGTATATCGAGGCCATTCTCCCCATCGCCGGCTTTCGCATCGGCCTCGCCAATATCGCCGTCATTCTCGCTTCGCGGCTCATTTCCCGCCGCATGGGGCTTGCGGTCATGCTCTCCCGCGTCATCATCACGTCGGTGCTGTTCGGCTCGGCGACCACCTTCGCATTTTCCATCACCGGCGGCTTGTTCGCGTGGCTTGTCATCGACATCGCGCTGATGATGCCGGATAAGCTCTCGCTTATCGGTTTGTCCGTGCTGGCCGCCGCCGCTCACAATCTCGGACAGGTCATCGCCGCCTGCATCATTCTCGGCTCACTCTCGCCCCTCACCATGCTCTGGTGGCTGTTTCTTCTCGCCGTTCCCGCGGGGCTCGTCACCGGATTCCTCTCGGAAATCATCTGTCATCGGATAAAATTATGAAAAAAATCTTGCTGATCCTGACAATTCTTCTTGCGCTCACTGCCTGCGGATGCCGCCATGCCGCCCGCTCGTCCTTTTATATGGACACGGTGATCACTTGGGATATCACCCATGTTTCTGCCGATGCGCTGATCGATGCTTCGGAAGCGATCACGGCGAATGTGGAAACCATGCTGTCGCTCCATCTGGAGGCAAGTGCCGTCAGTGGGCTGAATCGCGGCGAGACCGTGCGCCATCCCGAGCTTGCTGAGCTTTTGCGCATCACGAAATCGGTTGCCGAGGCTGCGGGGGGCGCGTATGATGTGACCGTCGCGCCGCTGGTACAGCTCTGGAACGTGGCGCACCCGGATACCGATTGGACTCCGCCGACGGAGGATGAAATTGCAGATCTGCGCTCGCTGGTGGATTACCGGCAGATCCACATCGAAAGCGATGCCAGAGCGATGCCCGAATGGTCGGTGACACTCGATGACGGCGCGTCCATTGATCTCGGCGGCATCGGCAAAGGCTACGCCCTCGGCAAATGCGCGGCGATGCTCACGGGAAAAAATGCACGGGGCACGGTCAGCTTCGGCGGAAATATCGCAGTTGTCGGACAAAAAGACGACGGCTCGGATTGGCGCGTGGGCGTGAAAGATCCCGCCGCGCCCGATACACTCTGCGCTATCCTCGAGATCCCATCCGGCATCGTGGCAGTCAGCGGCGGATACGAACGGTTCGCCGAATACAACGGCGTTCGCTACCATCATATCATCGACCCCGCCACCGGTCATCCCGCCGATTCCGGCGTGGCTTCGGCGGCGATCTGGGTGAAAACTGCGGATGCGCGAAACGGTGCGGTCGCCGATGCGCTGTCAACCGCCCTGTTCATCATGGGCGAAGACGGCGCGGCTCAGCTTTACGCGGAACATATCTTCGACTTTGAATACTTCCTCGTCCTCGATGACGGCAGCTTCGTCGTCTCGGAGGGACTTTGTGACAGATTTGCGGAACAATGAAAAAATTTCTTAAAATTGCCGCCATCATTCTTGCGGCGGCGGCCATCATCGCCCTCATCGTTTGGCTCGTGCCCATCTTTGCATCGCTGGCTGAGCCGGAAAAACAGGCGGAATTTCAAGCGTTTATCGAATCTCTCGGCGTGTGGGGCATCGTCGTCATGCTCCTTCTGCAGATCACGCAGATCGTGGCGGCGGTTATCCCAGGCGAGCCGCTGGAGCTTATCATGGGCCTCATGTACGGCACGGCGGGCGGACTTGCCATGACCCTCATCGGCATCGCCGTGGGTCAAACGCTGGTGTTCTTCCTCATCAAACAATTCGGCATCGGCTTCGCGAAAAAATTCGTCAACGTGGAGAAATTCACCGAGCTGAAATTCCTCAAAAATGAGGCAAACCGGGACTCGCTCATATTCCTGCTGTTCTTCATCCCCGGTACACCAAAGGATGTCCTCACCTATTTCGCCCCCTTCACCGGCATCCCCTTCCCGCGGTTCATCCTCCTGTCCACCTTCGCAAGAATCCCGTCCGTCATCACCTCCACATGGGCAGGCGCAACCCTGTCCGACGGCAACATCGGCAAAACGGTCATCATTTTCGCCGCCACCGGAGTCATAGCAGGCGCAGGAATTTTAGTAAACCGCGCAATCACAAAAAGAAAATCGGAATCGAACGAAGATGCATAACCCCCACAATGTTCGCACAACCTCTGCAAACAAGTTTGCAGAGACAGTCGTTGGGGTAGGGGCCCCAACTGCCTCTGTAGCTATTCCGCGCACAGCACAAGCGGTCTGTTAGCGAAGCGTTGTATAAAGCTTTTTGCGGAGCTTTTTCTCGAAAAAGCGACCGTATCCCCCTTTACAAACAATCACAGGTATCAAACAATGATAAAAATCACACCAAACCAAATCAAACAACAATACGAATACATGGCACAAGTCCGGGGGAAGAATCCCGGATGGAAATGCTTTGTGCGGACATTCGGATGCCAGCAGAATGAGGCGGATTCGGAGCAGATCGCGGGCATGGCGAGAGAGATGGGGTATGCCATCGTTGACACGCCGGAGGAGGCTGACCTGATCATGGTCAATACCTGCGCCGTGCGGGAACACGCGGAGCTGAGAGCGCTGTCCGTCACCGGCCAGTTCAAAAAGCTCAAGGAGAAAAATCCCAACCTCATGATCGGCGTGTGCGGATGTATGGTCACACAGGAGCATAGACTCAACGCCATCAAAAAAAGCTATCCTTACGTGGATTTTCTCATCGGTACGGGTATGCTGTACAAATTCCCGCAGATCCTCGCGGAGAGAATGGCAGGCGGAAAGCGAAGCTTCACCGTGGATGAACCCGAGGGAAGCCTCGCGGAAGGTTTGCCCGTGGAGCGTGCATCGGCGATCAAATCCTACGTCAGCATCATGTACGGCTGCAATAATTTCTGTACCTATTGCGTCGTTCCCTATACACGCGGCCGCGAACGGTCACGAAATGCCGATGAGATCCTCCGCGAGGTGAAAACTCTCGCCGATGACGGATGCCGCGAGATCACACTGCTGGGACAAAATGTCAATTCCTATCGGGACGGCGATTATAATTTCGCAAAGCTGCTCCGGGAGATCTGCCGAATCGACGGCGATTTTACCGTACGGTTCATGACGAGCCATCCCAAGGATGCGTCACGGGAGCTGATCGACGTGATGGCGGAATCGGAAAAATGCGCACGACAGTTCCACCTGCCGCTCCAGTCCGGCTCGGCGCGCATCCTGCGGGAGATGAACCGCCGGTATACGCCGGAGGGATACCTTGCGCTCGTGGATTATCTCCGGGAAAAAATGCCCGATGTGGCGATTTCCTCCGATATTATCGTGGGATTCCCCGGCGAAAGCGACGCGGAATTCGAGGAGACGCTGGCCATGCTCCGCCGCGTGGAATTTGATATGGTCTATTCCTTCATCTATTCCCCGCGCCCGCTGACGCCCGCCGCCGCAATGGACTGCCAGATCCCCGCTGAGGTCAAATCCGCACGGTTCGATCGGCTGCTGGAAACCCAGAACGAGATTTCCCTTGCGAAAAATCTCGCCACTGTGGGCAAAATCCAGCGCGTCCTCGTGGAAGGCGTGAGCAAAAATTCCGACGAAATGCTCACAGGCCGCGCGGATTCCAATAAGCTGGTGCATATCCCGCGAAATGCCGATACCGAAAAGCTGGTCGGATGCTTTGCGCCCGTTAAAATCACAAAAGCCGAGACGTTCGCCCTTTTTGGCGAGCCGATCGCTTAAATAAAATATTTTTATTCGTTAAAGGAGACTATCACAATGGAAGTTATGGAACTCGCTGCCGAGCTTGGCAAGAAGATCAAGGAAGACCCCCGCATCGTCGCAATGAAGGCTGCGGAGGCGGCGTATGAAAACGACCGCGAGCTGCAGAAGCTGCTCATCGAATACAATGCGCAGTCCACCGCACTCACCGAGGAGTACAAGAAATCCGAGCATGATGCGGAATTCATCAAGCTCATCGAAAAGCGCATCAACGAGCTGTATCACGAAATCACCGAAAATCCCAACATGATCGCGTATCAGAAGTCTCAGGAGGTGGTCAACGCCTTCATGAACGAGGTCAACGGCGAGATCACCTATCAGATCACCGGTGAGCGTCCCTGCACTCACGACTGCTCCTCCTGCCATGCAAACTGCGGCCACAATCACTGAGCCGCCGAAAGGATAAAGAATCGTTATGACGCCAATGATGCAGCAATATTTTGCGATCAAAAATGAATACAAGGACTGCCTGCTGTTCTATCGCCTGGGGGATTTCTATGAGATGTTCTTCGAGGATGCGGCATTGGCGTCAAAAGTGCTGGAGCTGACACTGACCGGACGCGACTGCGGCGAGGAGGAACGAGCACCCATGTGCGGTGTTCCCTACCACGCCGCCGACGCTTACATCGGCAAGCTCATCGAATGTGGCTACCGGGTCGCCATCTGCGAGCAGGTGGAGGATCCCGCGGCGGCAAAAGGGCTGGTGCGCCGGGAGGTCATCCGCGTGGTCACGCCGGGAACGGTGGTGGATGCGGGTCAGCTGTCCGAGCAGAAAAACAACTATCTCTGCGCCATCAGTAATGTTGGCGAGCGCATCGGCATCTGCTTTGCCGATGTCTCCACCGGTCAGCTCACCGCCACCATGTTCGACGGCGGAGCGCGATTCACCCGCCTCACCGGAGAGCTGGCGGTCTATTCCCCAAGCGAGATCATTCTTCAGTGCCCGCCCGAGGAATTGAAGGATGCCGGACTCGCCATGCGAAAGCGGATCGGCACGTTCATTCTGCCCGATCAGGCGGAACGCTTTGACGAGGCCGTATGCCGGGATATTCTGGAGCTGCAGCTGGGCCGCACTTATGTGCCGACGGAGGACAATCTTCCCGTGACGCTGGCCGCAGGTGCGCTCATCGGCTACATCAAGGAGACGCAGAAGACCGATCTGTCCTATTTCTACGAGCTGCAGGTCTACATGGACGGCCAGTATCTGGAAATGGATGCATCGACGAGACGCAATCTTGAGCTGACGGAGGCCATGCGCACCGGCGAGAAAAAAGGCACGCTTCTGTGGGTGCTGGATCAGACAAAGACCGCCATGGGCGCGCGGATGCTGAGAAAATGGGTGGAGCTTCCCCTCGTCAACCTGTTCGACATCGAGCGCAGACTTGACGCGGTCAATGAGCTGTACGACGAATTTCTCATGCGCGAGGAGCTGATGATGAACCTCACCGGCGTGCTGGATATGGAGCGGCTGACGACAAAGCTGGTCTACGGCACGGCAAACGGACGGGATCTCAACGCCATCGCCGCCACCATGCGCATCCTTCCCGAGGTGCGCCGACTCCTCGCCAATGCCGTCACCACCGAGCTTTGCACCATCGCGGAGGATATGGACACGCTGGAGGATATGGAACAGCTCATCTCGGAAAATATCGCCGAGGATGCGCCCGTCACCATCCGGGAGGGCGGCATCATTCGCGACGGCGCGGATGAGGAAATCGATTATCTGCGCAATGTGGTGAAAAATTCCTCCGATATCATCCGGCAGATGGAGGAGCGGGAGCGTGATGCGACCGGCATCAAAAATCTGCGCATCCGGTATAATCGCGTGTTCGGCTATTACATCGAGGTGACAAAATCCCAGATCGCCCTCGTTCCCGATACATACACGCGCAAGCAGACCACCGCCAACGCTGAGCGGTACATCACCGATGAACTGAAGGATACCGAGGCCACGCTCCTCGGCGCGGAGGATCGCCTCCATGCACTGGAATATGAGCGGTTCGGCCAGATCTGCAAAACACTCATCGAAAATGTGATGAGAATCAAGCATTCCTCGGAGCTTGTCGCACGCCTGGATGCCTATCTTTCTCTCGCCGATACTGCGGTCAAGCATAATTTCGTCCGGCCGGAGGTCAACAGCGGCGATGTCA
Source organism: Oscillospiraceae bacterium (assembly GCA_015064195.1). Next base: position 6,416 of record SVSO01000099.1, read on the forward strand.
TCGATATTCGCGACGGCAGACATCCCGTGGTGGAAAAATTCGTGGACGACAGCTATTTCGTCCCAAATGATACCCTGCTGGATACCAGAAACAACCGGTTAATGCTCATCACAGGCCCCAATATGGCCGGCAAATCCACCTATATGCGGCAGGTCGCGCTCATCACGCTGATGGCGCAGATCGGCTCCTTCGTCCCGGCAAAATCCGCCGTTATCGGCATCTGTGACCGCATCTTCACCAGAGTCGGCGCGTCTGATGATCTGGCAAGCGGTCAGTCCACCTTCATGCTGGAAATGAATGAGGTGGCACACATCCTCAAAAATGCAACAAAAAAATCCCTCATCATCTATGATGAGATCGGCCGCGGAACTTCCACCTTCGACGGTATGTCCATCGCACGCGCTATCGTGGAATTCACCGCTTCCCCAAAGCTTGGCGCAAAAACCCTGTTCGCAACTCACTATCACGAGCTGACCGAGCTGGAAAATTCGCTGGAGGGCGTGGTCAATTACAACATCGCCGCCAAAAAGCGGGGCGATGATATCACGTTCCTGCGTAAGATCGTCCGTGGCGCGGCGGACGACAGCTATGGCATCGAGGTGGCAAAATTGGCCGGCGTGCCGAATGCGGTCATCAAACGAGCCAAGGAGATCCTCGCCGAAATCGAAGCGGGCGGATTGACAAGCCTTCCCCCCGCACCAAAGCCAGAGCCGGAGGAAACAACGGTGGAAATGATGCTGGCCATGAGCGCGCTGGATACCCTGCGCGGCCTGTCGATTGAGACGCTGACACCGATTGAGGCGATGAATGAACTCTATAAGCTGAAAAAAATGCTGGGGTAAAGAAGTTTGCGAGCCGTTAGAACGGACCGTCGAGGACGCCGGTCCCTACGGTCCATCATCGAATTTGTTCGCACCGACTCTGCAAACAAGTTTGCAGAGACAGTTGCCGGGGAAGGGGCCAGCAAAGCCCAGTGGGCTTTGCATGGAAGAATTTCGCAAGCTTGCGAAATTCTTCTCAGCAGACCGCACTGCGGTCTGCTGGCTGCCTCTGTAGCCAGTTCGCGCAGAAACTAACAGTCTGTTAGCGAAGCGTTGTATAAAGTTCTTTGCGGAGCTAGCAAAGCCCAGTGGGCTTTGCACTGAAGAATTTCGCAAGCTTGCGAAATTCTTCCAAGCAGACCGCACTGCGGTCTGCTCGAGAAAGCGACCGTAATTCCCTTTCACAAACAAAAACGAATCACAAAATCCAAGGAAACATATGGGAATTATTAATCAACTTGATTATGAGACAGCGAATCTGGTCGCGGCCGGTGAGGTTATCGATAGACCGGCATCGATTGTGAAAGAGCTGATAGAAAATTCAATAGATGCAGGCGCGACGAAGATCACGGTTGAGATCAAGAAAGGCGGTGTCAGCTTTATCCGGGTCACGGATAACGGCAAGGGCATGGCCAGAGAGGACGTGCCGCTGTCCATCAAGCGGCACGCTACGAGCAAAATCAAGAACGGCGACGATCTGAATGCCATCTTCACATTGGGCTTTCGGGGCGAGGCGCTGGCTGCCATCGCGGCGGTGGCAAAGGTGCGCATCCGGACAAAACGGCCGGAGGATGCCATGGGCACGGAGATGTACTGCGAGCCGGGAATCGATCCCACCATCTTCGAGATGGGCATGGCCGACGGTACGACCATCATCGTCGAGGATCTGTTTGAAAAAATCCCCGCACGGCGGAAATTCCTCAAAAAAGATCAGACGGAAGCCAATGCGGTGCAGGCCGTTTTTGAACGCATCGCCATGTCACAGCCGGATATCGCCATGGAGTTTATCGTCGATAATTGGCAGAAGATCCGCAAACAGGGCTATGGCCGCATCGATCACGGCATCCATCAGGTCATGGGCATCGACTTCGGCAAAAGCCTCATCCCCATCGTGGAGACTGACCCGCGGATCGCCGATTTGCCGGTTCGCGTCAGCGGATTCATCGGCACACCCAATAATGTCAGATCCAATCGCAATTATCAGTTTTTCTTCGTCAACGGCCGATACGTCAAAAGTAAATGCATGATGGCAGCATTGGAGCAAGGCTACCATTCCTATATCCCCGACGAAAAGCATCCCGCCTGCGTGGTGTTTTTGGAATTGCCGCCGACAGAGGTGGACGTGAATGTCCATCCGACCAAGCTTGAGGTGCGGTTCGCGGCGGAAAAAATGGTGTTTGAAGCGGTGTATTTTGCCGTCAAAGGCACGCTGGAGCAAAAAATCCCCCTGCCCGAGCTTCAATTGAAGCAGCGCGATGATCCGCTCAATGCGTTCCTCCCCATCGATGACCGCGCGGATGAGCCGCCGGAACCGCCGCGCACTTATAACAATCAGCGGAATGTGAAGCGCGGCCAGCTGTCCTATGCGGATATGGCGGGCAATCTCACCGAGCCGGTGGCCATCGATGCGCCGATCCCAATCACGCCGCCTGAGCCGCCGACAAAGCCGGGCGAGCGGGTCTATGAGGCAAGGCCGGTGGAAAGTCCGAAGGATATTCCGGAACGGATCGTCCAGACCAATTATTGGGAGGAGATCCCGCCGGTGCTGAATGCGCTGATGACCGCCAGACATAACGGCAAGACCATCTATCCGCTGCCCCAGCAGATGGTGCTGGATGAGCTTCCGCCGGAGATCGATGCCCTCGGCCCTGCACCAAAACGGGGCGAGAAGGCATATTCTCCTGTGCCGCCGCCCTATACGCCGTCCAGCGAGCGGCTGCCCGATGTGCCGGATATGCCGGTGCGCACTGGCAAAAATGAGCCTGCATCCGCGGCGAAAACTCCCCCGCCCTTCCGCATCATCGGTGAGGCGTTCCTCTCCTATGTGTTCGTTGAGGTGGAGAATCGGGTCATGATCATCGATAAGCACGCCGCACATGAGCGCATCATTTTCGAGGATCTCAAGGCCAATCGGCGCACCACTGCCGTTTCGCGGCAGATGATGCTGGTGCCGCTGAGTGTTGCGCTCACGCCGGAGGAAATGGCGGCACTCGGCGATTACAAAAAGGACGTGAAGGTGCTGGGCTTTGAATTTTCCCTGAAGGATGGCAAAACCGTGGAGGTCACGGCCATCCCCATCGGAATCGAAGCGGATGCGGTGGCGGATATGATCGTCACCATCGCAGGAAGGCTGGCAAACGGTACGGGAAATGCGGAGATCTCACGGGATATGGTGTTTGAAAAGGCACTCTATCAGGCATCCTGCAAGGCCGCCATCAAAGCCGGGCGCGATGAGGATATCGAGCATATCAAATGGATCGTGAAAAAACTGCTCTCTCTCGATGACATCAAGGTCTGCCCCCACGGTCGGCCGGTCGCATTTGAGTTGACAAAAAACGCCATCGAGCATCAATTCAAACGAGGTTAAGAAAG
>SVSO01000100.1 GCA_015064195.1 Oscillospiraceae bacterium
GCTTTGATTGCTTCCATTGCTTTTTCTCCTGTCAAAAATGCGATGCCGCCGCAGCGGTCTGTATTCATTATACCACATTTCCGCCGGTTTTTCAATGGGTTTTCGCAGATGCCGCGAAATTTTCATTCCGCTCTGTCACAAACCGAATCACGCTCGATCCGCTTGGCATCAAATAACGTCAGCGCATCGGCACGCCCGCCGTCCATTTCCTTTAACAGCTGCCGTACCGCCTCTCGTCCGATCTCGCTGAAATTCTGCTCCATGGTAGTCAGCGGCACATCCAGCATCTCGCACAGATACAGATTGTCGAAGCCCGTGACGGACAGCTGATCGGGAATGCGGATGCCCATGGATTTGGCCTGCCGCATGATGCGCAGAGCCACCACATCGTTTTCGCAGATGAGGGCAGTCGGCGGCTCGGGAAGGCTTGTCAGGTATTCCAGAAACTGCCGGTAAACCGAATCGGAGCTGCGGTACTGGGTAAGTCTGGCATCCATTTCGCCCACCAGCGCCGAATCGTATTCGATGTCATGTTCCATCAGCGCTTCGGCATAGCCTTTGAAGCGATAGCGCGCATTGGCCTGAATCAGCAGGGAATAGCAGTATCCGATCCGGCAATGACCTTTGCCGATGACCCACGATGTGATCTCACGGGCCGCCTTTCGGTTATCGGTGGTCACGCAGGGGATCTCACCGTCCGGCTGCCACACCCGCTTATCCACGGTTACAAGGGGAACCCCCGCCTTTTTAAGCGCACGGTAATCGGACAGGTTCTCATATTCTCCGTTGACCGGATAGCAGATGACGCCCGCCACCTCCCGCTCCAGCATGGATTTCAGATATTTCTGCTCCGTTTCCACGCTCTGACGGGTATTGTAGAGCATCACATGATAGCCATGCTTCGCCGCTTCCTCCCGTACAGCCTCGCAAAGTCCCGGCGCATCCTCGGAGGAAAATGCCAGAATCAGCGCGATCGTTCCCTTCTCTCCGCACGGTTCGGCCGCATCGGACACGCTGACAAATGAGCCAACCTTGGGAATGCGGCGGATGAGTCCGTCGTCCTTTAAGAGATTCAGTGCCTTGATGACCGTCACGCGGCTGACACCAAACTGCTCCATCAGCTCATATTCCGTGGGCAGCTTGTCATTCTCCGCCAGCACGCCGCTTGTGATCTGCTCTCTCAGCTTGTGATAAATCTTCTGATAAAGTTTTTCCGACATGACAGTTCCTTACTCAACCGGCTTGAATTCCATGGTCAGCTTAGCTTCACCGCCGCAGAGAAGCGACTGCACCTCCCGATAGGACGGCTTCGGCTCACCGATGGAATAATCGGCGTTCACATTGATGAGGCCGAAATGCGCCTCACCGTACCACTTGTCGTCCGTCTGGAGATTTGGCTGATCCAGCAGCTCGTAGATCATCACGCCGATCAGGCGATCAGAGTCGTATTCGTTCATGGTTTTGAGGAAATTGCGGAGCCACTGCACCTGCTGACCCTCGGTGTACGGGCCTTTGAGGGCGGGATAATTACACTCCGTCACCATGAAATCATAGCCGGGATAGCGTTCCTCCATCTCGCGGAAGAAGGCGTGATGATCCCATGCATCCAGAAGATAGATGTCAAAGCCGATCACATCCCACGAAAGGCCGGCCTCGATGTACCAGTCAAGGATGGGATAATGCCGCTCGCCGATGTTGATGACCACCTTTGCTTCCGGTGCGGCGGCTTTGAATGCCGTCAGCGCGGCTGTCATCCGCTCCACGCAGATCTTCACCCGCTCGGGATTGTAGTAATCGGTGGTCATGCCCGACCAGTTGGTGATATTGTAATAGGAGCCGTCATCCGTTTTGGAAGCCCAGATGTCCGTCTCGTTGAAGATCTGGAAATAATCGAATTTATCCGCCAGATGCTCGGCGGTGAACGTCATGCGTGCCGCGATCTCCTCATTTGTACCGGTAAACCGGTCCAGCACCAGCATGACCTTCATGCCGTATTCGTGACACCAGTCCGCAATCTGCGAGATGTACGTCACATCCTCCTCGGTGGTGGGATTGAAATTGATGCGGTAGATGGTGCTTCCCATCTCCGCCGCAAGACGTACGTGCTCTTTCGCCATATGCTCCTGATAGACCACGAAGCCCTTGTGATGGGCATTCACGCCCCACAGAATCGTATCTTTTAAACTGCTCATAGGTTCTTCTCCATTCACTTGCTTCAAGACCTCCGAATAGGTGTACTCATACACCACGCCGTCGGTCAGAGCGGTCTTTGCGCCGACCAGCACATCGGCGGCGAATTTGTCCACGATCTGCATCATGCCGTCAAGCGTGGCGGCATAAAAGATCACCTTTTCTCCCACCATGCCGTATGCGCAGGATTCCCCGGGCTGCTTTAATTTCCCGACAAACTGCGCATATTCGTCACGGTTCGTCTCGCCCATGAGGATCTCACAGGCGGGAGCGGTGGCGGAATCGGACTCCCAGTCCGTGCCAAGCTTCAGATCCAGCGACCGATGCTCATCGAAATATTTTTTCAGCGCGATGGACGGTGCTGTCTCCTCTTTGTCGGCATAATCGCTGCGGACAATGATATACTGCGAAAAATCAGGCTGTTCTGCCGGTGTATCCTGCACGGCCGCTTCGCAGGCGCAGAGCAGCACAAGCAGGATACCGGCAAGACAAATCAGAATGCCGCGTCTCATGATTCTGCAAAGAACTTCAGCAGCTTGTCGAGATTCGTTTCGATGGTGGTCTTATTGGTATCCCAGACCGTGGCAATGGCCTCGCCGTTCTCCACGTGTGCCATCATGGAGTTGATGCCGCCGCCGATGCAGCCGGCGAAGACGTAGCCGAAGTCGAAATACAGGCTGTCGCGGATGATCTCCATCATCTCCTGAGATTCCTCATCGCGGGCGTATTTGCCCTGCATTGCCGTCTCAAAGTATGCGGGCGTTACCAGCTTGTAGCTCTCATAGTTGAGGGCTTCCAGCATGGCGCCGACCAGATCGTGATTGACTGCGGTGGTGGGCACCATCAGGATGGAGGTGGTATCCGCCGCCTCGGTGCGGTAATTCTCCTGATTTTCATCATACTTGGGCAGCGGAAGCACCGCATAACCGGTCTCCATCTCGCGCAGTGTGGAGGTTCCGCCCAGCACGTCGGTGATGAACAGCATCTTATTGGACATAAACTTTGCCCAGTCCTGAGTACCAAGCCAATAATCGGAATTGTAGGCGTTCAGCACCTTTTCGTAAGCGTTGATCATGCGCTCGCCGTACAGTGCCAGCTCCGGCAGACCGTCAGAATCGCGGGTGGTGTAGTCGATGGCAAATGCGTTGGTCAGCGAACGGATGGGGTTGTTGTGCATACCGATACCGTAAAGGTCGTTTTCGTCCATGTCGCCGTCACCGTCGATGTCACCGCTGACATTCTTCGCCATCTCGGTCATCATATCGAAGGTCCACTTTCCGTCGCGGACGGCGTTGTAAAGGTCATCCTTCTTGTAGCCGTAATTTTCCAGCAGCGTGTGGCTTGCATAGGTACACATGGCGTAACGCAGAACCGTGGTGCAGATGTCGCCCATGGCGATGTACATCTTGCCGTTGATGGTAACATTGTCGTTGAAGCCGTCCATCCACCATTCGTTATCGAAATTGATATAGGGCAGCTCCTTGATTGAGATACAGCTCATCCTGGATGGTGGCGGGCATATAGTGCATATAGCCGGCAATCAGCTGGAAGGCGTTGTCGCCGGAAAGAATGCTGGAGGTGACATAGTTGATGAAGCCGTCCTTGTTTGCCCAGTCGCCGGCAACATCGATGACCTGCAGATCAACGTTGAGATTTTCGGCAACGTTGAGGTTTCTCGTGTAGACCGCATCGTTGACCACTTCACCGGTCTCCATGTCGGTGTACATTTCGTCAAGGACGTTGGAACGGCAGAGAATGGTAAAGGTCTCGCCGCCGAAATCGGGGGCTTTCAGCTCGTCGTAGAAGGAGGTGGTATCCGCCGCCTCGGTGGTGGTGTCGGTGGTCTGGGTGCTGCCGGATTCGCCGCAGGATGCGAGAACGCCGCCCGCAAGCATCACGCCGGCCAGTGTCAGGGATGTAAGCTTTGTTTTCATAATCGTACTCCTCTTGTATTATTTGTATTTTATTTTTGCAAAAATCCGGGTGAAATCTGCCGTCGGATTCCATTGCTGTTTCGGCGTTTTCCCGCGATATTCGCCTTCTTGTATTAATTGTATCACAGCGATCTGCATTTGTCAATAGCTTCTCTCAAAAAACGCAAAAAATCCCTCCCGCGAAAATGCGGGAGGGAAAGCAGGCACCTCACTTTTTTCTGCGCTCCGAGGGCGTGATCCCTCGTTTGGATTTGTAGATTTTGGAAAAATGATACGCATCCGAATATCCCGCCATCCGCGCGGTGTCGGTGACGGAAAATCCGCCCGCCAGCAGTTCGTCCGCATATTTCAGGCGCAGGGATTCGATGTACGCCTTCGGCGGCATGATCAGTTAAGGGGAAAATCCACGGATTTTCCCCTTAACGCTTTTTCTGCGGCAGCACCTGCTGTTGACGGGTGCTGTCATTGGGGGCGCTTTCGCCGCAGGGATAAGCTTTTTTATTCAATTCCTTGCATAGCAGAAAATCTGCGACAAATCTGCCGAATCTGCGCTCAGAATTACTTGCATGACGCGGCTCGGCACGATATAATTAAGATAGTTCGCAGAAAGGATGACAAATTTCATGTTTCAGGTAGAGTTTCTTGGACACCGCATCTCCAAGCTGATCGTCGGCGATAACCCCTTCAACGGGCATTCCTACATCACCGACAAAACCACCGGCGCGGAGATGATGGAGTTTTACACCGCCTCAAAAATTCTGGAGACACTGTTTGCCGTTGAAGAAAGCGGCATCAACTGTATGCTTCCGCTGGCCGATCCGTTCATCATCCGTCTTCTCGCCGAATATGAACGCGCGGGCGGCAAAATGAAGTGGATCTTCCAGCCCTATATGCCCATGAACCAGAATGTGAGTATGCGGCAGATGCTGTCGCTCAAAAACACCATCGGCATCTACCATCAGGGCACAACCACCGATTTCGCCTATGAAAGCGGCAAGGTGGATGAAGTCAAGGCGCGCATCGAAAGCTACCATTCCATGGGCATTCCGGTGGGACTCGGCACGCACCGTCCCGACGTGGTAAAGCTGGCGCTGGAAGAAGATTGGAACGTGGATTTCCTCGTCACCTGTATGTACAACGGCCGCCGTCATCGGGAAGGCGAGCCGAGCGGATTTCTCACCGGCAAAACAAAGGAAAATCTCTCCTTCTACGCCTGCGATCCGCCCATCATGCTGAAAACGCTGGAAGCCTGCAAAAAGCCCATCATCGCCTACAAGCTGTTCGCCGGCGGTCAGATGTTCCTCGGCAAATCGCCGGAGGAGATCCGCGCCTGCATCAAAAATGCGTACAACACCGTATTCTCCGCACTCAAGCCGGGTGACATCGGCGCGATTGGCATTTTCCAGCGCGACAAGGATGAACTGCGCGAGGATGTGGAGCTGCTTGACGAGTGGCATAGCGAACAATATTCAAAAAAATAGAATTTGGAGGAAACCGTGATGCAAAAACAAGTGACAGCACTCATCCTCAGCCTGCTGATGGCGGGCACATTGTTCTCCTGCGGTGCAGATGCACAGCCCGGCACGGACACCACATCAGGAAATGACACCGATGCCGTGACCGAGCCTGCTGACAACGGCCCGAAATCCGGCGTGCCGGATTCCGTGAAGTTTGACGGAGAAACCGTCAGCATTCTGAACTCCCAGTATCACGAAAAATACTTCGCACTGCTGGACACCTTTGAAGCCACCGGCGACAGCGTTTCCGACTCCGTCTACAATCGGAATCTGGCGGTTATGGACAAGCTGGGCGTGACATTTACCGTTACCAATATGTTCGACAAGGAGGGCGACGGATACGCAAAAATGCGGCTGGATATCGAATCCGGCAGCGGCGAATTCGACCTCTATTTCGGCAATCAGTACCGCAATGTTTCTCTTGCGGTGAACGATTATTGCTTCGATATGAAGGATGCGCCCTACATCGATGTGAGCCAGCCGTGGTGGTACGCGGATTACATGGAGAACATCAACTTCAACGACCGCCACCGCTACATCCTCAACGGCGACTTTTCGCTGAACTTCCTGCATCAGATCGCGGCGGTTTATTTCAACAAGAGCCTGATGGAGGATTATTTCGGAGACGCGGATTTTCTCTACGATGAGGTGCTGGACGGCAAATGGACGCTGGAGCGCATGATGGAGCTTGTGGCCAATGTGTGGGATGACAAAAACGGCAATCAGAAGATCGATTTTTCTGACACCATCGGTCTTGCCATGCAGGATACCAACTACATCAACTACACCCTGTTCTTCGCCGCCGGCGGTGAGGTGACGGTAACGGAGAGCGACGGCTCGGTCATCATCAACAACAACATCGAGCGCAACGTAGACATCTCCAGCACCATCTTCAAGCTGGTGCGCGGAACCACCGGCGTTTACCTGAACGACGGCAAGGACGGATTCGCCAAGCTGTCCGAAGCGGCGGACAATGGCTTCCCCCAGAAATTCTCCGAGGGAACCATGCTGTTCACCATCGGTCAGATCAACACCACCGATCAGCTCCGCGATATGAAGGACGATTACGGCGTTATTCCGTACCCGAAGTTTGATGCGTCGGGCGAATACCGCTCCATCGTACAGGACCATGCCGCATCCGTCAGCCTGCCGAAGAATACGACCCGCTCCGAGCTTTGCGCCGCTGTCATTGAGGAGATGACCTTCCAGGGCTACATGACCATGGTGCCGGATTATTATTCCATCGTGCTGAAAAACAAATATATGCGCGATACCGACGACAAGGCCATGCAGATCCTTGACCTCATCCACGACACCGCCTATACGCAGGTGGGCTTTGCATACGGTGCGCATCTGAACGGACTCTGGAGAATTTCGCGCGAAACGATCTCCAAAAACAACGACAACTACGCGACCCTTTGGGCGGCCGCACTTTCCAAGGCAACGGAAAAATTCAAGACCATTCAGGAATATTTCAGCAAATGATCGCAAAACAGCTCCCGCTTCAAAGCAGGAGCTGTTTTTGTTCGTTTGCCGCGCATTCTTTCAGCGATCTCACGTAATCCGAAGGCGTCGTGCCGCAGTGGGTTTTGAAGGCGGCGTTGAAGGTGCGGATGCTCTGGAAGCCGCTGTTCATGGCCGCTTCGGTGATGGAGAATCCCGATGCCAGCGCGCGTTTGGCGTTGTCGATGCGGAGCTGGCGCAGATAATCGGGCAGGCGCAGTCCGGCGTATCGGTAAAACAGCCTGGACAGCCGACCGCGATCGAGATACAGGCTTTTCGCGATGGTGGTGACGGTGATGTTTTCGGTAAAGTGATCGTTCACATAGCGGAACACAGCGTGAAACTGGCCAAGCTCCGCCTCATCCGCCCGTGCCGCATCGGGACGGGAAAAGCTCCGTGCCAGCAGGCAGAAAAACGCGGCGGCCATGGATTTTGTCACCGGACTCGGCTTCTCCGGCGTGGAGGATACTTCCGCTGACAGCCACGACAGCAGGGTGTCAAGCTTTTCGCAAAGCTCAGGATCGCGCATCAGCTCCTCCCGGGGAATGAACGCGGTCACGCAGTCCGGCGAGATGCCGAAATTGTGCAGATTTCGGCAGGAAAGCTGAAACACGCGGTATCGTGTCACGCCGTGTGTGGACTGAAACTGATGGGTGACGCGAGGCCCGGTGACGATCATATCCCCCGGCTTGGCATCGTAGAGCACGCCGTCCACAAGAAAACGGCAGGGCTTGTCGATGGGCGCGGCGATCTCGATGTTCTCGTGCCAGTGCAGCCGCGCCGAACCCTCCCGGCTCACGATAACGTGACAGCTGGCATCACAGAGCGGCGTTTCGCGATAGAGGATGGAATCATCGGATTTCATCGTTCAGCCTCCGTTCCCGTTGTGATCTCTCTGCCGTCAACAAAAACGGCGATGGGGGCGAATTTTTCGTTAAGCAGTACCAGATCCGCGGCTTTTCCAACGGCGATGCTGCCGGTCAAATCAAAGCATCCCGCCGCACGTGCCGGATTTTCCGATGCCATGACCGCAATCTCCGGAAGCGGCACACCGACGGCGCGGAGATTTTGCACGCCCGTCAGAAGATCGTTTCCGTTGCTCAGCACCTGTCCGGATTCCGACCACGCAACGCCGTTACGGACGGTGTATCTTCTGCCGTCGGCGGTATGTGTTCCCTCACCGCGCGCCGCAAATCCGAACCGGTCGCTGTAATCGCTGACCGCCGTCATGCCGCCGCATCCTTTCAGCCGGTGTATCAGCTTTACCGCCGCCGGATGGAGATGGCCGAAGTCGCAGATGACCTCGCAGTTGACTCTGGGATCGGTGAGTGCCGCTGTCAGAACGCCCGGTTCACGGTGATTCATCGGCCGCGCGGCGTTGAAGGTGTGGGTCATGCGGGATAGTCCGGCATCGATGGCGCACAGCATCTCCTCATAGGAAGCATCCGTGTGCCCGGCGGACAGACAGATGCCGTCCGTCGCGGCAGCTTCGATGACCGTCAATGCGCCCGGAAGCTCCGGCGCGATGGTCATGATCCGCAGAAGCCCGCCGCAAAGCTCGAAAAGCCTGTGATACTCGGAAACATCGGCGGGGCGCATATAGTCCGCCATCATGCCGCCGTGCCGTGCGGGATTGAGAAATGGCCCCTCGGCGTGGATGCCGATGAATTTTGCGCCGTCGTGAGACTTGCCTGCGAACTCCACCGCACGCCGGATCCCGCCGTAAACCACGTCTGACGGCCCGACGGAAAAGGTGGGCATCAGCGACGTGGTTCCGCGCCGTGCATAGGCGAGGGCGATGGCATCGAAGTCCGCATCCTCATGGAAAAATGCCCGCGCCAGACCGCCGTGGGTGTGGGTGTCAATGAAGCCCGGCATGAGTGTTGCGCCGTTACAGTCACGCACCGGCTCACCGTTTGCCGGGAGATGGTCAGCAATTCCGGCGATCCTGCCGCGCTCAATACGGATGTCGGCGGGACGGATTTCCCCGGGAAGCACCGCGTTCACGTTCCGCAGGATCATGATCTGACCTCCGCAAGCATCCGGCGCAGGTTGGAAAGCCCCCGTGCGATGCCGTCCATGCAGTCATCGGCGGCCTCGTATTCGATGGCCAGCGCGCCGTCATAACCGGTGGAAAGCAGGATCTCGATGCATTTTTTAATGGGAATCGAGCCTTCACCTGCGGCAATCGCGCGGGTGAACAGCCCATTCGGCCGCGGTTTGCAGTCCTCGAAGGGCTGATCGCGGATGATGTGATCCTTGATATGCACATGAACGGCATACGGTGCGAGCCGCTCCACCGCCCCCGCGTGATCCTCGCTGACAGCGGTGAAATTGCCGATGTCGATAAGCAGGCGGTAATTGTCATGCTTCACCGCATGATAGAGCTGTTCCATCCGCTCGCTGCCCTGAACGATCATGCCGTGATTTTCCGTGCAGGTAACGATGCCACGCGTTTTTGCATAAGCGGCGATGCGGCGGGAAGCGTCGGCGATGGCAGGGAGAATTGCGGAAAAGGAAGCATCCTCCGGCAGATTCCAGCAGACATCGTGGCGCATGATCGCCGCACCAAGCTCTGCCGCAGTGTCCGCCTGCTCCATCAGCCGGCGGATCTCATCTTCCAGAAGCTCGGGCGTTGGCTGATATAGCTGTCCCCACACGGAGTAGGC
>SVSO01000101.1 GCA_015064195.1 Oscillospiraceae bacterium
AAACGCAAACCCCGATTGTTGCTACACAAACTTAGATAGAAGAGGGCTTACACCATACTATTAAGTGGAATTTGCGCTTTTGCCAAATTCAAAAATAGTATGGCTAAAAAAGGGTATAGTATCCCTAAGTGATAAATACCGCTCTTCTAACAATATTAAGTTTGTGTAGCTCTTATATTATACCACATTTTTGTTTCTCTGTCAAGATGTTGGATTATCATGCAAACCGCTTGCATTCACGCGCGGTTTGTAATACAATCACAGCAACATCATCGAAAGGCGGGCTTCGCATGAACTATGCGGCAACGAACGGCCACGAGCCGTTCGACCGTTTCCAGCTCCGGTCGGCTCATTCGTCTGCCTTGAGATTTTCCGCAAATATCCCGAACGCTGGCCTCCCTCGCGCAGATTCTCGGCTGCGATGAGATCGCAGACGAGGTGAACGCTAAGATCGCGCGCAATGATCCGGCGTATCCGGAACAGAACGACTGGCGCGGACGCATTTGGCCGCCGATGAATCAGCTCGTCTGCGAATCCATGAAGCACGCCGGGCGGCCTTCTCGCGTACATCGCGCTCGATTTTTATAAAAATGCAGGCGAAACCTGAACAAAATTACACCGCCGCTTCCGACGGAAGCGGCGGTGGGTATCATTGTTTGCCGATCGGCAGTTCGATGTCGGATTCTTCCAAGATCACCGTATTTCTCGCGATCTTCGCGCTCGTCTGTTCGGAAAACAGACCGCGCCGGTTGGTATGCGGTACATAGTGCGGAAACGCCGACGAGGAGATATCGATCCTTAGCTTTTCACCCTTTTTGATGACAAATGCGTGCTCATCGAAGGAGAAGGTCATCTCAATATCCGTCCCCGACTGATAGGCCGCATCGAAGTTCGAGATCTGGTTGATGTCATCGCGCAGGCCGTAGTCGCCCTCCGGCTTGCACAGGCTGATACGCAGGTAGAAGCAGGTATCCTCGCAGTCTGAGCGCACCTTCAGCTTCGCCTTGATCTTTCCCTTCACGAACGTGTCCGCATCAAACTCAGGCGTATAAACGGAAATGATGTCGTACCGCGAATTCAGCGGATTCTGCCATGCATTACCGCCGAAGTTGGCGGACAGTCCGCCTGCAAAGACTGCCGGCGCATACGGATTATAGGTATAAGTGACGCTTCCCGTGCCGAGCGTAATGCTGCGGAAAGCGTCCGCAGCGCAATCATCGTCACAGCACCATCTGTCGCCGAAGAGCTTGTAGTAAGTGATCTTTCCGCGTTCAAACGGAGGCTCGCATTTGCCGCGGATAGAATCGATCCAGCGGATTACATAGCCCTCAAATGCGCCGTAATGCTCCATCAGGCGGTAAAGTCCCTGCGCCTTGTTCATACCGGCGGGAACGATGTCAATGCAGATGCCGTTCTGGAGCGGATTCAGGAATTCTCCGTATTTTTCTCTAATGCACGCAACCGTCTCAGCGGCTTCGGCGGAAGTCGTGCGCCGCACACTGATCTGGTTGAAATAATCAAACTTCGGAAGCTCATCAAACAGGCAGACCTTTTCCGCCGCAACATAAGACGGACGATCCTCTGCCGTCGCCGGCTGTGCAGAACATCGCGATCGGCTGATCCTCAAGCGCATTCACGAAATCGAAGCAATAATCAAGGGTTTTCGCACAGTATCCATTGCCGCGATGCTCCTCCGAAGTAAAGACCGCACCCCAGTTGCAGACGGAATTCTCATGCTCTCCTCATCCCATCCAGACACGCGACAGTCCGATCCCGTCATCGTGCGTCAGGAAAAAGAAATCCTTTCAGACATCGGAAAACGTACCGGAAAGACGCAGGTGCATATAGACATCTTCTTTAGGGATCATTTCAAAAAGAGAGCGACAAACGGCATCATTCCCGCTGCCAACAATATAATGATCAGATCGGATCAAAAAATCACTTCATTTATACAAAAAACCGTCCGCGCGTTTTTTCCTGTTCATTTGCAAAAGAAGACATTTTCGATATGATTCCTCAACGGATTGATTATACCACTAAACGCCCTTCTTGTCAATAGGGGTCCAGAATCTTTCTGCAAAATAATGCGCCGCGTTACAATGGACACGAGGTCATCCGTTACAAATGAAATTATGGGGAAAAGCGCATTGGCCTGAATAGAAAAGGCATTTTCACGGTCATCACTGACCGTGAAAATGCCTCTCGCGTGTGTGGATGCCGCAGCCACTAAAAAGCAGCATTCATCACCAGCTCATTGCCATGATATCTTCCATCGCTTTCGCCCATTTCTCCTTATTTTTTGCAACCATAGATGCCCATGTGGGAGATGCTTCCTTCATGATATCCTTGTAAAGTCCGTACGGTGAACCGAGCGGGCCGTCAAACAGATCGCCTACCTCGAATACACACGATTCGGTGATCAGATCAAACATCCGGCTGTCGTTCTCATCCGGTGAATACCGTGTTTTCAGCGTGATTTCAAAATATTCCGGAATAACGACGCGGTAAAATTCGCTGGAAAGCGCTTCCAGAACCGCGGATGCACTGTCGTAATCCGCTGAGCTTACCGGAATCAGCGCATAGCAGGAGCGCTGAGCGACCGTGCGATATTCCTTCTGCTCCTCATCATATTTCGGTAAGGGAAGCAGGCCGGCTTTGAAATCCGACTCGGGAACGATGGTGGCCGCATCGCCGACGAGAGCCATACTGAACAGCACTTTTCCTTCTACAAACGGCTTGCTGACATAGTTGCCGCCGTCGGACAGAACCTGCCAGTCCTCCTTCGTCAGTCCGCCGAGGTCGTTGGCATCGTGAACATTTTCGTTCTCTCTGACCAGCCGCCAAAGCCGCTCCATGACGTTCATAGCGTGTTCGTTGTCGTAGGTGAATTCATAGCCGTCCGCGCTTTTTTTGTACATGAACAGATCACAGCCTGCCGGAATTCCGATATACTTGTTGTTGTCACCGAACGTAAGGCCGTACTGATCCGACGGATCCTTCTTGGTGTCGCCGTTGAGATCCGCATAGGTGTCTTTTATCAGCGATTCCAGCGTATCCAGTGTCCATTTGCCGGCATCAACAATGTCATACAGGCTCTCGGTGTGACCCAGTGTAGCATAGAGATCGGAGTTGAAATAGGTGCAGAAGGAATGCTTGACGTTGGCGACGGAGAAATTGCCGGTCAGGCAGTAAATATAATCGGTCGGCAGTGCGTCGATGATGGCCGAATTATACCACGGCTTGTCAATATTGATGTAGGCGGTGTCGGAAAGGTCGATGAAATAGCGGTTCTGCAGCATCTGGAGCGTATAGTTGCCGACGTCGAACACGATATCCATGTCCTCATCGCCCGCCATGATGCGTCCGATAATGCGATTCGGGAAGGTATTAAGCTCGTTCGAAAAATAATCCTGCGAGGTGTACACAAGCTCCACATTCAGCCGCTCCTTGACGCGGCCGATGGAGTTGTATACGGCATCGTTCAGGCGGTTGCCGGTTTCTTCCTCGCTGTACATTTCGTGAGTAAATGCTTCTTTGTAGTTGCAGATCATCAGATTAACCGTCTTTCCGCCAAGATCAAGGTCGTCCGGAAGATCGTCGCTTTCAAACTGCGCGGTCGTTTCCGCCGGCACAGTCGTGTCACTCGCGACGGTGGTTCCGACGGGATCCGCCGCTTCGCCGCAGGCGGCCAGCGACGCGAGCATCGCCAGCAAAATCAGGGTAGCGGTATGCTTTTTCATAGTATCTCTCCTTTTTATTTTATTCCAGAACAATCAGTCCGAAGGAGGCGATGCACGCTTTGGCGCGCGCCATTTCCTCATCGGTGGGCAGGATTTCGGGGAGCGTATTCTCCATATCCAGCGATTTATACTTCGTTGCCGCGTAATTGTGGTAGGGAAGAAGCCGCACGCCTGTGATATGGTCAAGCTCACTCAGAAATCTGCCGATTTTTTCTATCTCGTCAAGATTCATACCGGGAACACAGGGGATGCGAATCTCCGCATCCTTGCCGGAGCGCGTCAGATACCGGAGATTTTCAAGAATCACTGCATTCGGCCGACCGGTGCAGCGGATGTGCGTTTCTTCATCAAACGCCTTTACATCGTACAGGAAGAGATCTGTGTACGGCATAACCTTGTCAAATGCAGCCTGCGGCACAAATCCGCAGGTATCGACCGCCGTGTGAATGCCATGCGCCTTCAGTTTTGCCAGCAGCTCCGCGCAGAAATCCGCCTGCATCAGACATTCGCCTCCGGACAGCGTCACGCCTCCGTTCGAGCATTCGTAGAAATCCGCGTCCGAAAGAAGCTCTTCGAGGATGGTATCCGAATCCGCACCGCGACCGTAAAGTGACAGCGCCTTCGCACGGCAGACCGCCGTGCATTCGCCGCAGGCGATGCACTTCTGCCGGTCAAAGTGATGGCCGTGCTCCGCATCCAGCGTGTGCGCGCCCGTCGGGCAGACTGCCGCGCATTTTCCGCAGCCGACGCACTTATGCACAAGATAGCCCAGCTGCTTCTTATGCCCGATGCTTTCCGGATTGTGACACCAGACGCACTTCAACGGACAGCCCTTGAAAAACACGGTCGTTCGGATGCCCGGACCATCATGCACCGCGAAATGCTTGATATCGAAAATATAGCCTTCCATTCCTATGCCTCCAATTCCGCACGACGGATAAATTCATCCTGGAAATTCTTCTCCATCTGGGTGAAGAACCAGCTCCATCCGCTGATACGCACCTGCAGATTGGGATATTTCTCCGGATGCTCCTGCGCATCGCGGAGGATCGCCGCGTCCTGCACGTTGCCCTGATAGCCGTAGCCGCCGCGCTTCATGAAGGTTCTGAGCAGTCCCAGCATAGCATTCAGACCGTCCTCGCCCTTTACCGCGGAAGGATGGAGCATATAGTCGAAGGGGCATCCGTAGGCAAGCCCCGTCGCATCGATTTTCGTCACCGATTTGATGTGAGCGGTGATGCCCTTCCGATCCTGACCGATGGAGGCGCTCATATTCTTTGAGAGAAGGTCGCCGCGTGCACGGCCGTCCGGCATCGCGCCGCACTTATCTGCCCATTTGTGAGAGAACCAGATGGATTCGCCGTTGACGACAAAGTGTCCTCCGCGCATATTTTTCCGGCTCGTCACCTTCGTCGTGAAGCGGTCAAGCAGCTCTACCGCAATACCGTCCACGCTGTCCAAATCGTTGCCGAACTTCTCCGGATCATCGAGAAGCATTTCCCGCAGCTCCTCATAGCCTTCCCAGTTCGCGAGCAGTGCATCACGCAGTTCTGCCATCGTGATCTTCTTCTCGTCATACACATACTTTTTGACCATCATCAGCGAATCTGCTGCCGTCGCGTGACAGCTGAGGAACATGACGGTGTTGTTGTATTTCACGCCATCGTGATAAGCATCTCTGCCGCATACTACGCTGTCCGGCATCGTACCGGAATACATGGGGGCGGGATTGATATCGCGAAGATGAGAATCATAGAAATCAGAGATGACGAACGCCTTGTCAATGAGACATTCCGTCTGTGCATAGTACGCCGCCAGAAAGGCTTCAAAGGTATCAAACTCGCACACATCGCCGGTTTTACATCCGATGAATGCGCCCGTCCCCGGATCTGTGCCGTCACCGAACACCAGCTCGATTCCTTTGGCGAGATTGACGTATACGTGCTCCGGCACGGTTTCATGACCGCGGGATGCGAAATTGTTGCAGCCGGTGCCTACAAGCCGCCGCGTCTCCTCCTCGGTGCGTCCCAGCTTGCGCGAAATTTTCATGCCCAGCTCCTCGTTGATGAAAACGAGAGAATTCTTGCCGCGCCGGATCATGTCCAGCGCTTTTTTGAGAAAAGCATCCGGCGTGTTCGGCATCACCTTGACAAACAGCTTGGGATTGACGATGCAGGATTTGTCGTATGCATCCAGCATAATGTACGACAGCTCGTTGATGAGCGAATCACCGTTTTCATCCATGCCGCCGAAGTAGAGCGGCTGGCCGTGCTGATGGCCCTGATTGGTGTATTTTTCAAAGAAGTAGCGGAACAGCTCCTCCGCATTTTCCTTCGTCAGCCTGCCGCACGCCACATCATTTTTATAGAAAGGATAGCCGTCCGCATCGAGATTACCGAGGGTGCGCACCTGAATGAGATCCAGATATTCCTGCATCAGATGGTAAAAATAGGTCAGTGTGAGATACTGATACAGTGTCTTGGGTGTCCCGCACGCGATGGTTTCAAGGCATTCGACAACGATGGGCATTTTCGGATCATCTGCAATATGCTTCCTTGCACAGGCTGCGAAGCGTCCCATGAAGCGAATGATCGCGGTGTACACAATTTCAACGGAGACATAGTAACTCTCCATGTCGGGCGTGAGCGTACCGTTTTCCCTGTGCTGGCGGTGATACTGCTCCGCACGCGCTAAAATGCCGCCGAATCCCAGCCCGATGACGGAATCCCAGTCCGGTACGCTGTGGTCATAATCGCAGAAGATGATGCCTGCGCCGGTGGCTTCGATATTGGCGGTCGCTTTCCGGAATTCATCCGGCTTCGGAAGCTCTCCAAGCCATTCTACATTGAGGAAAAACAGGGGCTTGCGCGGCTTATTTAGCTCACGGGAGCGCGCCAGCGTCAGCCAACCGCAGAAATTGAAGCCGAACCAGTCTGCGGGATTAACTTCGATGGCGGCGTTGTCGAGCAGATACTCGATGGCTTTTGCCTTGATGATGGGATGCGGCTGTCCCGCCATGTCATGGGCGAGACGTTCGGCACCCGATACCAGCTCGTCCTGATCCGCAATGCCGCTGTCCGGCTCAAAGTGCGGGTTTATGTACAAATTCAGCAGATGTCTGTCTTTATCGAATCGATTCCACATGATAATTCCTCCTGTTGATAAGCAGAATTCCAAAGCTGATCAGAATCAGCGATACTGCATAATTGACGCGGAAAATGTTCTCGCCGAGCAGTGCGGCGGACATAATTACACCGAATACGGTAATGAGAAGATTGAAGGATGAAACCTCCGAAACGGGATAATACCGCAGCGGAAGCATGGACAGCGTGTACGCCGCCGACGAAATGATGATAAGCAGAAGAAGCGTGATAACCGCACACAGATTGACGGTGCGGATACGGCCGCCGCAAAGGAGCGATATACCGCACAGAATCACGCCGCCGATCAATTGACCGTAGCCGGTCAGCTTCGCTGCGGGAATCATCCCGGCACATCCCTTTGCAATAAAGCAGGATATTGTCTGACAGAGCACCGCCAGCAGCATGACCCCCTCTCCGGAATCAAACACGAAGCCGCAGCCGTCAGCATTAATGATAAGCACGCCGGCAAATCCCAATGCACATCCAATGAGCTTCATTGCACTGAGCCGATCCCCATGAAAGAAGATCCCGCTGGTCAGCACAATGACAAACACGCCCAGCTGATCGTAGATCGCGCATTTTGCGCCATCGATCATCGATAGTCCGATGTAGGTGAATGCATACTGCAGTGTTGTGGCGGTGATGCCGTAAAGTGCCGCACATTTGAGCTGCTTTTTTGTTATGCAGTCACAGTGGGTTCCCAAAGCGCTGCCGCAAAGCAGCGTGAGAATACCGGAGAACGTGAAGCGGATACCTGCGAGCAGGCATTTTGACATATGATCCGTACCGGCGATCTGAAAGCTGTCCATGCAGATTTTTACAAGCGGAAATGCACATCCCCACAGAAAGGTGTAGAACACTGCAATCAGCGCCATGTTGCGCCGGCTTGAAAAAAATGTTTCCGCAGAAAACGCTGTCATACTTCGGCTATTTGTGGACATAGATGTGTCCCTGCTTTATATAGGTATCCCTGTCGCCGGGATAGAGGTCGGGACGATGGAACTTCTGCGGATCCGGCGAGATGAGCGCGGCCGGATCAAGATCCAGCGCATCGCACAGCACGCGGCTGACCTGATTGCCGATCAGCTCCGTCGCAACGCCCGTATAGAAATGCGTCTGATCGGAGTGGCAGCTTTCAGGTACATCCTTCAGAAGACCATACAGATCGTTGATGATGACGCCGTATTCCGCCAGCACCTCGCAGGCGATGCGGTTGAACTCCTCCACGTCGCGGTTGTATCGGGTTTCAAATTCATCGATAAAGCCCGATTCAATCACCGGCGTAGAGGTGGCAAAAATGATCTTCGCGCCCGGGAACAGAAATTGGATGCGTTTTGCGATGCGCTCGATATTGTCGGCGTAAGCGGCCGGTGTCGTCAGTGTACCGTCGCCGTAAATGCGGACGGTATCCCAAAGTCCTGCATTAAAATGCACCGCATCCGCTTCATACAGCTTCAGCATATCTGCCCATGTGTGAAGCTTCCGCAGGACATTCGCGGAAAACGCACAGTTTTCGCCCGGATAGTACACCTCGGCAACATTTTGCATACGCTCCTTCACATAGCTGTCGTAGCCTATCCGGATGGAATCGCCGATCAGTAAGATTTTCTTCATATGACTAACCTCCAATGTTTTCTGCACGCCGGCCCTTTCAGCCGGGGAACTGTATGTTTTCAAATCTGCTGCTTTTCTGATATCATTATAGCACCGATGAATTATGATGTAAATGTTTTTTGGCGAAGAATAGTGTTTTTACGAACTGAAATTTACAGACATGGGTTGAATATTTTCGGGAAGTGTGCTATAATGGTACTAAAATCGGCAGTCCAAACGGAAGCGCCGCGCTTGCAGGAGAACAAATGTGATGCAGATACTGGAATTTCTGAATAATATGTGCATTTCCGAACTCAATTTTGTCCAGACATATATTGCAGCATTGGATAAATACCCGTTAAAAAACAAGGGCAGACGCCATCACGGATTTCTGTATACGATCAGCGGAACAGAAACCTACCATTTCCATGACAGCAAGATCGAAACGCCCCCCGGCTCTATGCTGTATATTCCCAAGGGGGGAGAACTACGAAACAACGCTGTCCGGCGAAGAGAGCGTCGTTATTGTGTTGGATTTTGAAATTATCGGAGATGCGCCAAGACCGTTTCTGATAAAATTTTTGGATCAGAACACCATAAAATCGTACTTCACTAAAATCGAAACAGAATGGAATAAAAAGTATTCCTCGTTCCATCCCGAGTGTAAATCGCTGTTTTACAGAATCGTCAGCCTGATGTCAAGACAGCTGAATCTGTTTCTGCCGTCGCAGAAATCGGACAAGATCTCCGATGCCGTTGAATATCTCCACCAGAATTACCTGAAAAACGATTTTCGCCTTGAAGCTGCTGCTGAAATGTCCGGAATCAGCTATCGCTATTTTGAAACTCTGTTTCGGCAAAAATATGGCAGTACACCAAAAGAATATGTGATCTCCCTGAAAATTGAGCGGGCGAAAGAGCTTCTGCTCAGCGAGAAAATTCGGATAAAAGATATTGCTGTCATGCTGGGATACAGCGACATTTACCACTTCGGAAAGCTTTTCACAGCCCGCACAGGCTACACGCCCAGTGAATACAGGAACAGTTGTTAGTTTCTGCATTCTCGGGAGACCTCATATGGAGTACTCTCATACTGACATAGTTTCACCTGCAAATACCGCCGCCCCAGAGCCACATGCACGGCAAAACAGAGCCACCGTGCCGCTCAAATAGAGCCACCTTCACGGAAGCCAGAGCCGCTTCAACGGATCGGTGCTCC
>SVSO01000102.1 GCA_015064195.1 Oscillospiraceae bacterium
ACGAACGTATCCAACTCAAAACAAAACTGACACCACTCGAAATGCGATGTCAGTTCGTTGCTTGAATTTAATATTTTCTACCAAACGAGGCTTTTTTGCACTGTCCGCACAATTTGGGGCAGTTCACGTCATAGCGATGGCTTTTCTCACAATAATTTGAACGTCGTTATGCTTTACTTCCGAAATGTTTGCAAATCCGTGAATGAGCAGATAGGCGGGGCTGCTCATTGCAAGTTTATTATAGCAGATGCACGTGCTTTCGTCAAGGTTTGGAGCGGAATGTTTACAAAGGCTTAACTAAATGGGCAGAAGTAGCGATAAGGGACGAATCTGTGGATTCGTCCCTTATCTTAATGGGGATGGGCTTAAGTTAATGACATTGGGCGGGATTCCCCCTCTTTTGTTTGCGATTGCATAGCGAAACTGTACTCTTTTCGGAGAAACGCTCGCAATTGGAGGAAATTCCAACCACATCACATATATGAAATATGAGTTTGGAATGCGGTTCGCCGCTCATATTTCATTTTCCACCGTTGAATCGCAGAATTTATTGCTGGAAACTTATTTTTGAGGTTTCCAAAATGTTGATAAAGCGGCGGAATGCCGCGAAAGGAGATCGTAATGATGACATTACAGACGGATATCTGTATCATCGGTGCAGGTCCCGCAGGATGTGCCGCGGCCATCGCAGCACGCCGGATGGGTGCACGTGTACTGCTCGATTTTCAGCCACATTCTCGAAAATTCCACCTGCGTTACCGGCGGGCGACGCATCTAATCGCCGGAGACGCTAAAAACTTTGCTCATCGATATGCTCACCGATGCTGGTGCGGAATTGCTGCTCCACAGCTTTGTCACTGGCGTTGACGCGACGGACGGGCGCATCTCGCAAGTGCGCATCCATACCAAATCAGGCGAGATAGCTATTGCGGCTGAGACTTTCCTCGACTGTACGGGCGACGGCGACGTGAATGCGCTGGCTGGCGTACCCTTTGACATGGGGCGAGAGGATGGACTGATGCAGCCTATGACGGTGGAGTTCATGATCGGCGGCGTGGACAACTCACGCGCGGCATTCGCGGGGATCGGCACACCTGCACTGAATGCGAAGATGCAGGAATATCTCGCTGATGGGCGTGTTGCATTCCCAGTGGGTTCAATTATCGTCATCGAGGGTGTGAATCTCGGCACAGCATTTGTGAATATGACTAATGTCATCCATGTAGATGCAACGAACGTGTTTGATCAGACCCGCGCGAAGCTGGAAGCCAGACGGCAGATTCCGCAGATCGTGCGTTTCCTGCGTGAAAATGCTGAGGGATACGAGAACTGCTATGTACTTGCCTCAGCGGCCTATGCGGGTGCGCGGGAATCGCGGCGCATCCGAGGACGCTATACCGTGACCGCTTCGGATATTCAGGCAGGCACACGCTTTGATGACTGGCTTGTGGACGGCGCAACATATCCCTTTGGCATCCACAATCCGGAGGGCACCGTCGGCATCGTAAAGGGATGTCCGCGCGATTCGAAGCTCCGATATACGTTGCCCTACCGCAGCTTCACGCCGGAGGAAATGAAGAATCTCCTTGTCGCCGGACGATGCATCTCCGGTGACCATTACGCCCACAGCAGTTATCGTGTAATGCCAATCTGCTTCGCCATGGGCGAAGGGGTCGGAACCGCGGCAGCACTGGCACTGCGCGACGGTACGGACGCGGCAGCACTCTCGATGGAGCAGATTCACGAGGTGCAGAAACTCATTAAAGAAGGCATTTATGGTAACCTCTGATAATATAAGCAAGCAATGATTTGTTAAGTGGACATCGTATTTCATTTTTTTGCTGTTGAATTGAAAAACAGTTCAGCGAGCTAATTTTCAGAGATTCCCAAAAGAGATTTATTTTGTAAAGGAGAATACACAATGAACAACAAACGTACTCTGGCACTCATCCTGACCGCACTGCTTGCCGCTTCGATTGTATCCTGCGGTTAAAGTGAAACAACTACCGATGTATCCGGTGAAAACACCTCAACTTCTGTGCAGGAATATCCCCGTGAGGAAACGCCTGACAATTTGCCCGCACTCGACTTCAAAGGGGCAGCAGTGCGCATCCATCACCGTGGTGACGACAAGACCACGCTGCTTGAGATTGCAGGCGAGGAAAACGGCGAAGTCGTCAACGACGCGGTTTTCGCCCGCAATCGTTCCGTTGAAGAGCGGCTCAACGTGAAGCTGGAGACAATTGCCGGTGATGCGGACCATGAGAGATTTATGAGCAATCTGAAAACCGTCCTGATGTCCGGAGATGATGTTTACGACATAATCAGCGCCCTCCGGTGGCGAGCACTTCTGCAGGCAATGGAAGGGCTGTACTACAACCTCGCCGACGCGTCATATATCGACTTCGATGCGCCGTGGTGGTGCAAAGATTACATGGCGGAGATCGCCGTGGGCTCTGAGCGATTCATGCTGGCAGGCGATATTTCCACCACACCCCTCCGAAACATAAGTGCCATGTATGTCAACAAGAGAATTTTCAGCGACAATTTCGGCGATGTTGACAATCTCTATCAGACCATCCTCGATGGCAACTGGACGCATGATGCGCTGCGCAAATACGTTTCCGATGTTTACCAGGATCTGAACAACAACGGCTTGACCGATGACGGTGACCTGCTCGGCATCTCTACTACGCCGGTCGCCCAGACCGACCATATCTGCTACTCCGCAGGTCTACGCTACACTGAGCGTGATTCCAAGGGTATGCCGCAGCTGGTTCCCGATCAGTCCCGCAATGTAAAGGTCATCGAAACAATTTACAATCTCTTGTACGAAACCCCCGGCGCACTGGTTTATAGGAACTCCACCGCGCCGGAGAGCGAAACCTTCCAGAACTTCCTCAATGGTACGCAGCTGTTCTACCCCAATCGTATCTACAACGCCGAACTTCTGCGTGAAATGAAGGATCCCTACGGTATCATTCCCATGCCGAAGCTGGACGATTCGCAGAAGGATTACATTTCGCTGGTGCACGATGGCACTACGCTCTACTGTGTGCCGATTGCTGCGAAGTCGATCGATATGCAGTGCGCAGTCATGGAGGCAATGTGCTCTGAGAACTACCGCACGGTCATCCCCGTACTCTATAATGTGGCGCTCAAGGTGAAGTATACACAGGACGATGTCTCCAGCCAGGTAATCGACATCATCCACGACTCGGCGATCACCGACTTCATCTATGCGAACAACTACAACATCAATGCAGGCGTTGGTTCACTCGGAACGCTCAACCGCACGCTTCTCGGTCTTAATGCCGAGCCTTCCAAGGATTTCATGTCGAAGTATGATTCCATGAAGGAACAGGTCGGCACAATTGTCGCGAAACTGGCCGAGAATGCAGCGAAATGATGAATACCAAGCGTTAAATGAATTGGGTACTGCGTCCCCCATGGCTCGTCTCGCTGTTCAATCCCGAAAGAGGCGGCTTTTACGCCGCTTCTTCGGGGAAGGCTGACTCCGCACTTCGCGTGAGACTGGAGATGAGCGGATACGTGCTGGTCGCGCTCCAAGTATAAGATGTCCACATAACAAATCATGACCGGCGGCACTAAATGTACCATAAGGTCTGCCAACTGCTCCTCTTTTACGGGCAACCGTAAAAGAGGAGCTTTATTTGGGCTGATTTCCATCTCAAAAAGACACTTTCAAAGTGATTAATCGGTTAAAGAATCGCATTTTCGCAGCATTCCTTTGTGGATACGGATCGGGTCACTGTGCACGTTGTAGACATGGATTTTATCAGAAGCTGCACGGATGTCCAGCGTCTTACGGAGATACTTGCGCGGTATGAAATAGTGAACCTTATCGTACACGAATGAGAAATCTTGCCCAACCTTCATCTGCTTCCGCTCCATATACTCGAATACAGTTTCAGGAAGCAGCAGAAGTGCGTCTTTTTCCTCGGAGAAGAACATATCGTGGCGGGAATAGTTCAGCCCCTGGAAATTCTCCCGATTCTCCTGCTCCATCTTCCGCCAAAGGACAGCATTCAGATCCTCCAGTGAATAGAACGTCATCTTCTCCATGGCAATCAGGATGTGCATATCGATGAGCCGAACGTGCCTCTCCACGTTCGGCTTCCATCGCGGAGAGCGAACCTTCGCGGGCTGAATCACCGTGCCGTTGTGTTCCACCCATGCTTGGAAATCCTTGTTCAGCGCGAGATCGATCTAATCGCGGTTCTCCGTTACTGGAACCTTGCAGGTGTCGGGGGTAATCGTTTGCGTAATGCCACCGAAGTATGTTGGATTACTATTGCACTGAAGAGGTGTTTCCATTATAAAGGATCTTTGTGAACTGGCCGGGACATTATGACTCGCGCTGGCCCGGAATTGTGTCCCTGCTGGCCCGTTGCTATGGCAATCTGCAGACTGGTAGCAAATTTTGATAAAGTCAAAGCATATGTGTTTAAACTCTGTTTGAATGAACAAGGATAATAATCTTCGGTTGTTTAAGTAAAATGTGAATAGAGAAAAACGCAGAACTCATTTCTGAATTCTGCGTTTTTTGTACTCTCAATCGGTTGTTTCAGATAACATCCTTATTCGTAGCCCCGCCCGTGGCGCTCCTTTTGTTACTTCCTTGCAAAACAAATGACCGCCTTAGCGGTCATTTGTTTTGCTTTAGTTATTCTCGATGATCCATTCGCCGACAACGAGGTCAACCACGAATGCGTCAACACGGCCTGCCTTGAGGTCCATATAAGCGTTCAGGTTGGTGTCATACTTCACAAGCTCGCCGCCTTCGGTGATGAGCGCGAGGGTAGCCTCGTCAGCATTCACAGCGTCGAGAGCGGAGGAACCGTCCTGCAGAGCAACCTTCTTGCCTGCAAGGTCAGCCTTGGTGGCGATGGGGGAATCAGCGGCAACGATGATGCACTGGGTGTTTGCCAAGTAAGGCTTGGAGAGGAACATATTGGCAACGCGCTCATCGGTCACGGACATACCGTTCCAGATGCAGTCGATCTTCTTGCCGTCAAGCTCCATTTCCTTTGCGCTCCATTCGATGGGCTGGAGAACCAGCTCAACGCCCATGCGCTTTGCAACTTCCTTTGCAAGGTCAACGTCGAAGCCTGCGATCTCACCGGTCTTGGCATCCTGATAGCCCATGGGCGGGAAGGAAGCATCGAGACCGAGAACGAGGGTGCCCTTGTCCTTGATGTACTGGAGGGAGTTGTCGCCGTCAACCGTCTTCAGCTCGCGGGGATAGTCGGTGCCGGTGAGAAGTGCGTCCTCACGGCCGAACCATTTCTTCGCGATCTTGCCGGCGGAACCGTCAGCCATCATTTCCTCGAGGATCTTCTGAACCTCAGCGGCCAGAGCGTAGTCATCCTTGCGGAAGCCGATTGCGTACTGTTCTGCGCCGAAGTTGTCAGCCAGAACGATGTAGTCCTTCTTGCTGCCGCAGGATACGAAGCAAACGGTCAGCATGAGAACTGCGAGACATAATGCGAGAAATCTTTTCATGATTATTCTCCTCAAATCATATTTCCGGCCTTGCCGGATATTACATTCACAATTATACCACAGTTTTTTCACAAAGTCAAGCACTTCAGCAAATTAAATGAATAAAATTTGTGAAATTCATTCGTTTTTGCCTTCTGACTCAAGCCGTCTGACGGTATTCCGGAAAACGACGATGCATCCGGGGATGAGCACCACGTCCGCCGCCGCCCATGCGAGGATCTCCGTCCAGAAAACGCCGCTGTAGCCGATGATCGGTGTAAGCAGCACAGCCGACGCGATCCGCAGTACCAGCTCCGCCGCACAGGATGCCAGCGGGATCGCGGTATTGCCAAGCCCCTGCACTGCCGGACGGAGGATGTGGATCAGATACAGCACCGGGAAGAAAAAGCTCATGAGCCGCAAAAATTCACAGCCGAGATCCAGCACCTCCGCCGCATTTTCCGCGGACGGCTCAATGAATGCGGTAAGGATCAGCCTGCCGAACAACAGGATGAACGCCGCGACGATCAGCGATGTCACAAGTCCCACGATAAGGCCGGTGCGGATGCCCGAGCGGATCCGGTCGGTATTTTTTGCGCCCAGATTCTGGCCGTTGAAGGTCGTCATGGCATAGCCGTAGGAATAGCCCGCCATTTCGATGATGCCCATGAGCTTCATGGCGGCGGTATAACCGGCGATCAGCGTCACGCCCAGCGGATTGATGACGCCCTGCACCACCATGCCGCCGAGAGCGATGGCGGCATTCTGCATGGACATGGGCAGTCCGATGCGCAGAAGCTCCTTGCAGCGTTCCTTCGCCAGCCGGAAATCGCCCCGCTCCATGTGCAGGGTATCCACTTTTTTCAGACAGATGATGCAGTAAATGCAGGAACAGATCTGTGCGGCGACGGTGGTTGCCGCGGCACAGGCGATGCCGAAGCCGAGACCGATCACCAGGATCAGGTCAAGGACGATGTTGACTGCGGACGACAGCAGCATGGCATTCAGCGGCGATTTGCTGTTGCCCAGCGCACGAAGCGTTCCGGCAAGATAGTTATAGAACATCACCACCGGCAGTCCCAGCGCGGTGATGGTGAGATAGGTTGCCGCCATTTCAAAGATGTCCTCCGGTGTGCGCATCAGTGTCAGCACCGGACGGATGAGGATCAGCGCGGCAAGTGCAGTGCCGACACCGAGGATAATCGTCAGCACGGCGGAATTTGCCACATATTTGCGGAGCGCCGGCATATTCTTCGCGCCGAAGCTCTGTGCGGCGGGAATGGCAAAGCCTTCCGCCAGTCCCTGCACGATGCATTGGAACAGATACCCGAACCACGTGCAGACGCCCACTGCCGCGAATGCATCCACGCCGATGCCCCGTCCCACGATGCTGGCATCCGCGATGTTATATAACTGCTGAAACACATTGCCCAGCATCAGCGGCAGAGCCATTCCGAGGATCAGCTTCAGCGGCCGGCCTGTCGTCATATCCTTTACTGCTGTACTCATATTGCACCCTCACAAAACTGTTTGATACCGATTATTATAGCACACTGCACCGCCGCTGTCAAGGGAATGCCGTAAAAAGATCCCGGATCAAATAAACTCTCTCCGGAATTTTTCACCGAATGTCTTGACAATGCCGCAAATTCGCGGTATAATATAAGGTATGATGCAATAATATACTTTTGAAAGGAACTACCATCATGGCAAACGACAAGAAACTCGTTGAAGCGATCACATCCATGGACGTGGATTTCGCTCAATGGTACACCGATATCTGCAAAAAGGCTGACCTTATCGACTATTCCAGCGTTAAGGGCTGCATGATCATCCGTCCCTACGGCTACGCGATCTGGGAGCTGATCCAGAAGAATCTGGACGGACGCTTCAAGGAGCTGGGACATGAGAATGTTTATATGCCCATGTTCATCCCCGAATCCCTTCTCCAGAAGGAAAAGGATCACGTGGAAGGCTTCGCGCCCGAGGTTGCATGGGTCACACACGGCGGCAGTGAAAAGCTGACGGAGCGTATGTGTGTCCGTCCCACCTCCGAGACCCTGTTCTGCGAGCATTACGCCAACATCATCCGCTCTTACCGCGATCTGCCCAAGCTCTACAATCAGTGGTGCTCAGTGGTGCGCTGGGAAAAGACCACACGTCCCTTCCTCCGCTCCCGCGAATTCCTCTGGCAGGAGGGCCACACCATGCACGCCACCGCTGAGGAAGCGCGCGCGGAGACTGTTCAGATGCTCAATGTTTACGCGGATTTCCACGAGCAGGATCTGGCGATCCCGGTCATCAAGGGTGCAAAGACTCCCTCGGACAAGTTCGCAGGCGCAGAAGATACCTACGCCATCGAAGCCCTGATGCACGACGGCAAGGCACTGCAGGCCGGCACGTCTCACTATTTCGGCGACGGCTTTGCAAAGGCATTCGACATCACCTATACCGATAAGGAAAACAAGATCGTTCATCCGTTCCAGACCTCTTGGGGCGTTACCACCCGCATGATCGGCGGCATCATCATGACCCACGGCGATGACAACGGCCTCGTTCTCCCGCCGGCAGTTGCCCCCATCCAGGTGGTCATCATCCCCGTCGCGGCTCACAAGCCGGGCGTTATCGATGCGGCCAAGGCTCTGGAAGCCCGTCTGAAGGGCAATGTCCGCGTGAAGCTGGACGATTCCGACAACTCTCCCGGCTGGAAGTACGCAGAATATGAAATGAAGGGCGTGCCGGTGCGCATTGAGATCGGCCCGCGCGACATCGAAGCCGGTCAGTGCGTCATCGTGACCCGCCATGACCGCGAAAAGACGGTGGTTTCCCTCGACAATCTGGAAGCGGCAGTGGCTGAGAAGCTGCAGGCAGTCCGCGACGGTCTGTACGCGAAGGCACTGGCAAACCGCGAAAAGCGCACCTACGACTGCACGACCATGGACGAGATCACCGCAAAGCTGGCGGAAAACGGCGACGGCTTCGTTCGCGCTATGTGGTGCGGCGATCCCGAATGCGAGGACAAGGTGAAGGAAGTCACCGGCGTCGGCTCCCGCTGTGTACCGCTGGATCAGGCGAAGATCTCCGATGTGTGCGTCTGCTGCGGCAAGCCCGCAAAGCAGCTCGTATACTGGGGCAAGGCATATTAAGAATTCCGAAGGATGCGGCGAATGTTCTGTTTGCCGCATTCTTTTTCCCGAATTGACAGTATGAAACAACGTATCTTTTATCTCGATCTGCTCCGCGCATGGGCCATTCCCTGCGTGGTGATGCTCCACTGCATCACACCCATTCTCGCAAATCAGGGCTTCTACGGCTCCACCTCGTGGCATCTCGCCGTCGCCCTCAACGAATTCTGCCGCACCGGTGTGCCGCTTTTTCTCATGATCAGCGGTGCGCTCCTGCTGTCGGATGAACGGTCGGCGGATATCGGCTATTTTTACAAAAAGCGTCTGCCCCGCCTGATCTTTCCCCTGCTTGTGTGGCATACGGTCTACTACCTCGCCTATACCTTCAACAGCGGCGGAAGCTTCAGCCTGCGGGATCTGCTCGCCGGGCTGACCAACAATGGTTCAGCCTATCATATGTGGTTCGTCTATTCCCTTCTCGGCATTTATCTCATCACGCCTTTTCTCCGGCGCATCACGGAAAGCTGCTCCATGAAGGCTCTGGGCGTACTGCTGCTCATTCTCCTGTTTCCCGGCACGCTTCGTCCGCTGTGGAACGTGACCGTTGGCCATTACATCTACCTGTTCGATCCGCTGATGGAGTGCTATCTCGGCTATTTTCTCTTTGGCTATCTGCTCACCCGGGTGAAGCTCACGAAGCTTCTGCGGATTCTTGCCATCGTCTGCGGCATTGGCGGCTTTCTCATGGGCTTTCTCGCCTCGGAGCTGTCTTCCACCGCCGAAGCACTGCGCTATCCCTTCAACGGCGGCTATGAGCTGAATCATTATCTGCTGGCCGGCGCAATTTTCTTTCTGCTCCGGGATCTGACGGAAGGGCGGGAGATTCCGGCGTTTCCCACAAAGCTGGCGGCGGTGCTGTCCGACACGGCCTTCGGCGTGTACTGGATCCATGTGCTGCTTTTAGAGCTTGCCCAGCGGTATCTCGTCCCCGATGCATCGCCCATTCTGCTGGCCGGTCTGCATTTTGTCGCAGTCATGG
>SVSO01000103.1 GCA_015064195.1 Oscillospiraceae bacterium
AACGGCAGCAGAATGAGCAGTGCCCACGATTTGAAATTAAGCCAGAACAGCCAGAGATAGAGCAGCGTGAAAACGCTGTACATGGCGATGAGCAGGCCGCGCACCACCTGCGTTTTCGCGGTCGGGCGAGGCTTCACGGTATATTCGCAGAAGTTTTTATAATCGTTCATACAGTCGCTCCCATGATTATTTTATATACCATTATACCACATAGTGCGTTGTAAATCAAGAAATACTTTGAAAATTATTGAAATTCATGAATTTCGCATCTTGCAATTTTTCGCAAAATGGTGTATTATATTAATAGTAGAGTTTTACACTGTGAAAGGAATATACTATCATGAAAGCTGTTATTACCGTAACCGGAAAAGACGCAAAGGGCATCATCGCCGCCGTATCCAACTGCTGTGCAGATCACGGCGCGAACATCGTGGACATTTCCCAGAGCGTGCTGCAGGATTATTTTGCCATGATCATGCTGGTGGAGGTTGACGATCTCAAGCTGAGCTTCACCGAATTTGTGGATGTGATGCAGAAGCTGGGCGATGAAAAGGGCCTTGTCATCCACACGATGCACGAAGACATCTTCAACGCCATGCACAGGATTTAATGCTTCGCATTCAATCCCTTGAGACACTTCGCATTCAATCCCTACCATTAATATAATGAAAGGCTACAATCATGCTCAATACAGCAGACATTCTTGAAACAATTGCGATGATCCGCGAGGAGAATCTGGACATCCGCACCATCACCATGGGCATTTCCCTGCTCGACTGTGCGTCGGATGATGAGAATCGCTTTGCGGAAAAGATTTACGATAAGATCACAAAATATGCGGAAAAGCTGGTCGTCACCGGCGAAAATATCGAGAAGGAATACGGCATTCCGATCATCAACAAGCGGGTCGCCGTCACTCCCATCTCCCTCTGCGGCGGAAATTTCTCCCCCGAGGGCTATCTGAAGGCCGCATGTGCCCTTGACCGCGCCGCCCAGACGCTGGGCATCAACTTCATCGGCGGATTCGGTGCGCTGGTTCACAAGGGCATGACGAAAAAGGACGAGACATTCCTCTCCATCATCCCCGAAGCGCTGGCCGAAACCAAGCTGGTCTGCTCCTCCGTCAATGTTGCCACCACCAAGGCGGGCATCAACATGGACGCGGTGGCGAAAATGGGCGAGATTATCAAGCGCGCCGCCTATCTGACCCGGGATGAGCAGAGCATCGGCTGTGCAAAATTCGTTGTGTTCGCCAATGTTCCCGAGGATAACCCCTTCATGGCGGGCGCATTCCACGGTGTCGGCGAAGGCGAAGCTGTCGTTTCCGTTGGAGTATCCGGCCCCGGCGTTGTGGCGAATGCCATCAAGCGCGCCGGCGACTGCAATTTCTCCGAGCTTGCGGACATCATCAAGAAAACCGCCTTCAAGATCACCCGCGTCGGTCAGCTGGTGGCCTATGAAGCTTCCCGCCGCCTCGATGTTCCCTTCGGCATCGTTGACCTTTCCCTCGCGCCCACACCGGCCATCGGCGACTCGGTGGCGCACATTCTCGAAAATATGGGCCTTGAACGCTGCGGCGCACATGGAACAACTGCGGCGCTGGCACTGCTCAACGACGCGGTGAAAAAGGGCGGCGTCATGGCGTCCTCCCACGTGGGCGGTCTTTCCGGCGCATTCATCCCTGTCTCCGAGGATGCGGGCATGATCGACGCTGTCACCTGCGGCGCGCTGTCCATCGAAAAGCTGGAGGCTATGACCGCCGTTTGCTCCGTGGGACTTGACATGATCGTCATCCCCGGTGACACATCGGAAGCGGTCATCTGCGGTATCATCGCGGACGAGATCTCCATCGGCGTGGCCAATACCAAGACCACCGCCGTCCGCGTCATTCCTGCATACGGTAAAAAAGAGGGCGAGATCGTCAACTTCGGCGGTCTGCTGGGCTATGCACCGGTCATCCGCCTGAACGAAAACTCCCCCGCAGACTTCATTGCCCGCGGCGGACGGATCCCCGCACCCATTCATTCGCTGAAAAACTGAGAAGAATCGGCTGTCCATCGGGCAGCCGATTTTCTATTTTTGGCACTCTGTATTACATTTTTGGCACACCAGATATCTTTACATTCCGGAGAAAATATGGTATAATGATAGCAGACATCCCGCAAATACTGTATTTTTTCTGGAGGTACAACATGAAAACCAATGCGACAAAATTGTTATCTTTATTTCTCGCTCTTGTGATGGCATCCGGTCTTGCAGCCTGCGGCGGCGAAGCGGTCAGCTCCGACACTACCGCTCCCAATGCATCCGGCGAAACCACTGCGCAGACGACCGGTGAGCTTGCGCCGGAGGAGATCAACCGCGAAAATGCCGTTCTGCGGATGAAGCCGGTGGATCTGCAGGGCGAAACCTTCAATATATTATATGTGGGCGACAAGACCATCTATCGGCAGGATGTGTACGCCGAGGAGACCGGCGACATTGTGGACGACGCCGTATTTGCCCGCAATCTTTACATCGAGGAGCTGCTCAACTGCACCTTCAATCCCATTGCCTTTGACAGTGATACCCAGAAAACCGTCAACCACATTTATCAGACGGTCATGGCCGGCGAGGATCTCTACGATCTCTGCTCCTCCCATCAGTCCTACCTTTCCCAGAAGATCACGCAGGATGCGTTCCACAATTTCATCGATGATCCCTACATCGACTGGGAGATGCCGTGGTGGAATCTGGATTACATGAAGGAGCTGACGGTGGGCGATGAAAAGCTGTTCTTCCTGTTCGGCGACATTTCCCTGATGCGCATGAAATCCCTCGGCTCGGTGTACTTCCACCGGGATCTGTACGATCAGCTCTACGGCGATCCGGACGAGCTGTACCGGACGGTATTCGACGGCAAGTGGACGTTTGACAAATATTCCGAGCTGGTGCGCGGCGCTTATGCCGATCTGAACGGCAACACCGTTGTGGATACCGGTGACCGCTTCGGTGCATTCGGCAACGTTACCAAATCCATCGAGCATTATCAGTATGCCTGCGATGTCTACTCCACCGTGCGCAATGAGGACGGCATTCCGGAGCTGGCACTCAACAATGAAAAATCCGTCAACTTCGCCGAAAAGCTGCTGGATCTGTACTACAACAACGAGGGCTTCATCCGCGATCCCAAGACCAACATGGAGCAGCATCAGTCGGAATTCATGAGCGGACTCATGCTGTTCTGCCCCATCTGGTTCCGCGAGGCCGAGGCTCTGCGCGAAATGACCGCCGATTACGGTATCGTCAACTATCCGAAATATGCCGAGGATGAGGAATATCAGGCGCTGGTTCACAACGGCACCACCGTATTCTGCACGCCCATCACATCGAAAAAGACCGACAAGATCGGCGCGATCTGCGAAGTCATGGCGTTCTACAACTACCAGAACGTCACCCCCGCATACTTTGAGGTTGCGCTCAAGGTGAAATATTCCCGCGACGACAATACCTCCAAGGTGCTGGACATCATCTCCGAATCCGCTTATACCAACTTCGGTTACGCTTACGCCACCTATCTGGCAGGTCTTGGCTATATGCGCGGCATGGTCGAATCCAACAGGGAATTCGCTTCGTGGTATGCTTCCAAGGAAGCTGCCGCCATCACCGGTATTCAGAAAATCATCGATCTCTACACCGCAAGCTGACAAACGCTTTCATCCCGGACGGTTTCACCGTCCGGGATTTTACGCTTTGCTGACAGGGATTTTACAATTTGTTTACCCCCCCCCACAAGGAATTTTAACAATTTCCGATTTGTGGTATGATATAATACATATATCAATTTTTATAGGAGTGTCAGCTATGAAACGACAAATTTCGATCCTTCTTCTTTGTTCCATTTTAACAAGCCAGTTTGCTGGATGCGGCTCGTCCGAATCCGTGGACACCGCCGCTCCCGATTCCCCGGATTCCGTTACCACTGTTGGCGGTGAGGAAACTGTGCCGGAGGAGATCAACCGCGAAAACGCCAAGCTCATGCTGCCGGAGCTGGATTTCGGCGAACAGCAGATCAACATTATGTATGTGGGCGATGAGATCGTTTACCGGCAGGATGTATTTGCTGAGCAGACCGGTGATGTGGTGGACGATGCCATCTACGCCCGCAATCTCGCCATCGAGGAGCTGCTGAATGTGAAATTCAACTACCTGGCACCATCCAACGATACGGTAAAATCCGCCGAAATTCTCAGAAAAACGGTGCTGGCCAATGACGATGCCTATGACCTCTGCTCCGGTCATCAGTCCTACACCACCAAGCTCATCACGCAGGGTCTGTATCACAATTTTGTGGACGACGAATACATCAACTGGGAAATGCCGTGGTGGAATCTCGATTACATGAAGGAAATGGCCGTTGGAAATGACAAGATCTTCTTCCTCATGGGCGATATTTCGCTGATGTGTCTCAAGTCCCTCGGCGCAGTCTACTACAACCGGGATTTCTATGAGCGGCTTTACGGCGATCCCGACGAGCCCTATGATCTCGTATTCGACGGCAAGTGGACCTTCGACAAATTCTGCGAGCTGGTGCGCGGCGGTTATGCGGATCTCAACGGCAACACCAAGGTCGATGACGGCGATCAGTTCGGCTCATTTGCCAACGCTTCCAAAAGCGTGGAGCATTTCCAGTATCCCTGCGGCATCACCACCACCACCCGCGATGAGGAAGGCATCCCGCGCCTGACCCTCAACAATGAGCGCACCATCAATTTCGTCAACGATCTGTACGCCCTTTATTTTGAAAATGAAGGCTTCTATCTGGACAAAAACGCCAGCATCGATGATCACATCGCCGAATTCATGGACGGCAAGTATCTGTTCTGCCCCGTATGGTTCCGCCATGCCGATCAGATCCGTGAAATGACCACCGACTACGGCATCGTCAACTATCCGAAATATTACGAGGAAGACGAATACAAGACGCTGGTCCACAACGGCACCACCGTTTTCGTCACGCCCATCACATCGAAGATCGCCGACAAGATCGGTGCAGTCTGCGAGGCCATGGCGTACTACAACTATGTCAGCGTCACTCCCGCTTACTACGAGGTCGCGCTCAAGGTGAAATATTCCCGCGACGATCAGACCTCGCAGGTGCTGGATCTCATCGCCGCATCCGCAACCACCAATTTCGGCTATGTATTCTCCGGCCCGATTGCCGGTATCGGCGATCTGCGCGACATGATGCAGAAAAAGACCAAGGATTTCGGATCGTGGTTTGCAAAATATGAGTCCAGAGCAAACGATTCGCTCACCAAGCTCATCGACACCTATCTGGAAGTTGAATAAGCTTTTATCCCGGACGGCAAAGCCGTCCGGGATTTTGATTCGATTGTTTCATAGAATGAGCGAATCGTTTCTTTACTTTTCTCCGGATGGATGATATAATTATATTGAAATTATTCATTTCGGAGGAACAAACCATGAAACACAATACACCAAATGTCATCTCTCTTTTGCTGGCGGCGGCACTGCTGGCAAGCTGCGGCGCGTCGGATGCGCCCGTAAGCTCCGACACAACTGCGTCCGCTTCCGCTGACACACCCGTTTCTGCTACTGGCTCTGATCCCACCAATTCGGACGAGATAAACCGTGAAAACGCGCAGATGCTGCTGCCGGAGCTTGATTTCGGCGGTACTGTCGTGGACGTGCTTTATGTGGGCGACAATATCATCTATCGGCAGGATGTGTATGCCGAGGAAACCGGCGACGTGGTGGATGATGCCGTCTACGCCCGCAACATTGC
Organism: Oscillospiraceae bacterium; assembly: GCA_015064195.1. The sequence continues at coordinate 5,789 of SVSO01000103.1, forward strand.
CATTGAGGAACTGTTGAACATTGACTTTAATCCGGTCACGTATGAAAACGATACAGCGGGAACGGCCAATCACATCAACGTGACCGTCATGGCCGGCGAAGATCTGTACGACCTCTGCTCCTCCCATCAGTCCTACACCACCAAGCTCATCATGAAGGGCTTCTTCCACAATTTCGCCGATGACGAGTACATCAACTGGGATATGCCGTGGTGGAATCTGGATTATATGCGCGAAATGGCGGTGGGCGATGACAAGATTTTCTTCCTCATGGGCGATATTTCCCTGATGCGCATGAAGTCCCTCGGCGCGGTCTACTACAATCGGGAGCTGTACGACGATCTTTACGGTGATCCCGACGAGCCGTATGATCTCGTGTTCGACGGCAAATGGACGCTGGACAAGTTCTCTGAGCTGGTTCGCGGCGGTTATGCCGATCTCAACGGCAACAGCCAGCGCGATGTAGGCGACCGATACGGTGCGGTGGCTAACTACAGCAAGTCCGTGGAGCATTTCCATTTTGCCAGCGGCGTGACCACTACCACAAAGGATGAAAACGGCATCCCGACCCTCACCCTGAACAATGAGCGCACCATCAATTTTGTGGAGAAATTCTACAAGCTTTACTACGAAAATGAAGGCTTCTATCTGGATGAGGATGCCAGCATTTACGACCACATCGACGAATTCATGGGCGGCCAGTATCTGTTCTGCCCCGTATGGTTCCGCGAAGCCGAGCAGCTTCGCGAAATGACCACCGACTACGGCATTGTCAACTATCCGAAATTCGCCGAGGACGAGGAATACAAGACGCTGGTTCACAACGGCACCACCGTATTCGTTACCCCCGTCACGTCGAAGCTCACCGACAAGATCGGCGCGGTCTGCGAGGCCATGGCTTTCTACAACTACAAGAGCGTCACGCCGGCTTATTACGAGATCGCCCTCAAGGTGAAATACTCCCGCGATGATAAGACGGCGCAGATCCTCGACCTCATCTCCGATTCTGCTTCCACCAACTTCGGCTATGTGTTCTCCAGCACACTCAACTATCTCGGCACACTCCGCGATCTGATGAAGCAGAAGACCACCGATTTTTCATCGTGGTATGCAAAGAAAGAGTCCACCGGTCAGGCGGGCCTCCAGAAGCTCATCGACACCTATCTGGAACAGTAATCACCATTTATCCCGGACGGCAAAGCCGTCCGGGATTTTTGCTTATCGTTCAGCCCCATTGGACTATCGTTCCGACTTTGCCGAAACAGCCGCAATTTCATGCAATCTTAGCTTGACGAATCCGATCTCCTGCGTTATAATAGGTTTATCATCGTAAAAAGGAGAATTTTCATGAACAAAAAGAATACAATCAGTCTCATTCTGCTTGTCGCCATGCTCGCATCCCTCGCAGCCTGCGGCACATCCGAAGTATCGCAGGATACCGGCGATACCTCCGCGGCTGTCGTTGACACCACCGCCTCCAATGCAGATATCCCGGAGGAGATCAACCGCGAAAACGCCAAGCTGCGCCTGCCGGAAATCGACTTCGGCGGCGAGACCTTCAATCTGCTGTATGTTGGCGAGGACGTATATCGTCAGGACATCTATGCCGAGGAAACGGGCGACGTGGTGGATGATGCGGTATTTGCACGCAACCGCGCCATCGAGGAGCTGCTGAACTGTAAGCTCAATCCCATCTGCTTCAGCGATGACACAAAAACCACCGCCAATCACATCGGCACGGTGGTGAAGGCGCAGGAGGATCTGTACGACCTCTGCTCGACGCATCAGGCGTACACGGCCATGCTCGTCACCAATGGCTACTTCCACAATTTTGCCGATGATACCTACATCGACTGGGAAATGCCGTGGTGGAATACGGAATATATGAATGAAATGGTGGTCGGCAACGACACGATCTTCTTCCTGCTGGGCGATATTTCCCTGATGCGCATGAAATCCCTCGGCTCGGTCTACTACAACCGGGAAATGTATGAGGAGCTGTACGGCGACGCGGACGGGATGTACGATATTGTATTCGACGGCAAGTGGACCTTCGACCGCTTTGCAAAAATGTGTACCGATGCCTACATCGATCTCAACGGCAACACCGTCTCGGATGAAGGCGACCGGTTCGGTGCATTCGGCAACAAAACGAAATCCGTGGAGCATTATCAGTACGCCTGCGGCATCACATCCACGACGAAAAATGCAGACGGAATCCCCGAGCTGACCCTCAACAACGAAAAGACCGTGGATTATGTCAACAAATTCTACAGTCTCTATTATGAAAATCCCGGTTTCCGCATCGATACGGACGGCACGTTCAACCGCCAGATCGGCGATTTCAAGAGCGGATATTACCTGTTCTGCCCCGTTTGGTTCCGCCACGCCGACTCTCTGCGCGAGATGGAGACGGACTACGGCATCGTCAACTTCCCCAAATATGCCGAGGATGAGGAATACCGCGCGCTGGTTCATGACGGTACGACACTGTTTGTCACGCCGGTAACGTCCAAAAAGACGGATAAGATCGGCGCAGTCTGCGAAGCCATGGGCTATTACAACTACATCAGCGTCACGCCGGCTTACTTCGAGGTCGCGCTCAAGGTGAAATATTCCCGCGACGACAAGACTTCCAAGGTGCTGGACATCATCTCCGAATCCGCCTACACCAACTTTGGCTACGTTTACGCGACGCAGATCGCAAATCTCGGTTATCTGCGCAGTCTCGCATCCGAGGGAACCAACGATTTCTCCTCCTGGTATGCCAAGATGGAGCCGTCCGGTCAGAAGGGCCTGCAGAAGCTCATCGATACCTATCTCGCAATGGAATAAGATCATCCCCCGGACGGTTTTCCGTCCGGGTTTTTTTTGCTTAAAAACGCTTGACAACGCTGTCAATTTGTGCTATAATATTTGTTAGTTTCCTAACTAAGAAAGGAGTAACCTCATGAACCCCAAGCCATTACCGGAAGAATTTTTTGAATCTCTCCCCAAGCGCCGACTCGACAAACATTACAATGCCATGATGCGCATCCACGATGCCGCCAAGCTCTACCACGACCGACTCCGCCGTCAGTCCGAGCATGACGGTCTGCCAAGCTCCTATCGGATGCTCATCTACCATCTCGCCCGCATGAAGCCCGGCGTGACCCAGCTGGATCTGGTCAAGGCCGCGCACCTGAAGCCCCCCACCATCAGCGTCACTCTGCAAAAAATGGAGCGGGACGGGCTTGTCATCCGCCGCGACAATGAGGACGATCTGCGCCAGACGCTGGTTTATCTCACGGATAAAGGCAAGGCCATCGACGACAAGATCCGCGTGCTTCACGAAGAAGGCGACGCGGTGGCGCTGTCCGGACTTTCAGACGATGAAATCTCTGTTCTGTCCGAGCTTCTCAACCGCGTCATCGACAATCTCATCGAAGACCGCGAATGATCATAAAAGAAAGGAACTTCAATGAAACTGGCGAAATATTTGAAACCTTACTGGATCTTTGCCATCCTTGCGCCCCTCACCATGATCGGCGAGGTGACAATCGACCTGATGCAGCCCAAGCTCATGGCGAAGATCGTCAATCAGGGCGTCATCGGTCAGGATCTGGCACTCATCATTTCCACCGGCATCCTGATGCTGGGACTGACAGCGGTCGGCGGTCTGTTCGGCATTCTGTCCGCCGCCTTCGCATCCAACGCCGCTCAGCGATTCGGCAACGATCTGCGCAATGATGCGTTCAAAAAGGTCATGAGCCTTTCTCTCCAGCAGACGGACAAATTCACCACCGGCTCGCTGGTCACCCGCCTCACCAACGACATTAATGCGGTTCAGGATTTTGT
>SVSO01000104.1 GCA_015064195.1 Oscillospiraceae bacterium
CGGTGGATGCATCCTCTGCGGTCAAAGAGCATCCGGAGCTGTATCTGCGCAAGCCGAACGATGGAAACATCAATATGGTGAATATGGCCGATCCCCGGGCAAGGGATTTCATCTTCAAAAAGCTGGCGCGGATCATCGATGACACGAAGATGACCGTCTTCCGCATTGACTTCAACTTCGATCCCGAGCCGGTATTCCGTGCGCATGACGGCAAAGAGCGTGACGGCCTGACAGAGCTTCATTATTATAACGGTCTGTATGCATTCTTTGAACAGCTGCTGGCGGCGTATCCGCATATCGTCATTGACAACTGCGCTTCCGGCGGACGGCGGCAGGATTTCCGGATGTGCTTCTACAGCGTGCCGATCATGTGCTCCAGTGACTATTTCTGCGCAGGCCCCAATTACGATCCCGAGGGCATTCAGGGCCACACATGGGGCATTTCCAGATGGTATCCGGTCAGCGGCGATTCCGTCGGCTCCTGCTCGGGCTATCCCCATGTGGCAATGGACACCTACCGCGTCCGCAGCTCCATCCGCTCCAGCGTCGGAATTACAGCCCCCAAGTGGGAGTTAAGCGATGAGGAGGGCGCATGGTATCACAAGATGATCGAGGATATCGAGGTCATCGCGCCGTTCATGCAGCTCGATCATTATCCGCTGACGCCCTACACACTTTCGGATGAGGAATGGCTGGCCTTTGAGCGGTGCGGCTATGAGGGCGAAAAGGGCCTTATCATGGCATTCCGCCGCAAGGACTGCGAGACGGATAAAATGACGTTCGCGCTGTCCGGCCTGTGCCCGGAGGCGTCCTATCGGCTGTGGGATATTGACGACGGCGAGCTTGGCGTATTCACCGGTGCATCCCTTTCGGCGGGATATGAGCTGTGCATTCCCGAAAAGCGTCAGGCGAAGGTCGTTCTCTTTGAAAAATTAGCGTAAATCGGACGGGTGTGCACGGATAAGATCCGTTCACACCCGATTCTTTTATGAAGGAAATGCGCCACCGCCTTGACAAATCGTCAAAAATGTGAAAAAATAATAAACGGAAACTTTGTAATCGTTTACAATTTCGCCGATTTCGATGGTTTTTCTGCAAAAGAATGTAATCGATTACAGTTCCAGGAACAGAGGCTTTGATGAAAAAAAGAACAATTCCCCACCCGCGCACGCTTGTATCACTCCTGCTGATGCTGCTTGTGCTGATGATAACCATGACACTCGGCGGATGCGGCAGTGAGACTGCCGGCGATCCGACGGATACACAGCCGGAGCAGGACGGCATTCCCACCGTCCTGGCCTACGACGATTATTTCAACGTGGACGAGGCCGCGCTCCTGCTCAGCTCCGATGAGAGCATTGTGGAGGTGCTGGACGGCAACACCCTTCATGCAGTGGGCATCGGAACTGCCGAAATCACATCGGATGACAAAACAGTTACCGTTACCGTGGAAAAGGCGAAGCTGGCGGTGATTCTCTGCATCGGACAGTCCAACATGACGGTGATCTCCACCGGCAATGAGGATCTTGCCGTGAAGCCTGCGCGGGGTACGGCTTACTGGGGAACGTTAAATAACACCAGAAGTCTGTCCGTCGTCGGCGTCAAGGGACTCTTCGGCGCATTCGCGGATCAGTATTACAAGGCCACCGGCGAAAAGTGCCTGCTCATTCAGGCGGCTCACGGCGGTGCATCCATCGGCTTGTTCCAGACAAAATCGGATTCCCTCGGCAATGCCATGGATATTTACAACGACTGTGCACAGGGACTGGAGAAATACCGCGATCGGTACGACATCGTCCGCGCCGGATACATCTGGCTGCAGGGTGAGACAGACTGCCGCATCGGTATGAGCGCCGAAAGCTATCTTGCGCATTTCTACACCATGCACAACCTCCTCAATTCGAACTGCAAAAATGTGGTGGATGGCGCAGACAAGCCCTTCACCTTCACGGGAATTCTGGCAGTCCGCTCGTGGTCGGGCAAGCCGGATTACATCCGACCGGACAACATTGTTTTCTCCGGCCCGCGTGTGGCACAGTATGCCATGTGCCTGAACGATTCCATAAAAGTAAGCGGCAAGACCTTCGACACCTCCGACATTCATCTTATCTCAAACATCACGGAGAACTGGTATTCCGACGATTCCGTCAAGGAATGGTTCGCCTCCGATGCGGTTTACTATGAGGAGGACCGGGGCATCACAAAGATGATCGGCAAAACCGAAGCGGCGAAAGATGCGCTGATGCCGCCTTATATTTCCAGCGCGTCCAATACGACTTACCCGGATCAGCACTATCTTCAGAAAGGCTACAACGAGATGGGCGGCGATGCAGGCTTCCATCTGGCGCAGATTCTCATGGCAAAGGATGCGGGAAAATCCGCAGAACGCACAGCAGAGGACATTGTTCTGCGCAGCTTTGACGGCAAAAAAATCTACCGGGACGACGATACGGCGGTGCTTACGCTCTCCGAAGCGGTGCTGGTTCCGGCAAGCCTCGATCATACGGCAATTCTCGGCGATGTGACAATGGAGTTCACGAGCAAAGACTGCCCCAATGCGAAGATCGACCGGTTCGGTAAGATCACCGGCCTTACCAACAAGAAATCCGGCGAGCTTGTCGTTCTGCTGAACGGCAAAAAGGCGATGAGCGTGACGGTTGTCATGGATGACCCGTACATTGTCGAGGTGGATTTCACCGGCATGGCGGAAGGAAGTCAGGTTTACCTTAGTGACCTCATCGGCACGGACAAGTGCCTCTACTGGCGGGTCAACATGGCGGACTCCAACACCGCAAATCCCCAGCGCACGCCGGGCAAGGATGTGAACTATACAGAGCAGACGCTGAGCGTCTCCGGTACCCCCTACGAAAAGGGCATCGGACTCCATCCCCAGAGCGACAAGGACGGCGTGATTGAATTTGATATCAGCGGCTACGACTGCAATCGCTTCTATGCCATCGTCGGCTCGCCGCAGAATACGACGAACGGCAACGGCACGATCTGCAGTGTGGAGATCAAGACGGGCGACGGCAAATACGAGGAGATCGCAAAGACGAAAACCGTCGGCGGCGCGACCTTCCAAGTGCTGGATTTTGACATCACCGATGCGGACTGCATCCGACTGGTGGTCAACAATAACGGCAATTATAACAGCGATTCCACCACATGGGCTTATGCGATGATCTACCGCAAAAATTAACGCTGAAGCTTCTCGCTTGTGCCCGGCAGACGGCCGCCCGACTGGCATCAAGCATCAAAATCAGATAAAAAACCCAACGAAAAGATAAAAATATTCAAATCAAACCTTTCAGGAATTGGAGTGATTCATATGAAAAAAACTGCTTACTGTCATTCTCGCAGTTATGTTAGCGATCACCGGCGCTCTGTAGCTTTCCGCTGCCGACGATGTGATCTACCTGAGCGATCTGACTCCCACCTCCTCTGTTATCCGCAACGATAACTGGAAGCTGGGCATCGATGTTTGCTCCTACTACGGCGGTCCCATCTCCATTGCCGGCACTCAGTATGCCAAGGGCATTTCCTCCCATGCAAGCAACGATGACAAGCCTACTACCGAGTTCGTATACGACATCAGCGCGCTGGATGTTGATACATTCACCGCAGTCTTCGGTAAAGACGACGGAAACTAAAACGGCGGCCCTCTTCAGAGCAACACTAACACCCTTGAAACCGAGGGTATCGCTAACGGCAAGATCGGCTACGCGATTCTGGTTGACGGTGAAGTAAAGGACGAAGGCGTTGTCGGATGGGGCGAAGTTGCCAACATTTCCGTTGACGTGAAGGGCGCAAAGACCTTCGCGGTTCAGATCCTTACCGGCGGTGATGTTCCCAACAACGACTGCGGTTCCTTTGCTGACGCAAAGTTCACCAAGACCGTAGTTGTCGTGCCCGGCAATGTGGACGAATCCCCCGCTACTGCTGATACTGCAATCTGGGCAGTAGTCGCTATGACTGCAGCTCTTGCCGCAGCAGTTGTCATGGGTAAGAAAATCAAGGCATAACCAAACAGCCTGTCGGGCGGCCGTCTGTCGGGCACAAGCATAATGATCCATATTTTGATGAAATCAATACATAGGACCGTATTCGTCACCGCTGCGAATATGCTTCATCGCGGATTTTTCCTGCTTTCACCCGCTCGTGTCATACCAAGAGGCTGAAAGTATATGTCACAGTAGTTTTATGTTCTTCACGCGTGCGGCTCGCCCGCTCAAATTTCGCGCTTCGTACGGGTCGCACGTTCTTGACCATCTGACCACCCACGGAGCCTGCCTGCTTGGAGGTCAGCTCGCCGTTGTAGCCCTGCTTCAGGTTGACACCAACCTCCCCTGATGTTCCCGTTCCATCTTAAAAACGCCGTGGAAAGCCACTTTTTTGGTCCTTAATTATTAACAGCTTGTGACATGGTTCTGATCGGCTCGCCCTCCAGCTCGCCGATGAATTTGTAGAAAATCCGCACACTCTGCCGGTATGGCGTGTTTCTGCGTGAGGCGACTTTGATGCCCTCCGGCAGAACCTTGGGGCCGATCTCGATCTTCTCAACAAAGGTCAGCAGTGTATCACGGTCGAGGGCTTCGATCTTCGTGTACTCCTTCGCCAGCCGGAAGAACCGTGCGTAGTTACTTTCGATCCGCTCCGCCTGACCCGCCGTGGCAAGCTCCTCGATCATCGTATTAAGCCCCGCCGCTTCGCGTTCCAGCTCGGCTACCATCGAATTGAGGCGGCTGTCATCCAGCCGTCCCTCCGCGTTGTCGGTGTAGAGCTTCGTGATGATCTTGTCGATGGTGGACAAGCGCACCTGCGCTTTTTCGATTTGGAGCTTTTTCGTCTGCAGATTGTCGGTTGACGCTTCTCGATCGACTAAGCTCTGTACCATTTCGTTGATGTCATCATCACTGAGAGAGAGCAGGGCATTGAGATCGCGCCGGACGATTTCCAGCAGATCCGCGTAACGGATACGCACGCCCTCACAAGGCTCGGCGATATCCTGCCGCTGATGCGTGCAGGAAAGATACCAGTATTTTTCCCGTTCGCCCTTGTAGACGGTGCCGCAGGAGCAAAGGGAATAACCGCATTTTTCGCAGACGGCAATGCCGGAGAAGATGCTTTTGCGGACGTGCTCATACTGCCTGTAATTCTTCGTCCCGCGTCCCATGTTTTCCTGCGCACGCTCGAACATCGTCGCTGTCACCAACGGTTCATGCGTGTCCTCGGTCACTGCCCAATCTTCACGCGGGATGCTGACCTTTTTCTTCGATTTCACGCTGACTTTGCGGCTGCGTCCGAGAACGGTATGACCGAGATAGACACGATTTTTCAGAATTCGTTTCACCGTCGTGTAATTCCATGTGTCGGACACCCGCGCTGCCCCCTCCTCGCTGAACGCATCCCGGTAAAGCACCCGGTATTTCAGCGGCGGAATGATTCCGTCCGCGTTCAGATCAAGGGCGATCTGCCGGGACGAATCGCCGTCTGCGGCACGCGCGAAGATGCGCTGCACCACGGGAGCGGTCATTTCATCGGGAACGAGCTGGTTGTTGTTGCGGCTGTCCTTTTTGTAGCCATAGGGCGGGCAGGCGCAGTATAAGCCGTTTTCCCGCTTGTTTTTCAGCACATCCTTGACCTTCCGCGAACCGTCGCGGAGATAGACCTCATTCATTGCGAACTGGAACGGTGCCATGATGTTGTCATGATCGGTGTCAAAGTTGTCCGAAATGGCGATATATCGGATGCCGTTTTCGGGGAAGAACTGCTCGGCCAAGTAACTCGATTCGCGCATATCGCGTCCGAGGCGGGATAAATCCTTGGTGATGACGGTGTTGGCCTGTCCGGTTTCGAGCTGACGCATCATTTCCTGAAACGCCGGACGCTCGAAGTTTCCGCCCGACCAGCCGTCGTCCGAAAATTCCCGGACAAGGGTAATGCCGTTCTGGCGGCAGTAGTTTGTGATAATCATTCGCTGATTGGTAATACTCCCGGATTCGCCGCCCTGCATTTCCTCGCGGGAAAGCCGCAGATAAGCGAATGCCAGAATAATTTTGCCGGTTTTCATGGAACCTCCTTCGACATACCGGCACCACTATCATTATTATACACGATGACTGTGGGGTTTGTCAATGGCTCGATCTGGCTTTCTGCTTTCAATAGCTGATCTTCGATCAGATTTGCTGCAGATTTCTGTCCGCAGTAGATGCGGTGAATCTCGTACACGATTTCGCCGATCTCGATTTTGTTTTCATGCAATAGTATCACCTCCTGTGTATTTTTTACAGGTATTGTCAGATTCATACATTTTGAAATTACAGGACAGCTGTGTCTGATTCTCAGAAAAATAAAAGCTCCTGCATTTTTCATGCAGAAGCTCGATTTATTTACTTTTCTGATTAACGCACTTCGATTCTACGCTTTCATGTGGGACGCATATTTCTGAATCAGCTTGAAGGATGCCCCTGCGATGTGGGCAGTTTTGCATTAAAAAATTGAACCTCATATTATCCTTCGGATGCAAAGTATAAATATTCCGTATTCGCTTTCCCAACATCATCATTTTCAACTACTGCGGCTTTTGCTCCCGGCTTCATCGAAATGCAGTGCCATTCGCCGCACTTCACACAGTACAGCTTCCCAAGCTCCATCGGGAATCGCTTTTTTTGTGCTCCAGTATACAGCGCGGCCTCTCCTTCCAGCAGAATGAACACCTCATCCGTTCCGAGATGCCGCTCCATCCGTCTGAGGTTTTCTTCCTGCAGCCTCTCACAGGCATTGATAATGGCCACCCGCCAGCCCCCATATGCTGTCAGCGGCATGTAGCCCTCACCGCCAAATTCACAGATTTCCATGCTCCACTCCTTCGATGATTCCCTTCAGATACCCGATTGCGAACAGCCTTCCGATGGCATCATAGCCGGCCACATCTGACTGCTCCCACGGCATAGTGGGCACATGATCCACGCGGATGGGAACATCCACACCGTTTTCGACATACAGCCGCATCGCTGCCGCCATGTCGATCTCGCCATTGTCGTGGAAGGTCTCCCGGAAACAGGTTTTATCGCCGCAGACGTTTCGGAAATGGATGAAGAAGATTTTGTCTCTGAGTGCCGGGATCGCATCCTCCAGCCGCTCACCCATAAGCCGGTAGCAGGCCTGACAGAATGTCACGCCGAGGTTGGACGAATCCATGACAGCCATACCCCGCTTGATGGCATCGAGGCTGGTGAAGATGCGTGCCACACCGCCGAGATTTGCAAGGGGCGGATCGTCGGGATGAAGTGCCAGCTTCACGCCGAATTTTTCAGCATACGGCACGGCGGCTTTGACGAAGTATTCGTAATATTTCCACATCTGATCATGGGTCAGCACCGTCTCATCCGGTGAAAATTCCGCCAGATCGAAGCCTGTCACCGCCGCATCGCCGCGCTCCGGCAGATTGTTCGCCGTGCGAGTCCAGCCGTAGTGCGCCATGAAGTTGAAGCAGACGGTGTGAATGCCCTCTGCGGCGAGATTTTTCATCAGAACGATGAACTTTTCGATGCATTCGTCCCGCATCGCGTCGCCCATCTTGATGTGGTCGTGCAGCTCATTGGGCAGCGGCTCCACGATGACGGGCGTGATGCCGCGGGCACGAAAGCGCTCGCAGACGGTATGCAGATGCGCGGCGGATGTCACATCGAAGGCGGCATCCTCCGGCAGGCGGATGGTGCCGTGGGTCACGCCACAGGACAGTGCGATGTCCCACGTTAAGTCAGGTGTGGAACGGAAATAATCGGTAAGCAGCATATGGTTCCTCCTAAAATTGGTAGATTGCATCAGTTTTTCGGAATATCCGCTCTTGACAAATAAGGGGTATTCCTGTATAATTTAATTATAACACACAAAAAATCGGATTTCTGCAATATTCCGCCAGAATATTGATATGATTTACCAAAAATGAGGCAAACATGAATACTTCGTTTTATTCGGAGGTATCCGGCCAACTGCTATTTACCGTTTTTGACAGCAGCAAAACCGCGAAGTCCGGTCAATTCCGTGTGCATCATCACGCCGGGCTTGAGCTTGGCTGTATCCTGTCGGGCGAGGGTTTCTATTATTTGGAAAGCGAGCGGTACAATGCGCGTCCCGGTGATCTGTTTCTCGTGCGTGCCAATGAGCAGCACTGCGTGCCCACCATTACAACGCCGGAGCTTCTGTCCTTCAACATCCATATCTCGCCGTATTTTCTCTGGAATCTCTGCGCGGATTTCATCGCCGGCAGCCGTTTGCAGGCACTGGTCAACCGAGAGGTGCCGATCCGACATCATTTCCCGGATATGCGTGAACCCATGGAAGCCATCCTTACCCTCGCCGCCGATCCGGAAGAAAACCGCTTCGAGATCCGCCATGCGCTCCTGACGCTGCTGATAACACTGACACGGCTGATGCTGCCGGAGGGCATCGCTCCTGAAAAAGTGGAGAGCTCCCAGCGGCTTGACGACGTGCAGCACGCCGTATCCTACATCCACGCGCACCTCACCGAGCCGATCACGTTAGAGGAGATCGCCCGTGCGGCGAATATGAGCCGCTCTCACCTTTCCACACATTTCAAAGCCGTTACCGGTATGTCGCCGTACAGCTACCTTTTGAATCGGCGTGTAGAACGCGCCGTCTCCCTGCTGCATGAATCGGACGCATCTATTCTCACGATTGCACAGGAATCCGGCTTTGAAAATCTCGCAAACTTCAATAAAACCTTCAAACGCATCACCGGCATGACCCCGCGGGACTTCCGCGCCGGGAAATGCCATTTATAAATAGCTGTAGAAACGGTTCTACAATCCGACACATCCCACATTATTTGAAATTGGAGGCACATCATGGTTATCACTAATTTCACCGCTGCACCCGTATCGCTCATCACAAAGGATGGGCGTCAGCTGACAAAGCTCCGCTTTACCTCGGACACCACCGGCCACGTTCTGCTCCGCATCATTGACAAAGCATCGGGGGAAATCCTCGTCACCGAGGAAATCCCCGTCTCTGCGGGCGAATACCGCACCGAGCTGCTTCTGCCCTGCCGGAGCGAGGATACCGCCGTATGCTGGGAGCTGCGCACGCTGTCCGGCGAGCAGCTTTTTAGCATGGACTCGATCTGGAAAAAGCCGCGTGAGTGGACGTTCTACGTCATGATCTCCTCGCACACCGACATCGGCCTGCACAATTCCCAATACCATCAGCGCCTGTATTCGGAAAAATTCCTCGATGAAGCCGCCGCGCTGTGCGATGCCACCGACGATCGCCCGGAGGAAAACCGCTACCGCTACACGATGGAAGGCCGCTGGTTCTGGGAAAACTTCCCCGCCGACCGCGGCGCTGACGCGGCGGAAGCGATGCTGCGCGACTACATCCGTCCCGGAAAGATCGGCCTCTGTGCCGGCATCGCGGGCAATCACACCCACGCTCTCGGTTTTGAAGAGCTGTGCCGCAGCGCATATGGGCGCGGGAAGATCCTGCGCGATTGGGGCGTTGACTCCCGAACGATGTGCATGATCGACAACAACGGCATGTCGTGGGG
>SVSO01000105.1 GCA_015064195.1 Oscillospiraceae bacterium
GCATGGCTGTGCGCATTCGCCCCGGTTGCCGCTTCTGCCGCCGATGAGCGAGCTTGCAAGGCATTGGCCCGACTGGGACACGCAGATAGCACCGTGGATGAACAGCTCCGTCTCGATGGGCGAGTGTTCGCAGAGCGATGACAGATCGGAGAACGACAGCTCTCTGGCCGCCACCATGCGGGAAAAGCCCAGCTTTGCCAGTTCCTCGGCGGCGGCGATGTTGTGCCCGGCGGCCTGTGTGCTGGCGTGCAGCTCAAGATCGGGGAAATAGCGGTGAATGAGCCGTGCCGCGCCGAGATCGGCGACGATGAGCGCGTCACAGCCGAGGGTATACAGCTCCTCGACGTAGGTGAGCACATCCCGCATTTCCTTTGTGTGAACCAGCGTGTTGAGCGTGATATTGGTGCGGACATTATGAGCGCGGCATTTATCGATGGCATCGCGCAGAGCATCGCCCGCAAAGTTTTTGGCATTCATGCGCGCATTGAATGCCGAGCCTCCGAAATAGACCGCATCGGCACCTGCCGCAATAGCGGCATCCAGCGCATCCGGCGAGCCGCAGGGGGCAAGCAGCTCAGGTGTATCGATTTTAATGTCAATCCCTCATTTTTTTGCAAATAATAGATTAAATTTCAATTTGGTATTGAATTTTTTTCCGATTCAAGTTATAATATAAAGTGGGCTTGTATCGGAAGGTATTACATATATTATAATATAAAAACTGCGTTTTGCAAATAGCAAACGCAAAATGTTAAAAAAATGTTCATTCACTTTCCGATTACAGCCGGTATTCTATCAATATGGAGAAGCAAAACAAATGAGTGTACTTCAAAATAATGCGCGGATTGTGGTCAAGATCGGCTCGAACACCCTGACGCATATGACCGGAAATCTGGATCTGCGGCGCATGGAGCTTCTTGTGCGCATTCTGTCGGATTTCAAGAATGCGGGACATGAGGTGGTGCTGGTCAGCTCCGGTGCGGTTGCGGCGGGAATCTCCCGGCTGGGACTCGGCCGCCGTCCGGAAAGTCTGGAGGAAAAGCAGGCATTGGCTGCCATCGGTCAGGCCGGTCTGATGCAGGTATACGAGCAGTTTTTTGCCGCATACGGTCACACCGTGGGGCAGATGCTCATGACCAAGGACATCATCGACAATCCCATTCGCCGGAATATGGCGGAAAACACCTTCCGCGAGCTTCTGAAGCTGGGATGTGTGCCCATTGTCAACGAAAACGACCCCGTCTCCACGGAGGAGCTGCAGTTCGGCGGCAACGATACACTGTCCGCTTATGTTGCGCTGGTCTGCGGGGCGGATATCCTTATCAATATGTCGGATATCGATGGCCTCTATGACAGCGATCCCCGGAAAAACTCCGATGCGAAGCTGATCTCCCGCGTGGATGAGATCAACGATACCATCCTTTCCTATGCAGGCGGTGCGGGTACGGATCGCGGCACCGGCGGTATGATCACCAAGATCAAGGCCGCGCAGATCGTGACGGAAGCCGGCATTCCCATGCTCATTGTCAACGGAAAAAATCCCGAAGTGCTCTATCGCATCAGCGACGGCGAGCACGTGGGTACATACTTTGCATCTGCGAAAAAATGACCACATGAAAAACATCAAAAAGACAGTACAGGAATATGCCCTCTGCGTGATCGGTGCGCTGTTCGTTTCACTGGGCGTCTATTTCTTTAAATTTCCCAACAATTTCTCCACCGGCGGTGTCAGCGGTATCTCTGTCATCCTCGGCAACTATTTCGGCATTTCCAGTGCAAGTACCATTGCCACCGTCATCAACGCGCTCATGCTCGTGCTGGGCTTTCTTCTTGTGGGACGGGACTGCGGACTCAAGACCGTGGTGGGATCGGCCACCCTTTCCGGCGCGCTCATGCTGTTTGAGTGGCTCATTCCCCTGGATGCGCCGCTGACGAGCCAGCCGCTTCTTGAGCTGGTGTTCGCCATCGCCCTTCCGGCGGTCGGCTCGGCCATCCTGTTCAACTGTGACGGCAGTACCGGCGGCACGGATATCATCGCGATGATCCTCCGAAAATATTCCCGCATGAACATTGGAACGGCACTTATGATCAGCGATGCCGGCATCACTGCGCTGGCATTCCTGTTCGGTGTGGAAACGGGACTGTTCTCCGTCCTCGGCATGATCATGAAGACCATGTTCATCGACACGGTGATCGACAGCATCCATATGAGCAAATGCTTCTCCATCATCACCGATCACCCGGAGGAGATCACGGATTTCATTACCAAGGAGATCAAGCGCAGCTGTACGGTGCTTGAGGGTGTCGGCGGCTTCACCCACTCCCGCAGATACATGATCAGTGCCGCCATGAACCGGTATCAGGCACTCCGCCTGCAGCGTTGGCTCAAGGAGCATTACCCCACGACTTTTATGATGATTACCAATTCCAGCGAGGTTATCGGTAAGGGCTTCCGGGGCTTGTAAATCAAAAAAGGATGTGACATATGGCTCTGACATTTGATACCGATGTGCGGTATCTGCCGGGCGTCGGCGAAGCACGGGCCGCGGCACTTGCAAAGCTTGGCATCGAAACTGTGGGGGCATTGCTGTATCATTTCCCGCGGGGCTACGAATTCCGCGGCAATGAGAAGCCGCTGGCGGATGCTGTCCCGGGCGAAACGGCGTCCTTTATCCTCACCGCCGCCTCCGATGTGCAGAACACCATGATCCGCCGGGGAATGACCATCAGCAAGCTGAAAGCCTTCGACGAATCGGGCAGCTGCGAGATATTATACTTCAATCAGCCTTTTGTGAAGGATTCCATCATCAAGGGCGGCGAGTACCGGTTCTACGGCAAGCTGACGAGGGATAAGGGCAAAAATATTCTGAATTCACCGGTGGTCGAACCGGTCATCGAAGGCGTGGAGCTTCCGGCGCTGGTGGCAGTCTATCCGCTGACGGCGGGCATCACGCAAAAACTGCTGGCAAAGCTTGTGGGCCGCGCACTGGAGGAGATCGACAGCATTCCGGAGATCCTCTCCGATGAAATACGCGAGCAGAACAATCTTTGTACCATTTCCGAAGCCATCCGGGGCATCCATGCACCGGAGAATTTCGAGGTGCTGGAGATCGCCAAGCGCCGGCTTATCTTCGAGGAGCTGTACCGGTTTGCACTGGGAAGCGGCAAAAAGCCGGAGAAATCCTGCACCGCGCCTGCACTGACAGACGGCGACATCACGCCCCTCACGACAAAGCTCCCCTATGCGCTCACCGGTGCCCAGACCCGTGCCATCTCGCAGATCGCGGAGGATCTGGCCTCCGGAAAGCCCATGCGCAGACTGGTGTCCGGCGATGTGGGAAGCGGCAAGACCATCGTCGCGGCATCGGCGGCGTATATCGCCATGAAAAACGGCGTGCAGTGCGCACTGATGGCACCGACGGAGATTCTGGCGGTACAGCATTACAATGAGCTTGCACCGCTGCTCAAACAGCTCGGCATCTCCTGTGGCCTGCTCACTGGCTCGGTTAAGGGCGCGGCGAGAAAAGCACTGCTCGCGGCTCTTGCAGACGGCTCCATGGGGCTTGTGGTGGGCACTCATGCGCTCATCACCGAGGATGTGCAGTTTGCGAAGCTGGGGCTTGTCATCTGCGATGAACAGCATCGCTTTGGTGTCGGTCAGCGGGAAGCTCTCCTCCGCAAAGGCGGCGGCGATTCCTGTCATCAGCTGACCATGAGCGCAACTCCCATCCCGCGCACGCTGGCACTGTTTTTGTACGGTGATTTAGATATGTCGGTGCTGGATGAGCTTCCGCCCGGCAGACAGCGGGTGGAGACCTTCGTGGTCAATGAGGGCTACCGGGAGCGGCTCAACGGCTTCATCCGCAAACAGCACGCGGAGGGGCATCAGACGTATGTGGTATGCCCGTCCGTGGAGGAAGCGGAGAGCGGTGAGGTGACGCAGGAGGATATCCGTCTGTTCGATTTCGGCTATGATGTGGAAGAGATCATGCGCCCCAAGTCTCCGCCCAAGGCGGCGACGGTGTGGGCAGAGACGCTTTCCGAGGCCCTTCCGGAGCTTCGCATCGGATGCGTTCACGGCAAAATGAAGCCGGCGGACAAGGATGATGTGATGCGGCGTTTTGCCGCGGGAGAGCTTGATGTGCTGGTGTCCACCACGGTCATCGAGGTGGGCGTGAATGTTCCCAATGCCACGCTGATGATCGTGGAGAATGCGGAGCGGTTCGGACTCTCCCAGCTCCATCAGCTGCGCGGACGTGTGGGACGCGGCGCGGCGAAATCCTACTGCATTTTAGTGTCGGATTCCAAGTCCGGCAGTCGTGCGGCGGATCGGCTTGAAGTGATGCGCACCACCTTCGACGGCTTCAAGATCGCGGAGTTTGACCTTGGCGAGCGAGGCCCGGGAGATTTTCTGCGGAGTGGGGACGAGGATGTGCGCCAGCATGGTGAGCTTCGGTTCCGGCTGGCCAATTTGTGTGAAAATATGGAGCTGTTTGAAGCTGCGGTGGCGGCGGCAAAGCAGCAGGAAATTGCAAGAATTTAATTTTATGAGGTGAATATTATGGATATCCTTTCGCGCTTATTAAACAACATTGAGAACTTCGTTCTCGACTTTTTGACCGTGGACATCTGGCGCATTCTGCTGTGCCTTCTGATTATTGTTATTGGACTGCTTATTAAGGGCTTTATCAGCAAATGCGTATTCAGACTCATCGAAAAAAAGACAGCAAAGGACGATGGCACAGGCTCCGTCGCTTCAGATGTGATTGCTATCATCGATCGCCCCATCCGCCTCGCTGTCATGACGCTTGCTATCAAGCTTGGTGCGACAGTGCTGCATCTCTCTGGCGGCTTCGCCACCATTGTTGCAAATACAGTATCGACACTTCTGCTCTTTGCGGTATTCTGGATGCTTTATAATGCGGCAGGGCATTTGAAGACCGTGCTGGGGCGTCTTGCCTCCAAAACAGAGACGCATATGGATGATATTGCCATCAGCTACATTACCTATGCGGCAAAGGCGGTTGTCATCGTTTTCGGGGTGATTACCATCCTGCAGAACTGGGTTGGTGATATTTCCAGCCTTATCGCCGGACTGTCCATCGGCAGCCTTGCATTTGCACTGGCGGCTCAGGACATCGCGGCCAATATCTTCGGCAGTATTACTGTCATGCTCGACCATCCTTTCGAGATTGGCGAATACATTGAAGTGGATGGTGTTGCCGGAACGGTGGAAAAGATGGGGCTTCGTTCCACTCGCATCCGCACACTCGATCAGGCGCTGATTATCATTCCGAATAAGACGCTCAGCTCCGCTAACATCACCAACTGGACAAAAATTGACCGCCGCCGTGTTGTTTTTGAAATCGGCGTGACCTATTCCACAACACGCGCGCAGCTTGAGGAGCTTATCCGCCGCATCACCGAAATGTTGGAGAATCGTGATGATATCCGGAGAGACGGCATTATGGTTGGCTTCGCGGATTTCGGAGACAGCGCACTGACGGTCTCCATCCGTTTCTATACGCTGACCGGTTCGCCTGCAGATGAGGCGATTATGCGCGGCAAAGTAAACTTTGCTGTCATGGATATCGTAGAGGAAATGGGATTGTCCTTCGCATTCCCGTCCCACAGCGTATACATTGAATCTGCGCCGAAAAGCGAGTGATGCTGTATGAACAGACCACTTGCCGATAAGGTAAGACCGCGCAGCTTCGACGATATGGTGGGGCAGGATCAGCTTGTGGGGAAAAACGGCGTGCTTCGCCGCATGGTGGAGTCGGGGCACATCACGAATATGATCTTCTTCGGCCCGCCCGGTACCGGCAAGACCACAGCGGCCAACATCGTGGCGGAGCAGTCCGGCATGACGCTCCGGCGG
Source organism: Oscillospiraceae bacterium (assembly GCA_015064195.1). Next base: position 5,882 of record SVSO01000105.1, read on the forward strand.
CTCAATGCCACCACCGCCAGCCTTGCGGACGTGAAGGAAGTCATCGAGGAGACCGGCACGCTGATGGGAAGCGGCGGGATTTTACTGTATCTTGATGAGATCCAGTATTTCAACAAAAAACAACAGCAGTCGCTGCTGGAATACATTGAGGACGGCCGCATCACGCTCATCGCCTCCACCACGGAAAATCCCTATTATTATGTGTACAACGCCATCATTTCCCGGTCGGCGGTGTTTGAATTCCGTCCCGTGACCCATGATGAGATCAAGCGCGCGCTTTCCCGGACGCTGGATGCGCTCAATCGGGAGGAAGATCTCGACATCAAATGCGGCGGGGAAGCGCTGGATATGCTGGCCGGATGCGGTGCGGGGGATGTGAGACGGAGCATCGGGCTTCTTGAGAATTCCTTCTATCTTGCCGAAGCCTCCGGCGGGGAGATCACGACCGAGCTGATTTCCAGCATCACGCCGAAGATTGTGGGAAGCTTTGACCGGGCGGGTGACGTGCATTACGATCTGCTGTCCTGCCTGCAGAAATCCATCCGCGGCTCAGATCCGGATGCGGCGGCGTTTTATCTGGCGAAATTATTGGAGGGCGGCGATCTCATTTCCGCCTGCCGACGGCTTCAGGTCATTGCCAGCGAGGACATCGGCCTTGCCTATCCCATGGCGGCGGTCATTACGCGGGCCTGTGTGGAGAGTGCCAGAGAGCTGGGACTTCCCGAGGGACGCATTCCTCTCGTCAATGCGGCGGTCATGCTGGCAACCGCGCCGAAATCCAACACGGCGTACCAAGCATTGGCGGCGGCGAGCGCGGACATTGCGGCAGGGCGCGGACAGGATGTGCCGAAGCATCTGCGCAGTCCGAATTTTGTGGGCTACAAATATCCCCATGATTTTGAAAACCACTGGGTGGCACAGCAGTATCTGCCCGACGATTTGAAAAATGCCCGGTATTACGAATACGGCGCCAACAAGAATGAGCAGGCGGCGAAGCAGTATTGGGATAAGATCAAGAATACACAGAACAGATAAGGAGAAACAAGTCAAATGAAAGCAGTTCAGATCGGCGGCGCGGGTCATGCCGGCTACGCGAACAAGGGTATCAAGGAGTACGGCATCGAACTTGCGGCACTCGCCTGCGGAAGCGCGGGAATCGAGGCGGAGGGAACCAAGGGCACGCTTGACGGATTCATCCGCCGCGGCCATTCCCCGAAGCTCTACGAAAACTGGCGTGAGATGCTGGACACGGAAAAGCCGGATATCGCCATCATCAATCCGCCCTTCTGGGAAATTGCGGACTGTGCGGCCTATGCGTTGGAGCGTGGCATTCATGTGTTCGCCGAAAAACCGCTGGCGCAGGAGCTGTCCCAGCTGGAAATGCTGGAGGCGGCATATCGGCGCTCCGACGCCAAGCTTGCCGGAATGTTCGGCACGCGAAATGAGGCGGCGTTTCTGACGGCAAAGAAGGCGATCGCTGACGGAAGAATCGGCAAGGTGCGCATGATGGATTCCCGCAAATCCTACAAATGCGGCACGCGGCCGGAATTTTACAAATCCCGCAAGACCTATCCGGGCATCATTCCGTGGGTGGCGATCCATGCCATCGACTGGATGCAGTGGCTGTCCGGCGAATCCTATACAGCGGTGAGCGCGTTCCACTCCTGCCTTGAAAACCGTGACAACGGCGAGATGGACATCACCTCGTCGGCACAGTTTATGATGACGAACGAGGTCATTGCGACGGTGACAGCGGATATGTACCGCCCCGGCTCTGCGGCGACCCATGGCGATGACCGGGTGCGCATTGTGGGCACAGCGGGCATTCTGGAGGTCATGGGCGGCGAGGTCTCCCTCATCTCCGATGCGGAGGGCGGAAAGATCATGCTTCCCCTCGAGCCTGCAGGCGATATTTTCGTGGATTTTCTCGAGCAGATCCTCCACGGAAAAGAGAGCGAGCTGACGGCGGAGAATGCCTTTGAGGTGACGCGCTGGGCACTGATAGCACGGGATGACGCTGAGAAAAGATCCGGAGGCAGGGTATGAGCGATTTCTTCAAGGTGCTGGCCATCGGCGACGTGGTCGGGCCGGCGGCGGTGAAATATATCAAGGAGACCCTGTGGGGCTTCCGCAAAGCAAACGAAATCAACATGGTGGTCTGCAATGCGGAGAATGCGGCAGTGGGCAACGGCCTTGACCCGCAGAGCGCGGATACACTGCTGGCGGCGGGCTGTGATGTGCTGACCGGCGGCAATCATATCTTCCGCAAAAAGGAGATCCGCCGTTATCTCGAATACAGCCGTACACTGATTCGCCCGGCGAATTATCCCTACGGCACACCGGGCAACGGCTACACCTTCGCGGATATTGACGGCTATCGGGTGCTGGTCATCAACGTGCTGGGCAATATCTATCTCGATCCGCTGGCCTGTCCCTTCGGCACGGTTGACCGCATTTTAGAGCGGGAGGCAGGACGGTTCGATTTCGCAGTGCTGGACATTCATGCGGAGGCGACCAGCGAAAAAATCGCCATGGGACGCTATTTCGATGGCCGCATCCATATCATCTACGGCACGCATACCCACGTGGCGACGGCGGATACGACAATTCTCCCGAGGGGCACCGGGTATGTGACCGACCTTGGTATGTCCGGCCCGCCGGACGGCGTGCTGGGCATCCGCGCGGATATCATTATCGAAAAAATGCGCACCAAGCTGCCGGTGAAGTTTGAGTTGGCTGAAGGCGCGCCGGAAGTGAACGGGGTTGTGTTTACCCTTGACAAATCCACCGGCAAAGCTGCGGCGGTGGAGCGGGTGAAGTTTTGAATCAGAACAGGAGAGCTTTTCTGCTCTCCTGTTTTTTACCGGAGATACAGCACAATCCATAAATGGAAGCAGACGATTTTGGAGCTTTTGTCAATTGACATATGATTGAATTTTATGATACAATGAAATTGTGCAAATAATTCAAAGCGGAGGACATTATGAAACAAAATTGTGCAATTTCTCTTATTCTTTTAGCTGCGATTGCATCCGGTCTGTTGTCTTGCGGCGGTGCAGGAGCGGGATCGGATACGACAGCTGACACCGGGACGGTTGATACCACCACCGAAGCTCCGAAGGAACCGGGTCTGGCGGATACCATCACCGCCGAAGAACTGGAGGCACTGGGTCTTGACGGCTACGAGGTGGTCGTATACCAGCGGCCATCATGGCAGGGAACCGGCGTTTATGCGGAAGAAGAAAACGGCGAGGTTTTCAACGATGCCGTATTCCGCCGCAATGTGGATCTGGAAGATAAATATGGCTTCACCGTCACGCAGATCATTTCGACCGATACCGTATCATCGGATCTCCAGAAATTCATCAGTGCAGGCGACGATACCTATGATCTCGCATTTCCGATGGCAAGAGCGGCGGCCTCCATTTCGCAGATCGGCGGACTTGCGGATCTCGCGGCACTCGATTATGTGAATCTTGAGCATTCCTGCTGGAACGAGACGTTCAACCGGGAGCTGAACATCGGCGGCCACCAGTATTATGTCACCGGCGATATCAGCACGAATTCCTTCACAGCGACCCGCGCGATGCTGTTCAACAAGGACATTCTTGAGGACTATAAGCT
>SVSO01000106.1 GCA_015064195.1 Oscillospiraceae bacterium
AACGAACGTATCCAACTCAAAACAAAACTGACACCACTCGAAATGCGATGTCAGTTCGTTGCTTGAATTTAATATTTTCTACCAAACGAGGCTTTTTTGCACTGTCCGCACAATTTGGGGCAGTTCACTCAAACGAGGGATCCCGGCATTTACCGAATTATCGCATTACAGTCAAAGCCATCTGTCAAGACTCATAAAGCAGTATTATGGTATGAGCCTGAAGCAATACATCAACGATTTAAGGCTTCAAGCTGCATACAATGATATTATCCTGACAAACAGATCGGTAGAGGAAATTGCTGAAAGTCTTGGCTTTTCAAGCTTCAGCCATTTTAACAAAATATTCAAGGCGAGATTTTCGATTACGCCTGCCTCACTCCGAAAAACCAATGGAGTTTGGACGATTTGATCCGATATACTTGCCGATCTGATAATCGGTATGTTCGGCAGCATTTAATCTTGACAAGCGGAAGAAAATATGATATAATAAGAACCAACAAAAGCGTTTTTGTTAAAGGAGATATATCATATGAAATTCCTGCAAAATCCCAGCCGATTCGATCTGCTGCTCGACGATGTCAGCATCTGGGAGCAGAATCCCACCGTCAGCCAGACGTGCGACGGCGCAAAGGTGATCACCACTGTCACCCTCGGCAATCTGCGCATTGTCAACACCGCGCGAAAAATTGAGAAGCACGGTGCATATGAGTGGGTCAATACACTCGAAAATACCGGTGATACGCCAACACCGATCATTTCCGAATTGTGGGACTGCCGCTGTACCCTCCCCCTTCCCCATGAAGAACCGCGCCGCTGGACAGCCATGCTTCCCGATCCCAAAGCGGCGACGAAAATTTTCGCCCCCACCGGCTCAACCTGCTCAGCAGAGGAATTTTACCCGGATCCCGACAGGATCGTGAGCAATTGCCGCGTCAATCATATTTTTGACGGCGAGAGCAAGGACTACACCACCTCCGGCGGCCGCTCCAGCGAAAGCCATGCCCCCTTCTTCAACATCCACAAGGACGGTCACGGTGTCATTGCGGCGATCGGTTGGTCAGGACAATGGCACTGCCGTATAACGCGCGGTGCAGATGACATCACCATCCGCAGCGGCATCGAGAATCTGCATTTCAAGCTGCTGCCCGGCGAAAAAATCCGCACGTCGTCGGTGGTGCTGATGCCTTATGACTGTGATGTGGTCGATTCGCAGAACAAATGGCGTCGGCTGGTGAAGGATGAATTTTCGCAGGCCGGCAAACGGGTGGACTGGGCACCTTACTGCGCCAGCTTCTGGGGCGGAAATCCATCCGACACCATGCTGCGTCGGGTGGAATTCATCCGCGAAAACAAGCTCCCCTACGAATACATCTGGATCGACGCAGGCTGGTACGGCATCGACAGCAAGCCCACTGCCAATGAATTCGAGGGCGACTGGGGATGGTACACCGGCGACTGGCGGGTCAGTCCGCATACTCATCCCGCCGGACTTCGCGATGTGAGCCGTGCCATTCACGAGGCGGGGCTTAAGCTGTTGCTTTGGCTTGAACCGGAGCGTGTCCGCGAAAGTACACCGATCGTGGCAGAGCATCCGGAGTATTTCCTCGGCGATGGCGGAAATCGCCTGCTCGATCTCAGCAATCCCGATGCGTGGAATTATCTGTTCCATCTGCTCTCCCGGATAATCGAGGAATTGTCCATCGACTGCTATCGGCAGGATTTCAATTTTGTGCCGCTCGAACTCTGGCGCGCCAAGGATACCGAGGACCGTCAGGGCATCACGGAGATCGGTCACATTACCGGTATGTACGCGCTTTGGGATGCACTGCTCGAGCGATTCCCCAACCTCATCATCGACAACTGCGCATCGGGCGGACGGCGCATCGACATCGAAACCCTCCGCCGCAGCATTCCGCTCTGGCGCAGTGACGTTTACTGTCCCGCCAACTTCGACGTGGAGATTGCACAGATGCACAATCTGACCTTCGGCAGCTGGTTACCTTATTCCGGCTCGGCGATCAAGGAATATGACCTGTACAATATCCGAAGCGGTTATGCGCCCGCAGTCAGTGCGATGCAGTACTTCTACGCCGACAATTCGCCGGAGGATGCCAACCAGCAGCTCCGGCAGTGTACGGAGTACCGCCGTGTCAGACCCTATCTTTCGGAGGATCTCTATCCGCTCACCGAGCCTTCGCCGAAGCTGGATGTATGGTGCGCGGCGCAGTATGACCGTCCGTCGCAGGGCGATGGACTTCTGCAGATCTTCCGCCGGGAGAATGCGCCGTATGACAGCGCAGTGTTCCATCTGCGCGGCATCGACGAGGACGCGGAGTATGTACTGGAAGATCTTGACGGCGGCGAAACATCACTCACCGGACATGAGCTTGCCAATCTGCGGCTGACCATCGACACCCCGCGCACAGCGAAAATCTATATTTATCGAAAGAAATAATAGAATGAAGAATGATATGCCCTCCAAAAGTGTCAGACTTTTGGGGGCTGTCATTTTTTTGGGTTTTGTGCCATTTTCACAAGCGATCTGCCTCCATATTTTCTTTACAAAAACTTCACGCAATTTTACTTTTTATATCATACCTTTTTGGTATACTATTATTACCAACGATACCTAATGAGGAATTCTATGAAACGCTTCTATTTGTTAACGGCGGCTGCTCTTGTTGCGACGATGCTGTCCGGCTGCGGTGAAGCTGCCCTGTTTGATGCGATCAAGGCTGAGATGGTGGAGGAGATCCGCGCGGAGCTGTCGGATGCATCGCGCGCCATCGATCCGCCGCCCGCAATTTCTGCACCTGCGCAGACGGACACCGCTCCCACTTCCGATGGAATCACGCCCGAGCAGGCGAAATCCATCGCTCTCACCCGCGCCGGCCTCACCGAATCTCAAATTTTCGACTACAACTTCGACATGGACGACGGTCGATATGAGATCGATTTCAACGCCGGACGGTACGAATACGACATCGAGATCCATCCGAAAACCGGCGAGATCCTGCGTTTTCATTCCGAATACGACGACTAAGATTGAATTATTTCCTTGACTTTTCCTGAAAATTGTGATATAATAATAAAAGGTATTGAGTATTTTGGCCAAATTGTTTGGGATTTCCTGCTCAATATAGCGACATTACACAAATTTCATGGAGGTTATTTATGCATTGCAACAAAAAGCTGGCGCTGATTCTGGCCGCACTTCTGGCGGCGCAGACCCTTTCCGCCTGCGGAGGCAGCGACACGTCCGCCGACACCACTTCCGGCACCAACACGACAGCTCCCGAGGAAACGACGTACGAATATTATCATTCCCTTCAGGGAACCGATCTGGGCGGTGAGACCTTTACCATCTGGTCTCCCTATGCGGAAGATTTATTCATGTACATTGAGGAAGAAACCGGCGATCTCATGGATGACACGGTTTATCAGCGCAACCGCTCGGTGGAGGAACAGCTGAATGTAAAGCTGGATTACGTCTTCCACGGCCTCGGCTCGTCCGGCACTGATCAAAACACCGCCGCTTCCTACGTCCAGTCCCAGATTTTGGCCGGAGACAATGCATTTGATGTTTATCTTGGCGTTCAGCACACCGGTTATCCCGGCATGATCGCCGAGGGAATGTTCCTCGACTGGAACACCATCCCCAACATCGATATCGACCAGCCCTACTGGTATCAGGGTCTCCGCGATGTCAACTACGGCAGCAAGATCTATATGTTCACCGGCGCGTACTGCATCGATGCCATGTCCTCCGCCAATTGCCTTCTGTTCAACAAGCGTCTGCTGGAGGAAGCGCAGATCGAATTCCCCTATCAGATGGTGCTGGACGGCACGTGGACCTTCGATAAGTTCGAGCAGATGGTTGCCGAAACCACCCGCGATCTCAACGGCGATACCGAGATCAAGGTGGGCGAAGACCAGTTCGGCTATTGGGGATGGGGCTATGAGCAGACCTATGCGCTGTTTATGAGCATGAAGGGCGATATTGTCAACAAGGATAAGGACAATATGCCGGTGCTGGACGCTGTCAACGAGAGAAACATCGATATCGTTGACCGGATCAACAAATTCTTCGAGCAGCCGGGCGCGGCGATGGAATGGAATGACAGCCCCGGAACCCGCACGGCCTTCTCAAGCGGTCTTGTCGCATTCTTCCACGCCAGCATCAGCTTCGTCACCGGCTCCTTCCGCGAGATGGAGGACGATTTCGGATTTGTTCCCTATCCGAAATATGATGAGAAGCAGGAGGATTATCCCGTCCGCGTGCAGAATACCGCAAAGATGACCTACATCCCCACCACCAACAATCGCCTCGACTTCACCGGCGCAGTGCTGGAGGTTATGGCGGCCGAATCCTACAACACCGTCATCCCCACCTACTTTGATACTGTTCTCACCGTCAAGGGTGCCCGCGACACAGAATCCGAGCAGATGGTGCCTTACATCCTCGACGGCGCGGTCTTCTGGGATGCGGCAGTGACCAAGTTCCGCATTACCGATTGCCTCAGAAGCGCAAAGCCGCTGACCACCTATTTTGCCGGCGTTGAAAATGCGGTCAAGGACGAGATCCAGACCATCATGGACACCTATCAGTAATTGCACAAAAAACGAGCTGCCGCAGCAGCTCGTTTTTTCTTATGCTTTTGCTTCGATTTTGCGAATGAGCGTGCCCTTGAAGTCACAGCCCTCCGCCATGGTCTGGAGATGGATGTACGACAGTCCCGTGGGCGTCTCCACGCGGCGCGGCACGGTGAACAGCGTCTTTTCGCCGCAGCAGACGGTCGCCCATGCCTCATCAAAGGCGATGGTGACGGTGTGCCATACACCGGGGGTCAGCACCCGCGCGTCCAGCTCAAAGTCATAGCCGGCGTAAAGTCCCGCGTATTCATCGCTGGGGTTGATCCAGTGGTCGCACAGACGGGTGTGAACGCCGCTTCCCTCCACGCGGATCTCGAGAGTGATGGTGCCCTTGTGCATGGCCGGGAAGTTCCAGACCACACCCTGACGCTCGGATACCAGCCGCTCGTCGTGGACGCGGCAGATCTGCAGTACCTCGCCGCCGGTGAAATCGGGATCGGGTATGAGCAGTGCGCCGTCAGTGCGATTCCATGCGCAGTGACCGTTGAAGCCCCTGCCCAAGTGGGAATCGCTGAGGCTCTTCACGAACATATGGGTGGACACATTCTCGAGGCCCAGCTTGAAATCTTCGCTGCGCTCGGTGGCATAGAGCCAGTCGAGATCGAAGATGGCCATGCGGCGGGAGGCGATATTCTGGCCGTATGCCACGAGGATCTTGTTGTTCGGAAGTTCAAGAGCTTGAAACTGATGTACGCTCTTGTCCGCGGAAGTGTAACTGCCGCCCTTGACGCGGAAATCGGAGGCATTGCGGATCTCATCCAGCCCCAGCTCGCGGAAGCCCGTCCAGTTTACGCCGTCGGAGGTGATAGCCACGTGGTTCACGTCGCGGTTGGTGAAGGCATCCTCGCCGAAGCCGTTTTTGACGCCATTTCCCACCGGCGGCCATGTGAGGTCGTGATTCGGCTCAGCCAGCGGCCGTGCATTGTTCCAGAAGCAGAGAATGCGGCCGTCGGACAGTCGGAGCAGGAAGGGCGTGGTCAGCGTGCCGTGGAAAATGGACGGCTCGCCGTCTGTCCATGTGTCGCCGTGATCGTCGGAATAATAAATGTAGAAATAATCGAGGGATGTGCGTGCCAGCAGCATGAGGCGGCCGTCGGGAAGCTCGGCCATGTTGGGTTCTGCGCCGTTGTTCTGCCAGCGCATACCGCGATGGGGATAGACCGGCGTATGCTTGGGCGTGGATTTCAGCGGAATGGGCTTCCAGCTCTCGCCGTCGTCATCGCTGACAATGACGTAGGGATGATACTCGCTGTCCACCACGTAGGTGGTGACGATGAGCCGCTTTTTGTGGATGAGCGGCACAGGCTGGAACAGATCGCCGAATACAGTGTCGCTGATCTTGACAAGCTTGGGATTCGTATCGCCCGGGCCGATGTCGGACAGCTCTGCCCATGTGCCCTTGCGCTCTCCGTCACGCCACGATACCAGCGTCACATAGCGTCCCGACCACGGGATGCGGGTCGCCGCTCCCATGGCCACTGTTCCCGTCTGCACAACACCCATGTTGATGACCGGCGCGGAACCTTCCGGGCCTTCATGCCGCGTCCAGTCAAGGCCGTTTTTCGATGCAAGATAGACCGAATAGCCATCCTGTTTCCAGCAGTGGGTCTTGCCCTCCACGCCGTAGTGCCGGATCTCGCCGTCGGGCATGACGCAAAGTCCGCGACGGGAATCGTCCGGCTGAATGCCCACCACAACGGGGGCGAAAACCTTTGCGAGCCGCCGTTTGTCCGACTCGGTCAGGTTCTCCTTCATTTTTTCCAGATACCACATATGATTTCCTCCTTTGAAATCGGATTTGTTTTCACCATTATACCACATCCGATGCGGGTTGTAAATAGCAAAATTCTCATTTCAAGTGACATTTCTCGAAAAAATCCGCAGGCAGGCCTGCGGATTTTTTGTTTACTCCAGCGTAAGGAAGATCGCCTTTGCTTCCTCTAAATCGGAAAGTGCGCGTTCCTTCGCGGACTCGTAGATCGAAGCGATGTCGCCGTTTCTCGACTGAGCTGCGGTCAGGATGCGGTTGGTCAGGTTGCCCCACTGGAAGAAATAACCGATGTCATAAACCTTGGTGGAGAAGATGATGTCGAGCATTTCCTTGGAATCCTCATCGCGAACGGTCTTGCCGGTCAGGGTGATGTCATAGAATGCGGGGGTGACGATCTCCGCACTCTTCGCGCTGAATGCTTCCAGAATCAGACCGGAGCGTGCAGGATCCTTGACCGTGATCGGAATGGACATGAGGGTGGTGCCGTAGCCGTGGGAGGTGGTATAGTAGCGATCCTGCGCCTCGTCATACTTGGGCAGCGGAATAATGCCGAAGTCCGCACTGCTGCTTCTCAGCTTGAGGATGGTGTTGACCTGTGCATAGGAATAGAGCATCTGGTCGTTTTCGAGGAAATACTGGATCGTGCCCTCAAAGGTACCATCGCCGGCTGACGACAGGTAGGCATGATTGGACTTGAGGCTCAGCTGTGCATCGGACTGGTAGAATGCGAATACCTTTTCCCATGTATTCACCAGCCGCTCGGTGTAGAGGGTCAGCTCCGGTTCACCGTTTTCGTTGATGACGGCAAACTGATTGCCGGCGGAATGAATGAAGCCGAAGACGTTGTCCTGCCACGAAATGTAGCCGTAGCGGTCTTTATCGTCCATCTTGGAGTCGCCGTTCAGATCGGAATAGACCTTCTGGGAATCGGCGATCATCTTGTCCAGCGTCCATTTGCCGCTGCGGACTGCTTCGTAAGGATCGTCAATGTCGAACATATCCACCATATTCTTGGAGAATATGACAGTATATGCGCATTTGTTATCGATGTAGGTCAGCTCACCGGTGGTAAAGAAGATCTTATCGCCGAAGGACAGGCTCTCGTTGGCGTTCTGATCCCACCACGGTTTTGAAAGATCGAGATGCTCCACGGTGTTCAGATCAATGAGATAATCGTCCATCATGAAGCCGACGGTGGTATAGGGGGAGGACAGAATGCAGTCCACTGTGTCATCGTCCACGAGAACGAGCTGATTGATGGTCTTTGCCATTGCGCCATCGTGGAGGGACAGACCCGTCTCACCGGCCCACAGCACATCGATATTGATGTTGTACTTATCCTCGATGAAGGATGTGCGCTCATATACAGCATCGTTGAGGGTTTCACCGTTCTGCTCCTCAACCTTGATGTCGTGGTTGTGCCATGCACCGAAGCTCTGACCGTCGCCGCGTACTGCGAAGGTGAAGGTCTCGCCGTTGTAATCGGCATCCGGCAGACCGGGATCGTAGGGATTGGTCGTCTCAGCTTCCGTTGTTTCCGTGGTATCGGCGGCGGTGGTATCGTCAGCCGTGCCGGAAGATCCGCAGGATACGCCTGCCAGCATAGCAGCGAGCAGGAAATATGTTACGAGTTGCTTGTTCATATGAAGTCCTCACTTTCAAAAAAATTTGCAAAAAGTATTTTGTGCTATTTACATTATATCAAAAATGTGATATAATGTAAATAGCAAAATTCATGTATGAGGTGACATAATTCATGGGTGCTTATGAAATTTTGGACAGTCACAACCATTTTGTATCCGTTCCCATGGGCGCAAACGGGGATGTATTCTGTTATCAGGTGCGGTGGGATCTGTATGCGGATGTTCACTGCGCCGACCGGGAGCCGTCCTTTCTGACGCCGCCCCATATGCACGATTCGCTGGAGTTTATGTATGTCAAATCCGGCACGCTTCGGGCAGAGATCGGCGGCGAGGAATACATCATTTCTCCCGGCAACATGGCGGCTGTGTCCAGCTTCTCTCCCCATGCTTTCAGCGCGGATGACAAAACCACGGCGCGCCTGCTCATCATCCCGCGCCATTATCTCTCCGGCTTCGATCACCTGCTCAATCAGCGAACCTTCGGCACGCCCGTCTGCCCCGACGATGCGGATCACACCATCTATCATATGCTGGAGGTCATTTACAATATCTGCAACCGCTGCGGTATTTACGAAAACGTGCCGTGGAACGTGCGGATGGCCATGCTTCCGCCGTTTTTTCAGACATTTCTGCATACGCTCATCCAGCTCTGCGGCCTGAAGGACAGCATCCACACGTCGCCGCTCATCGTATCCGCCATGGAATACATCCACACCCATCACAGGGAGCGCATCCGCATCCCGCAGATGGCCAAGGAGCTGCTCTGCCATCAGCAGACGCTCACCGATCAATTTCACAAAGCCTTCGGCATGACCATCACCGCCTACGTGAACCGCCTCCGTGCCATCGACGTTTACACAAGCCTCGCCCGGGATGCCACGCTGACGCTGGCGGAAGCATCGGAAGCCGCCGGATTCGGTTCGGTGCGCAGTATGCTCCGCGCATATCGGGAGGTTTACGGCACAACGCCCAGCAATAATCGATAGAAAAAATCCGCAGGTTTTCCTGCGGATTTTTTGTGGTTATTCCAATGCCTGAATCGCCGCCACAAAGGTGTCGATCTGCGTCTGATGCTTGGCTTCGATGCGCGCATAGCTGGTCGTCCAGCCGGCGATATTATCATAACAATCGTCCCGGAACCAGGATACCATGGTCGTTACCGAGTGGAACACTGTGCCGAAATCGAAAGTTACGCCGCCGCGGATCAGGTCAAACATCCGCGCCGTATCATCGGTGGTGGAATATTTCACCTTCACCGCCACCTCGTAATAAGCCGGTGTAACGCGTCGGTAGCCCTCCGATGCCATGGCTTCCAT
>SVSO01000107.1 GCA_015064195.1 Oscillospiraceae bacterium
AGTATTCAAAAGTGCAGATGGATAACATAGAGTTTTTTGCAAATAAACTGTACAATGCCATACAACAGCTATTGCGGAAAGATGCAGAAGACAATTTATCTGTGAAATATAATGCTTTGTTTTGTGGCTTGGAAAATTTTCTTGATAAATAGAGAAATCATTTTTGCTTTTGTGTCCGCAAAAGCAGTGCTTCACATGTTTTAATTAAAGGCTACAACAAAATTATCACCTGTTGATTAAGCAAAAAAGTTCAACAAAACGAGCCTTCCCCAGTGGGGGAAGGGGGACCGCGACAGCGGTGGATGAGGTGTTACAAAGCCTCAAACAACTCCTCATCCGTCAGCCTTGCGGCTGCCACCTTCTCCCACAGGAGAAGGCTTTTTGCTACCTGTCCGTTTTCATAAGAAGCAAACTGTGTGTAGACACGTTTGCTATGCTTGTTAATCTATATCGTTTTTAATAAGCAATATATAGTTGAATAATTATATTAAATTCGCTTGCGAAGCGAGTTGTTTCTAATACGAGGTTATTGACCGATGCTCACTGATGAAGTATAATATTAGTATCAGCTGATAAAATAATTGTTATATGGAGGTATCCTTATGGAATTAAAATTGGGTACTATTATAAAAAAACTTCGTACTGAGCGAGGAATCACGCAAGAAGAACTCGCGAACAAAATGGGAGTTTCCTATCAAGCGGTTTCCAAGTGGGAAACAAACACAACAACACCGGATATCGCCATCCTTCCGCAACTCGCACTATTTTTCGGTGTTAGCATGGACGCATTGTTTTCTATGAATCAAGATGACTATATAGAAAGAATCAGCAAAATGATTCGTGACGAGTATTCGATCACTCCCGAAAACTTTGTGTGGGCAGAAAGGTATTTGAAGGGATTACTTAGCGAAGAAAAGCAAAATAACACTGCACGTACTCTACTTGTGGAATTATATGAGCATCGAGAAAACAGAGATTCGCTCGCAGGTGGACGTCTTTGCGAAGAAGGATTGCTTATCGAGCCATCCAATATTGCTCTAATCGGCAAACTAACACGTATCAGAGAAAAGCGAAACGAAGCAGATCGTCTTATAAAATTTCTTGAAACTCTATATTCAAAGAACATCCAAAATATTGTTGTAATCGATGCATTAATATCCGCCTACATTAAATATGGAAAATATGATAATGCGACCAATTTGATGAACTCATCAAAAAAAAGAGCTATTTTCGATGTTTATAAAGGAGATATAGAGCTTGCATTTGGAAACAAAGGAAGTGCCAAAAGCATTTGGGCTTCTGCTGCGTTAGCCAATTATAATGACAGCAATCTTCTTTTTGAAATTGCAGAAAGATGCAACAAAATCAATGATACAGGAACTGCATTAAAATTATATCAGCAGTCCTATGAAGTTGCTCCTTCTCCTAAAGAAATGGATCCTTTGTATGCGCAGGCGTTTTTATATACCAACATTGGTATGAAGGAAAAGGCGATTCAAATGTGGGAAAACATTATAAAAGCTCTCTCCGATGATTATGATATAAAAGACGGAGAGTGCGTAGATTGGGCAAAAAGAGAAATCGAAAAATTAAAGCAGTAAACCTTTGTTGTCTTAAATTAAGTCAGTGCTTGTCAGGAAAATTGACAAGACATAGATGAATATAAAAAAGGCTCCCTTGTGTAAAGGGAGCTGACGCCGAAGGCGGCTGAGGGATTGTTTTGATTAGAAATCTTTCTTCTTTTACAATCCCTCCGTCACGGCTACGCCGTGCCACCTCCCTTTACACAAGGGAGGCTCGTTGCCGCCCGATAGTACAACGAAAAGGTGTAATACACTATACCTTGCAGAGCAAGGCGTGTGAAAAGGAGTACGAACAAATCGTCCGTACTCCTTTTGTTTTTTCGGCAGGTAAAACCTACTTTATCGAAGGCACCCGTTCGGGAGCGTTTTTCTGTTGATTCATCCATGTCCCTTGCTTGCTTCGCGGTAGAGGGCCATGATGCGCTGGGTGATCTCCTCGTGACCGAAATCCTTGCGGAAAACGATGTTCGTTTCCCGGATCATGCCGAGATTTTCGATGGGAAGGGCGGTCAGCTTGCCCTTGTTCAGCTCGTCAAGGCAGGCGCTTTTTGCGAGGATGGAGATTCCAAGATCCTTGCGGATGAGGTCTTTGATGGCCGCCACGCTGTCCACCTCAAGGATGACATCGAAATCCGCAATGGATTCGCCGATGCTCTCAAGATGGGATTCAAACAGGATGCGGGTGGCGGATGTGGGCAGGCGGAGGATCATCTTCTGCCGCTTCAGCTCGGCGATCGTCACCATGGCGCGGGAGGCGAGCGGGCTTTCGGGCGCGGTGATGCAGAGCAGCTGATCGGTGTCAAGGAGCAGGGAATTGAGCCCCCGTCCCGCCGGTCTGCTGTCCACGATGGCCAGATCCAGCTCATAGTTTTCGATCATATTATAAAGATTGTTTATCGTATCAGTAATAATCATGATGCTCGCACCCTCGGCTTCTGCGCTGTATTTGGCCAGAATTTCCGTGACGAGACTGGATTCCGACGTGTGGGTGATGCCGATGCGGAGGCGTGTCATCCGCTTTTCGCAGTCTGCAAGTGCCGCACGAAGCCGGTCGTTCATGGCATTCATGCGCCTTGCGTACTTGAGAACGATCTCACCTTCGGGTGTCAGGCGGATATCCCGCTTATTTCGGATGAAAATATGTACGCCAAGCTCACTTTCCAGCTGGTTGATATGATGACTGACGGCGGGCTGGGTGAGCGAGAGCTTCTCTGCTGCTTTTGTAAAACTGCCGCATCCGGCAACTGCGATGAGCGTCATGATTTTGGGATCAAGCATGATTGTTTGCACCTCATTTAAAATATTTATGATAGCCATAAAAAAATTGATTTGACTTATTGTTAATATTAGTATATCATATTACAAAGGACTTTACAAGTCCTTTACACAAACTTTACGAAAAAATTCACAATCCGGAGTCAGAATGCTTGGAATTACAAACCCCGCCGCGCAGATCATTTTGTCCGTCTCCCTCATGCTCATGGGCGGCTACGCGGCGACACGCATCACAAAGCGGCTGCACCTTCCCAACGTCACCGCTTACATACTGGTGGGAATCCTTCTCGGCCCCATGGTCACAGGCATCGTGCCGCAGACGGTAATCGACGGCATGGCGTTTCTGTCGGATATCGCCATCGCTCTCATCGCCTTCAACGTGGGCGAATTCTTCCGTCTCTCCGCCCTCAGAAAGACCGGCGGCGGCGCACTGCTCATCACCCTCATCGAAGCCACGGTGGTTTCCGTGTCCATGTTTGCTGTCATGTATTTCGTCCTGCGCATCGGATTCGCCCTGTCCATCGTGCTCGCGGCGTTGGCGGCGGCAACGGCTCCCACCTCCACCATGATGACCATCCGCCAGACCCGCGCAAAAGGTCCGTTCGTGGACAATCTTCTGCAGGTCATGGCGCTGGACAACGTGATCGGCCTCGTGACGTACAGCGTGGCCATTTCGCTGGCATTGGCATTCACGGCAGGGCAGGTGGATGCGGGCACGGTGCTGCTTCCCGTGGCGAAAAATCTGGGGGCGGCGGCCATCGGCGCGGTGTTCGGCGTGATCCTCAAGCTGCTCATGCCGCCGGGAAAATCCACGGACAACCGGCTCATCATCGCGGTGGGCGTGCTGTTCGCCTTCTGCGGCGTATGCGCACTGCTTGACGTTTCGCCCCTCCTCGGCTGCATGATGATCGGCACGGTGTACATCAATTTAACGAACGATAAGAATCTGTTTTTGCAGATGGGATACCTCAGCCCGCCCATTATGCTGCTCTATTTTGTCAGATCCGGCCTGAACTTTGACTTCTCCGCCTTTACAAACGGCGGCTCATTCGGCGGCTCTCCCCTCTGGCTCATCAGCGGCGTGTTCTTCCTTCTGCGCCTCATCACCAAATACGGCGGCGCATTCGCGGGAAGTGCCATCCTGCGCCGTCCCCGTGAGGTGCGCAATTTCCTCGGCATGGCACTCATTCCCCAGGCAGGCGTGGCCATCGGTCTGTCAGCCCTCGGTGCGCGTGCACTGGGCGGCGAGCTTGGCACAGCACTGGAGAATGTTATCCTCGCCTCCAGCATCCTGTACGAATTTGTCGGCCCTGCGCTGGCGAAAATGGCCCTCTCCCTGTCCGGCTCCATCGGCCGTGCGGATGATCCGGAATCCGAACCGCCGCCGAAGGATGCATCGGAGCTGATCGCGCAGGTGAAGAAGATCCGGGAGGAAAATGCCCGGGAGGAATCGGAGCGCGTGCGGGAGATGACCGAGCACGGCATCTACCATCCGCCTCCCATCGGTGAGGAGGAGCGCGCCTTCACCGAAGCGGCGGAGGAGCACATGGAAGCACTCACCTCCCAGCGTCCGGGACTGCTTTCCGGAAGATTCAGACGATAGAAAGGAATTTTATCATGTACTACGATCCCATTGGAACACTTCTCGGCCCGTGGGCGGGGGAATTATCCCTCGGTTCCATCATCCTGCGGCCCGTACTTGCCATCCTTCTGGCGGCTCTCATCGGCTGTGAGCGCGCGACCAAGCGTCACGCGGCAGGCCTTCGCACCTTTATGCTGGTGTCGCTGGCATCTTCCACCGCCATGATGGTGGACATCATGCTGATGAACCGTCTCGGCGCGATCCTGCCTCTCATGTCGGCGGCAACGGTCATCGCGGCGGCCATTATTTCCTCCAATTCCATCCTGTTCAGCTCGAAAAATCAGATCAAGGGCCTGACCACATCGGCGGGACTCTGGGCCAGCGCCATCATTGGTGCGACCAGCGGTGCGGGACTTTACACCGTCACCCTCATCGGATTTGTGGCACTCATCTGCTGTCTCTCATGGTTCCCGCGCATCGAAATGTACCTGAAAAACCGCTCCGACCACTTTGAGATCCACCTTGAGCTGGCGAACCGTCAGAGCCTGCAGGATTTCACCGCCATGCTCCGGAAGCTGGGACTGCGCATCGACGACATCGAAGCCAATCCCGCCTACGCCAACTCCGGCCTCGCGGTGTACACCGTATCGCTGACGGTGGTGGCCAAGGAGCTGAAGAAATACAAGACCCACCGTGAGATCATCGAAGCCCTCGGCTCGCCCGAATATGTGTATTATGTGGAAGAAATGATGTAAACAAAAAAGTCAGGCATAGCCTGACTTTTTTGTTTTATCCCAAATATTCCTTCACTGCCATGGCGATGAACGAACCCATCTGCTCGGCGCCGTGCTTGTTGGGATGGAGGCCGTCGATGAGACTGCGGCCGTTTTCATACTGCTTCTCGTAGCGGCCGTAGATGCCGCAGTACAGCGTGTCGATATAGCGCACCGAAAGTCTGGCGGCGATCTCCTTCAGCACCCGGCCTTTTTCCAGAATGCTCCGGAAGGGGCGGAATTTGTCGTCCGCCTGAATGGGGGTGCAGATGAACTGCACCGCGTTCGGATACAGCTCATACAGGGATTCGCTGACATACCGGATTGCACCGCCCCACGTATGGGTGTCCGCATCCGCCAGCGGCACGTATTCGCCGTCCTTGAAAAACTGCGCATCGGTGGTATCCGCATCCTCCGGCATCCCGTCGTTTGTGCCGGCAGCCATGAGGATCACGTCAAAATCCGCATAATCCGGATCGCCGTCTGCGTGATGACGCTTGATCTTCTCCATCTGATTGCACATGGTGTTGTTCGGCGTATGCACACCATTGATAAACACCGGATTGCCATCGTAGACCGTGTTCGGATAGTCCCGCCATCTTGCGCCCGGCACCGCCGTTGAGACGGTGTGCGCGGGCTCAAGCAGCTCGGAAAAATATCTCGGCCATCCACGCTCCTCCATATAGAGAGCGGTGATGCTGTCGCCCATGAACAGGACGCGTTTGCCTTTCACAAAGTTTTCCATCGCTTATTTCATCAGTACATCCGATGCATCCACATCGAACATGGCATTGTTTTTCTTCGGAATTGCGAAGATCACGCGGTCTGCGGGATCGCACTTGATCTCCAGCAGCTGATCGTCGTCGGGATTTACCGGATGGACGCGCACCAGCCATGTGCGGCGTTCCGGCTTGCCTGCGTAGTCGCCCACACGTGCGCCGATGTTGACAGTGAGTTTTTCGGGCGTTTCGGTAACGGTGATGACCGTCTGGCAGGAATCCTGCGTCTCGTAGTCGAGGGAAACACCATCATCCTCGCGGAAAATGTAGGTGCGGTCGCCGTCGGGATAGATGTCGAGGGAGATCTCGGAATCGTCGTACTGTGCCATATAGTCACGGTCACGCCAGCCGGGGATGATCGCACCACCGCGGATGAAGAGACCGCCGCCGCGATTTTCCGGCGGGATGTAGGGATCGATGTCCAGCGGGCCCACATATTCTTCGCCCGTCCATGCGTCGATCCAGCGGCCTGCGGGGAGATGCACCTTGTCCGCGTAAGCCGCGACCAGCAGATCCTCGCCCAGCATATACTGGCGGTCGGAGCGTGCGATTGCCGCATCCTCCGGGAATGCCATGGGCATGGGACGGATCATGGGCACAGATTCTTCCCGGCCCTCGAGAGCTGCGGAATAGATGTAGGGAAGGATGCGATAACGCATTCTTGCGTATTCCACGAACATCTTGTGCTGAGCATCGCCGGCATACCAGGGCTGATCGACACCCAGCCATGCATTGAGATGCGCCCACGGCACCAGCATACCGAAGTGCATGGATTCCTTGAAGTGGATGTTCATATCGATGGTGGTATTCATATGACCGGACAGCGCCAGCGTCTCCAGCCAGATCATTGCGCCAAGCTCGCCGCCATTGTCACCGGTGGTGGATGCGCTCCACTTCTGAATGCCGGAGTAGCCGCCGGAATAATGATGCATGGAGCGTTTGTTGGTCTGCTCGGTGAAGCCCTCGTAAACCTGCTTGGTCAAAAGGATCTGATTGTAGTTGTGCATCTGCATGGAGGTGAGTCCGTTGAAGCAGCGCGGACGCTTCATGCGGTCAAAGCAGCACACGATGTCAGCCGGGTCGAGCTTGAAGCCGTCAACACCGATGGAGACCTGTTTTGCAAGATGCGCATACCAGGGCTCGCCGTATTCTTCCACTGTGCCGCCGGCGATCTGACGCTCAGCCTCGGCGGTCAGGTCGTAACGGATGCATCTCCAAAGAGAAAGCTTGCAGTTGAGGCGATGGAGTGCGGAGGGGAAGATCTTCGGAGACGGATCTTTGCGATCAAATTCCCAGTGCGCAACATGGAACTGCTTGATGTCCCATACGGGATTGGTGGAATAATCGTAGAATTTCTCCGTCCAGCCCGGCTCAAGGGAGACGTGGTCCAGCGGAATATGCTCGCGGCGGAAGCGTTCGATGTCTGCCAGCACTTCCATCTGATCGGAGAAGATGGGGGCGATGTAGGACAGACCGTATGCCCACTTCGGCAGAAGCATGGACTTGCCGGTGAGCAGATGATATTTCTTCAGAATATCCGTGTAAGAGTCGCCGGTGAGGAAGAACAGATCCAGCTCGTCATCCTCAAAGAGGCACTGGAGCGCGTTTGCATCCCGTCCGCCGATGTCAAAGAAGGTACGTGCGCGGGCATTGAGGAATACCGCCCAGCCTTCATTGGAGATGACCATGGGGATCGGGATCTCGTTGTACTGATAGCGTACCCAGTTCTGATATGCACGGCCGCGCAGCTCGATGCGGTCGTTTGCACCTTCGCCTGTACCGTAGAACAGCTCAGATTCGCTGAGGGTAATGGCAATGGCACCGCAGGCTTCCGGCGGCTGTACATCGAGAGGAAGCTCGATCTTGCGATCCGGCTCCTCCGGCTGGCCGATGATGGTCTGGAAATCGGTGTAATTCTTGGCAAATTCTTCGGAAAGGCCGGCATGAAGTGCGGCATATTCGTCGGATTTTCCGTCAATGATGCGGAAGGAAAGCTCGCGTCCGCTTGGCAGGATGACGGCGGAATCGGTATAAGCGATGCCGGAGTCTGCGCATTCTTCGGGCAGGGTGAGAATGCTGTAACGTTCAGCCAGCGTCGGGCCGTGAGATTCGGACAGACGCATCCGCAGAATGCCGGGAGCGATGTGTGTAAATTTCAAAGTCTCGTTCATGGAAATCTCCTTTGCAATCAAAATATTCAGTTTGATTATAGCATGAAATCGCAGAAAAGTCAATACAGATTTGTGGCAATTTTTTGCACATTTTCATAGGAATTCGCGAAATTGTGCAGAATTTTACACAAAATCCCCGCCCATCCGCTGAAAGAGGAGGGCGGGGATTGCTTATACATTCATGACGACCGGCAGGATCATGGGCTTGCGCTTGGTCTTCTGATAGAGGAACTTGGAGAGATCATCCTTGACGGAGGATTTCAGCTCGCTCCAGTCGGTGATGTTGTGGTCGAGGCAGTCGATGAGCGCGTCACGGGCGATGGTGCGCACCTCGTCCATCAGCTGCTCCGCCTCGCGCACGTACACGAAGCCGCGGGACACGATGTCCGGGCCGGAGATCAGCTCGCGGGTGTCGATGTCCACGGTGGCGACGACCACGATGAGGCCGTCCTGTGCCAGATGGCGGCGGTCGCGCAGAACGATATTGCCCACATCGCCGACGCCGTAGCCGTCAACCAGAATCTTGCCCGACGGAACTGTGCCGTTCCAGCGCGCGCCGTTCTTGTCAATTTCCAGCACCTTGCCGATCTCGGAGACAAAAATGTGGTTGGGATCCATGCCCATCTCCTCGGCAAGCCGCTTGTGGGTGATGAGATGGCGGGCTTCACCGTGAACCGGCATGAAATACTTGGGCTTTGTCAGGGCGTGCATGAGCTTCAGCTCCTCCTGACAAGCGTGGCCGGACACGTGTACATCCGCCAGCGCATCGTAGAGCACCGTCACATTCTTGCGGAACAGCTCGTTGATGATCTTGCCCACCAGCTTTTCGTTGCCGGGGATGGGATTGGCCGAGATGATAACGAGGTCATTTGAGCCAAGCTCCACCTTGTCGTGATCGGAGAAGGCCATGCGGTAAAGGGCGGACATGGGCTCACCCTGGCTGCCGGTGGTGATGATGGTCAGCTGATCGTCCCGATACCGCTTGATCTCGTTGATGTCGATGAGCGTACCGTCGGGGACGTTCATGTAGCCAAGCTCGATCGCGGTCTTGACGATGTTGATCATGGAACGGCCGGTGACTGCCACCTTGCGTCCGTGAGCGGCGGAGGCGTTGATGATCTGCTGTACGCGGTGGACGTTGGAGGAGAAGGTGGCGATGATGACGCGCTTGTCGGGATTGGCAACGAGAATGCCGTC
>SVSO01000108.1 GCA_015064195.1 Oscillospiraceae bacterium
ATGCGCGTTTTGTGATAATCCGCAAGCTCACCGAGAAGCGTCAGAAACAGCCCGGCAAGGGTGATATCATCCTCCGGTGCAATGGTCTTGCGGCGAATGATCTCGTCGATACGCTCGCGGATGGGAGCAAGGGCGTAGGTGGATTTGGTCAGATAAGGAATATAAATTCCCTCGTTGGATGGACAAAAATCCATAAAAAATCCTACCGTGTGATGCTCGTGGGGGGTGTCAGCTTCAAACTGCTGCGGCAGATCGAAGAAATCGCAGGTGACATCACCCTCCGTGGCATCGTACCGAACGCCGCCTCGAATGCAGGGTAAACTGCCTTTGGAAATGTAAGTAATTTCCAGAAGTCCCTCGCGTGCTGGGAAATTTCGATGATAATTGTCCGCGCCGAATATGTGCGCGAAGCTGAGTTTCGGCAAATTGATGATCTTAAATTTGTCCATATCGCACCTCCTTGCAATAGTATACCACAAAATCTTAAAATTGTCAAGATATAATAAGTTTGTGCATTGCATTTTTTTGCCGGGGATGGTATAATGAAAATAACTAAAATTTCAGGAGGATCTGCCATGTCAACTGCGTCCCTCAAACGGGAAATCGAGCAAAAAACTGACGGCATTTTCGCGCCATCATTCTACAAAGCCATGGGCCTTCGCGAGCATCCGGAACGTGCGGGTGCGGCGAGAGCGGCAGGGGTGAAACGCCTGCTTTGTGAGGCCACGCCTTACCTTCACAAGAACGATCGCATCGCCGGCAGCCTGTACACATGGTTCATTTCGCCGGACGCGCCCGGTCTTTCCGAGGCGTACGAGATCTGCAACCGGTACGGCGAGCGGCACTTCATGACCAACGCCGACCATTTTGCGCCGGATTACCGCAAGCTCAGACGGCTGGGCATTCCGGGGCTGCTTTCCGAGATCCGTGCATCGAAAAAAATGCACGCTGGCGATCTTAAAAAAGAACAGATGCTCGATGATATGGAAATCGCGCTGTCCGGACTGCACGATCTGGCGGAAAATTACGCTGATGCAGCCGCTGCCCATATCGGTCAGCCCGGCTGGAATGACGAAATTCTTACTGAAATTGCCAATAATTGCAAAAATCTTACAATTCGCGCGCCTGAAACCTTTGCGGAGGGCCTGCAGCTCATGTGGCTGACCCACCTCGCGTTTCTGGCGGAGGGGCGATTCGCCATGGCGATCGGCCGTATCGACCAGTTTTTGTGGCCGCTTTTCGAGCGCGACATCCAGCGCGGAACGTTGACGGAAGCTCTTGCAACCGAGCTATTGGAACAAGTGTTCTGTAAAATTTATGAATATCGCATGATCCACGGAAGCGACGACACAGTCAACATTTGCGTCGGCGGACGGTCGATTTCCGGCGAATGCGAGGTCAATCGTCTCAGCTTCTGCGTGGTCGAAGCGGTGAAAAACTGCCAGATCCCAGGCCCGAATTTGTCAGCCCGCATCTCACAAAATACGCCTGATGAATTTCTCGATGCCTGCCTTGTTTCCATTGGAACGGGGCTTGGCTATCCGGCGCTGATGAATGACGAGGTGAACGTCGCGGCACTCATGCGCTACGGCTACGACGAGGCGGATGTGTACGATTTCAGCATGGTCGGCTGCCACGAAAATTTCATCACAGGCAAGCAGCCGCCGTGGACCGACGGGCGATTTGACACGCCGCGCTTTTTCGAATACCTGTTCAACCGCGGCAAAGCCATCCGCTACCCCGGCGACGGCATCGATACGGGCGACGTTGCGGAAATTTCGTCCATGGACGACCTGATTTCGCGGCTTGAGATGCAGATTTCCGATGGCGTGCGGCATTACGCGGAGAAATTCTATGCCGAAAATCGCCTGGAGAATCCTGACTTTTTCACCTCTCCCTTCCTCTCCTGCTTCTGCGATGACTGCATCGCACGGGGCATGGACATCAACCTTGGCGGCGCGAAATATCCGTCCGTTCACGGCGCGGACATTATGGGCATCGGCACCATGAGCGATGCGCTAGCGGCCATTGAAAAAGTGGTATTTGAGGGAAAATATGCCACGCTTTCCGAAATCAGACAGGCACTTCTGGACAATTTTAAGGGGCATGAGGCACTGCGAGAGCGGCTTCTTGCCGCGCCGAAATATGGCAACAACGACGATTTTGTCGACAAATATGCGGTCTGGTGCGTGGATTTCTGCGCCGGCGAGTTCGCGAAATACCGCACGCCCGACGGCGGCGGAATGTACATCGCGGCGGCATCCAACACGGCCAACATTTCCGCCGGTGAGCTTCTCGCGGCGACGCCCGATGGCCGACTGGCAGGCGAACCGCTCTCCGACGCCGCATCGCCCACCTACGGTCGCGACACCCGCGGCGTGACGGCGGTGGTTGGCAGTCTGACAAAGCCGGATTATACAAAAGTTGCCAGCGGATCGGTGGTCAATCAGAAGTTCTCGCCGGCCATGTTCGGTGATGCGAACCGGGCAAAGCTGCTGGCACTCATCAAGGTCTATTTTGCCAGAGGCGGCCAGGAAATTCAGATCAACGCCACCTCTCGCGAGACGCTGATCGACGCCATGGAGCATCCGGAAAAATACCCCACTATGGTGGTGCGCGTATCGGGATTTTCCGCTATCTATGTCACACTGCCGCGCGCGGTGCAGCTGGACATTTTGAACAGAACCCAGCAGGCGTGATATGGAGAAAACGACTGTATATATCTCATCCATCCAGCACTTTTCTGTGGGCGACGGGCCGGGTATCCGAACGACTGTATTTTTCATGGGATGCCCGCTGAAATGTCCGTGGTGTCACAATCCGGAGACGCGCTCCATGATGCATACGCTTCCCGGAAAATGTCAGGAAATAAGCATATCCGACGTACTGAAAGAAGTGCTGGAGGACGTGGATTTCTACTGCATGAGCGGCGGAGGGCTTACCATCGGCGGCGGGGAAGCCATGTGCCAGCCGGAAGGCGTGACGGCGCTTGCAAAGGCTGCGAAGGAACATGGAATTTCCGTCTGCATCGATACGGCGGGCGATGTACCGTGGAGCCATTTCTCCATGGTGCTTCCGTACACGGACTGCTTCCTCTACGATGTAAAAACCGCCGATCCGGCACGCGCGAAGGATGTGCTTGGCGCAGATCTGCCGCGCATTCTCGAAAATCTTCGCCGGCTCATTGAAGCGGGGAAGGATGTTCGGGTGCGGATTCCCCTCATCCCCGGGTTCAACATGGACAAATACGAGCTTGAACAATTGTACAAAACGATACGCGAATCCGGCGCGAGAACGGTGGACATTCTGCCGTTTCATCGGCTGGGATTCGGTAAATACGAAGCCCTCGGCATAGACAATCCGATGGCTGACACCCTTCCGCCAACCATGGCGGAGGTGCGTGCCGCCGCCGAAGTGTTTGCGCCGGAATTTACAGTAACCATCGAACAATAAAGGAGATTGAATCATGAAAAAAACTGCAACAGCCGCCGTTTTTCACGGCGCAGGAAAGCCCTTTGAAGTACGCGAATTTGACATCGCTCCCACTCCCTCCGGTTATGCCAGAATGAGCCTCATCGCCAGCGGCGTATGCGGCACGGATATGCATATTTTCCGCGGAAAGTTGGACAATATGACACCGGCCATCATCGGTCACGAATTCGTTGGTACCATCGACGATGTGAACGCGGAGGAAGCGGCGAAGTACGGCCTCAAGCTGGGCGACCGCGTGATCGCCGACATCGCCGTACCCTGCGGCGAATGCGCACTCTGCCGCGCCGGCGACGATGCCAACTGCCCCAACATGATCTGCACCAATGATATGGACATTTCCGAACAACCGTACCTCGGCGGCGCGTATACCGAGGTCAATTTCACGCCCCTGACCAACCTGATCAAAATTCCGGAGTCCGTTGACCCGGTGGCGGCCGCCGTTTGTGCCTGCCCCGGCCCGACCATGTTCCACGCCGTCTACCTGGCCAACCGCGCCGGCATCGATCTTACCAAGGTTGAAACCGCCGTTGTGCAGGGTCTCGGACCGGTGGGATGCTTCGCCGTGGCGTACCTCCATGCCATCGGCGTGAAGAACGTCATCGCTACCTGCGCCAGCGAAAATCATCGCCGGAACGCGCTGGTGAAGGCTCTCGGCGCGGACGAGATCATCAGTTTTTCGGCAATTTCCAAGGAAGATGCGGCCGCAAAGATCCTCGAAATCAGCGGCGGAATGGGCGCAGATCTGTGCGTTGAATGCTCCGGCGCACCGGATGCGATCCCCTTCGGCATGGACATTCTGCGCCTGCGCGGCGTCTATCTCATCCCCGGTCAGTACAGCAACAGCGGCGCGGTTTCCATCTCCCCGGAGGTCATCACCTTCAAGGCTCTGCAGATCCTCGGCTCGTCTCAGTACTCCATCCCGGATGTGAAGAATTACGTGGATTTCCTTGACAAAAATCCCGATGTGGCAGCGAAGATCAAGACCCTCGCGACCGTCTATCCGGTGCGCCTTGTCAACGAAGCCTTCGACGATATGGGCAAGCGTCTCAACATCAAAACGCTGCTCGTTCCGTGAGGTGACGCATGGACATTCTGATTTTTTCCGGACAGAGCAACATGGAGGGGCAGACCGGCGCTCCCGATCCCGGTTCGCTCCAACCCGGGCTGTTTGAATATCACCTGCTCACTGACTCACTTGTGCCGCTCCAAAATCCCACGGGCGAAGATATCGGCGAGCTTTTGGAGGCGGCAGATCAGGGCCACGGCTCGCTGATCCCCTACCTTTGCGGCCGGTATCGCGAGCTGACCGGGCGCGAACCGTTGGCGGTTCACACGGCAAAAGGTGCGACCCGGATTGATCAGTGGCTGCCCGGAACCCCCCTTTATGATAAGATGATCGAGAAAATCCGCGGCGCGATGAAGCACGCGGAAAATATCGAGCGGGTGTATTTTTTCTGGCTGCAGGGCGAAAGCGACGCGCTGGCCGAAACGCCCCCCGAACTGTACCGGGAGCGCATGATCGAGCTGAAAAATGCGCTCAAAAAGGATGTGGGAATCCAACGGTTCGCCATCATTGAGGTGGGCTGGTTCGCCTACATTTATAACCCCGGCAGCACCTACGACCGGTTCATCATGGACGTGCAGGAGGAGCTCCCCCGCATCGATCCCGACTTCACGCTGGTGACGGATATCTGCCTCACGCTGTCCAGGGATACGCGGTATCTCAACCCTCACGCGGCCGGACATTTCAACAACGAGGCCATGCGGCTCATCGGAACTGCGGCGGCGGAAGGGCTTGTAAAATCGGAAAAATAACCCAAAAAGGATTGCCGAATGGCAATCCTTTTTGTATGAAGCACATCAAATCAGCACCGCATCCACGCTTTCTTCCGGCGTTTCGCGGAAGACGAGCATCCAGTCAACCCGCTCCTGCGGCGTGTAGGTGAGGGCGGAAACGGCGGTGTGACCGGCACTCCGGGGCTTGCCGAACGCCACGGCAGTCGGGCCATCCGCACCGCCGATGATGCCGATGGAAGCCGCGCCGTCGGATGCTCCGATGGCGGCAGTGCGCACCGGATCGTTGGGCCGCGCATCCCGGATGGTCAGCCGATCCGGGGCGATCTCCGGCTCGATTTTTACGGCGATCTCGACGTAATGATCGGGCAGATTTTCCCCCATTCCGGCCGGCAGGGTGAGCCGTCCCGATTCCAAACGCTCTACCGTCAGTTTGTGGCGGATCTTGGTCACGGGATGGACAAATGGGAACGCATCGCCCACCGATTCCGCACAAAAATGGGGGCCGGGAATGGAGACCGGCTTGCGATTCAGCCGGAGGGTGACGGTGCGCAGCTTGGGCTTTGCTGCGGTGGCCCACGGAAATGCGCATCGGCGGAACATCCAGTATTTGTCCGTCGGCAGCCCATAATGCGCCAGCACGTCCTCCATGCCGCTTTCACCGAGAAAGGGCACGTGCTGATTGCCCGAACCGTGGCGATTTTTGAGGGGGCGGCCGTTGACGATGAGAATGGGCGAAAATGTCAGGCTGAAGGGGTTCTCTGCGGCGATGGCGAGACGGTCATCCTCGGATAAATAGGGCCGGATGCCCATGTCAAAACCGCCGTCGTCCTCGATCTTGCCCCATTTTTCGTAGAATTCCCGCACCGTTTCCATCGGCACTTCCGCCAGCAGATCGATCACGATTCCGCGGGTGCAGACATAAGCGGTGGGGATGTGCCAATCGTAGCCGGCGAAGGCAATCTGCGCATGGATTTCTGTCTCACGCCCGGCGCGTTCACCCTTTTCGCCGGATGCACCCAGCGAGCTGAAAAATACGCGCCACTCCTGAACTTTCGGCGGTTCGACGGGCACCCATTCGTAGTAATCCTTCTTGTATGGGATCGCGTCAAAATCGAAGGTTTCATACAGCTTCACAAGGTAGCCGTGGGGGTCATCCATGGGCACGATCCCCAGCGATTCTGCGGCGGATCTCTGGGCATCCGTTGGCGGATTTTCCGTGAGCCAGCGGGCAAACGCTTCCGCTGTCATGGCATGAGCCTGCTCCAATGCCGCTTCATGACCCAGCGTGGCCAGAAGCCGCAGAAATGTGTCAAAATCCTCTGCCACCGGAAAGGCGTGCCGCTTGGGATCACCGTAAGGATTGACGGCAAAAACCATCTCGCCGAACGCATTTATCGTGCAGTAATGGATGCCGTCAACGCCCGTCCAGCCGAGGATCTTCGCACCCCGCGGCGTGCAGAAATAGTCGCTCCGTGCCTCACCTTTTTCGATGCCGAAGGGGGCAAGGGAGAGCTTATTTTTGAGAAATTCCTCGTATCGTGTCATAGCGCACCTCACATTCTTCTGCTATTATAGCATAAAATTGTGAACGGCGCAAGAATGGCGCGTGATTTATATGCAATCTTAGCCCACGTGCGTGTCGAGGATGCCCTTCAGCGCGGACATGGAGCTGCTGTGGGAGCGGGCGATGCGGGTACGGCTGTCAAGATCGCCCAGCGCGCAGTGCACCATTTTGTGGGAGATCGTGTTCGTGAATACCACCAGCAGATCGGGACATCCGATGTTTTTCACGCCGTTTGACATCTTCGGATAGACCTTCGCCTTGCAGTTGTATTTGCCGCAGAGGTCAAGATACTGTCTGGTCATGCACTCATTTCCGCCTAAAATTACGATGCTCATAGTTGTTCTCCTTTGATTTGGTAACAACAGTATACCACAAATCAAAAGCCGCATCCACTCTGAAACGAGCGAGTGCGGCTCCATTCGGACACCGATTTACGGATGCTGAGATGCGCGGAATTCGCCGGGTGTCATGCCCATCACATCCCGGAATGCGCCGGCAAATTTGCTGGCATTGTCATAGCCGAACCGCCCGGCGATCTCCATGACGGTCAGCCCTCCGTCCCGCAGAAGCTCCGCCGCCATCTTCATTTTGACGGCGCGGATGTGGGCGTACACCGATTCGCCGTAAACCATGCGGAAGCTGTTTTTGATGGATGTGCCTGACATATGGAACACCTCCGACAGCTCCTCCAGCGTGATGCGCTCGGAGATGCGGTCGGTGAGATAACGGCAAACATTTTTCGCCAGCATCACCTGAGAATGGGTGCAGCTGCGATGACGGCTTTCATCAGAGGTGGGATCGAGAGCGGTGAGAAAGAGCATCAGCTCCAGCATTTTCACCTTGAAATAGCCCCTCCGAAGCTCCTCGGGGACATGATACAGCTCCGAAAAGACATGGTCAATCCGCGGGGTGGAGCGTGCCACAAAAAAGGGATGCCCGGCGCAGAATTTGTCCGCCAGCTCATGGGGCGAGACGGTCACATCCGCCAGAAAGCAGGACAGACAGCGGGGCGTTTCGGCGAGGTCGATGATGACGCTGATGCCGTGATAATGGCTTATCGGAAAGCAGGTGCGGTAGGCCGTGTCGTGGCGGTGAAGCACGGCAAAATCCCCGGGCATCAGATAACAGCAGCCCGCATCCGTTTCGTATTCCAGCCGGCCCTCCCGACAGTGGCTGATCTCCAGAATGAGGTCGGATTTTTCCTGACGGATGACAAAATCCGGCGAATGGATGTCCCGATAGATCAGCCGGATGCCGGGGAACACGCTGTACACGGTGATGCGCGATTCCTCCGCGGCATCCGTCAGCCGATAAACCGTGCAGAAATCGTCCTGCGACATCACTTCCAGCTGTCCCGTCATTCCACGCGCTCCGTGACGGTGTAGCCCGCCCGCTCGATGCGGGAGATGATGACCCCGTCGTCCACGTCCTCGGCCAGCGAAACGGTCAGCTCGCCAAGGCGGAGAGCCACCTTGCCCGATGCGCCGCAGATGTCATTGACGACCTCCTCCACCCGCTGTCTGCAGTGGGCGCATTGCATTCCGTCCACCTTGAATTTGCGGATGAAGCGGACATTTTTCAGCTTTTTGCGCTTTGGTCTGTATCCGCCGCCTCCACAGCATCCGCCCTGTCCGCGAAAATGCCGGACGGCGGAGACGATGCCGATGAGGGCGAGGAGGATCACGGCGGCGATGATGAGAATATCGATCATTTGCGTTCCTTTCAAGAAAGGGATGCGCAGTGCAAATGCGCATCCCTTTATCGTTTACTTTTTGAGGGCGTATTCTGCCTTCAGCTTGTTGTTTGCGCCGATGCCGATGACGGCGATGATAGCTGCCATGGCGAGGATCGCGATGAGGCCTGCGATTGCCGCACCGGTGTTGAGTGCGCCGCCGGTCACGAGGGTGCCGATTGTGTACACCAGATATGCGACGGCGTAGCCGGTGGCCAGCTGGAGTCCGATGCCGCCCCAGAGCCATTTCGCGGACTTCATTTCCGCATTCATTGCACCGATCGCCGCAAAGCAGGGAGGCGTATAGAGGTTGAACATCAGGTAAGCGAGAGCCGCCGCCTTGGTGATGGCCATGATCGCCGCGGCTTCTGCGCCCGTGCCTTCCACCAGGGCAAGCTCGTCCATGTCAACAAGATTTTCCAGTCCCACGAAGCAGACGGCCAGCGTGCCGACCACGTTTTCCTTGGCGATGAAGCCGGTGACAGCAGCAGCCGCAAGTTCCCACGAGAGAACGCCGACGATGGGCACGAGGAGATAAGCGAAGGGACGTGCGATGGATGCGAGGATGGAGGCGTCGGATGTCTCCGCAACGGCGAAGCTCCATGTGAAGGTCTGCATCAGCTGTACCGCCATGTTGCAGAGGAGGATGATGGTTGCGGCCTTGACAATGTATGCCCAGCCGCGGCTGCACATGGACTTGAATGCGCCCCAGAGGGAGGGGATCTTGTACTCGGGCAGTTCGATGATGAAG
>SVSO01000109.1 GCA_015064195.1 Oscillospiraceae bacterium
GGCGGCGTGATGCGGTAGGCCTTGCATTCGCTGACGGCGGACAGCATTTTCGCCGCCTTTGCACGCTCCGCTTTGCCGTCGTTCAGCATGGGCGCAAGCTCGGTCAGCGTTTGCCACATCATCAGCGTTCGACCGGATTTTGTGATATAATTGTAGGAAAGTCCGCCGTATTCGCGGAAAATGCGGTTGCAGAGCCGGCGGAAATTGAGGATTTCCAGCGACAGGGACGGTTTATCACCAAGCAGATCGGCCATGCGCTGTTCCGCATCCACCGCCATCTGCTCGGGGACCATGAGAAACACCCGCCGTCCTTCATCCATAGATGCGGCGGCAAGCTCACAGATGCGGGAGGTCTTGCCGGATCCCGCACGTCCGAGGATAAAATGAATCATAAAATCTCCTTATAATAAATAGATCATCCGCTCCGGCATCCGGGAAAGCCGTGTCCGCTTGAGCCGGAAGAAAAACGCATGGCGCACATACCACACGCCGTCCATACACCGTGCGGTGAAAAATCGCCGGCGGATGTCTGCTGTAATGACGATCACGCCATATCCCGATGCGGCAAGAGACTGGGCCATCCCTTCGCCGTAACGTCCGACGCCCGCGATGACAGCGATCTTCTCCTTTGAGAGCGTATCATCAAGCTCACCGCACATGAGCATCCGCCGCCCGATGAAAAAATCCGCCGCGGTCAGAATGAGAAGCAGGAGAAGTGCCAGCGGTACGAGCACCACCAGAGCGGCAGCGATGAGAATCAGCACGGCGCTGGTTTCGATGATGGTGACGGCGATGGTGATATAATGGAAAATCCGGGTGAGGAACAGAAAACGACGGGTGAGCGTTGCGATGCGGTCGGCGGCGGCATAGAGGGAGGTCTTGCGGATGGATGCCCAAAGATAGGACGAAAAGGTATTTTTTGCTAATAAATCAACAGTTGAATGCTTCATGTACATATATTATAACAAATGTGCGGATGCGATTCAAGAGAAATTTCGGAAATTCTCTTTACTTTATCAAAAAAATGTTGTATAATAGAAGGAGTAACAAGAAAAAGGAATGACGAAATGGCAACCAAGAAAAAAGATTCAACCTACGGCGACCAGAGTATCATCATGCTGAAAGGCCCCGACCGTGTGCGAAAGCGCCCGGGCGTTATTTTCGGTTCGGACGGACTTGAGGGCTGCGAGCATTCGGTGTTCGAGATCCTGTCAAACGCGGTGGACGAGGCGAAGGAGGGCTTCGGCTCGGAGATCCGGGTGAGAGCCTTTGCCGACCACTCCATCGAGGTGGATGACCGCGGCCGCGGCGTTCCGCTGGGATGGAACGAGGCGGAGGGAAAATTCAACTGGGAGCTGATCTACTGCGAAATGTACGCAGGCGGCAAATACAACAACAATTCCGGCGATTCCTCCTACGAATTCTCGCTGGGCCTCAACGGCCTCGGTGCCTGCGCCACCCAGTACGCCTCCGAATGGATGGAGGTGGCATCCTACAACGGCGAGAGCGTCAGCCGCATCTCCTTCAAAAAAGGCTTTCCCGCATCAGAGCTTGTCACCGAGCCACTGGACAAAAAATCCCGCCGCACAGGTACGACCATCCGCTGGCTGCCCGACCTTGAAGTATTTGCGGACATCAACATCCCGAAGGAATACTTCACCGAGGTGCTGAAAAAGCAGTCCATCGTCAACCCGCGCATCAAGTTTATCCTCGAATGGGAGACGGCGGAGGGCGAATTCGATGTCAGCGAATATTATTATGAGAACGGCATCATCGACTATGTGTCGGAGCTGACCGGCGGTGACAGCATGACCGCGCCGGTGCTGTGGCATCTGGAGACCATGGGCCGCGACCGTGCGGACAAGGATGAATACAAGCTGCGGGCGGACATCTCCTTCTGCATCTCCAACACGGTGAATGCCGTGGAATATTACCACAATTCCAGCTTCCTAGAGCATGGCGGATCACCGGATAAAGCGGTGCGCAGTGCCTTCGTGTTCGCGGTGGATAAATACCTGAAAACCCAGGAAAAATACAACAAAAACGAGTCCAAGATCACCTATTCGGACGTGGAGGATTGTCTGGTGCTGGTCATCAACAGCCAGTCCACTCAGACCTCCTACGAAAATCAGACGAAAAAAGCCATCACCAACACATTTATAAAGTCCGCGCTGGAGGATTTTCTCAAGCGGCAGCTGGAGGTTTATTTCGCCGAGAATCCGCTGGAGGCGGAACGGATGGCGGGGCAGATCCTCGTCAACAAGCGTTCCCGCGAACGTGCCGAGGAAACGCGCATCAAGATCAAGACCGATCTCACCGGCAAGATCGATATCGCCAACCGCATCGACAAATTTGTGGGCTGCCGGTCGAAGGATCCGGAGCGGCGTGAGCTTTATATCGTCGAGGGCGATTCCGCACTCACCTCCTGTAAGCTGGGACGTGCGGCGGAATTTCAGGCCATCATCGCCGTCCGCGGCAAGACGCTCAACTGCTTAAAGAGCGGATACGATAAAATTTTCAAGAGTGAAGTCATCACCAATCTCATCAAGGTCATCGGATGCGGCGCGGAGATCGAGGGCAAGGTCAAGGGAGACATTCCGAAATTTGATTATGACGCCCTCCGCTGGTCGAAGATCATCATCTGCACCGATGCGGACGAGGACGGCTATCAGATCCGCACGCTCATCCTGACCATGTTCTATCGCCTGCTGCCCACCCTCATCAAGAAGGGAAAGGTGTACATCGCCGAATCCCCGCTGTTTGAGATTACCTGCAAGGATAAGATCCAGTTTGCATACAACGAGCAGGAAAAGGCGGACATCATAAAGAAGCTGGGAAATGCGAAATATTCGCTTCAGCGCTCGAAGGGTCTCGGTGAGAACGAGCCGGAAATGATGTGGGAGACTACCATGAATCCCGAGACGCGCCGGCTCATCAAGGTAAACGAAACGGATGCGGAGGAGACCTACCGCATCTTCAACACCCTCCTCGGCGACGATCTGGAATCGCGCAAGGAATATATCACCCTCTACGGAAATCAGTACTACACGAGGGAATCATAACAAATATTTATGGATCGCGGCCCGATCGTTATCATGGGCCGCGATTTCTTTGTCAGATTCTTGACAACATTGGTGTACCGTGCCAAAAAAGTCAGCGAAATTTGTCAATTATCAATAATTTTTAAATATTTTCAAAAAACTATAGCTTTTTAGCGAAAAATGATGTATAATATTATAGTAAGCGTGCGGGAGTCGTACATAACATGATTGTTACAAAATTAACAATCAAAAAAGTAGATCCCCACGACACAATAATTTATTAATTCCTTTAAGGAGGATAAGCACTGCATCATGAAAAAGAAACTGACCACAGTCGCATTCAAGGGTACGCCCGAGATGAAGGCTCAGCTTGACGCCTTCATTGCGGAAAACAAGGGCACAAAGGGCGCGGCCATGCCTGTACTCCAGAAAGCACAGGAAATCTACGGATACCTGCCGATCGAAGTCATGGACCAGATCGCAAAGGGTCTTGAGATGCCCATGGAGGAGATCTACGGTATCGCATCCTTCTATTCCCAGTTCTCCCTCAACCCCAAGGGTGAGGTTTCCATCGCTGTATGTCTGGGTACTGCCTGCTACGTTAAGGGTTCCGGCAATCTCATCAACAAGATCTCCGAGATCATCGGCATCTCTGCCGGCGAAACCTCCGCAGACGGCAAGTATTCGCTCGACGCTACCCGCTGCATCGGCGCGTGCGGTCTGGCACCTGTCCTGACTGTAAACGACGAGGTTTACGGCAGACTGGTCGTTGACGATATCCCCGGCATCATCAAGAAGTATCAGTAATCCCCGCGGCAATGCCGCCAAGATGGAGAGAAAGCTATGAAAATCAGAGAAATCAGAGAACTTCTCGATGCTGAGCTTCTGTGGGGCGAGGAGCATCTTGACTACGATGTGGAGAGCGCCTGCTGTTCCGACATGATGAGCGATGTGCTCGCATATGTTAAGGATCAGGGCGTGCTGATCACGGGTCTTATCAATCCGCAGGTCATCCGCACCGCCAATATGATGGATATCCTCTGCATCGTTTTCGTCAGAAGCAAAGCCCCCACCGAAGAAATGGTCGCACTGGCAAAGGAATGCGGCATCGTCGTGATGACATCCGCTCATCGCGCATTCGAAGCAAGCGGCATCCTTTGGGCAGCAGGACTTTCCACCGAATCGGAGGGTAAGTGATGTCTGAAGCAGTAAGATTCCATTTCGACGTGGACGGGTCGGATTTTTCGTCGGCCGGCGCTGCGTCCGTCATGGTCAAAAAGAAGCTGCGTCAGCTGGGATATCCCCCGGATATCATACGCAAAGTCTCCATAGCAATGTACGAGGGAGAGATCAACATGGTGATCCATGCCAACGGCGGTACTGCCGACGTTGACGTGTACGACGACGAGATCGTCATCATTCTTGCCGACAAAGGTCCCGGCATCCCCAACGTAGAGCTTGCCATGCAGGAAGGCTATTCCACAGCCCGCGACAACATCCGCGTGCTGGGCTTCGGCGCCGGAATGGGTCTTCCCAACATGAAAAAGTATACGGACGAGATGACCATTGACACCGTGGTTGGAGAGGGCACCACCATCACCATGAAGGTAAAACTCTGATCTTTCCAAGTAAGCAGTAATATCGAGGTGCATATGGGAACAGATTACAAGCATTCAGTCTCACTTGATATCGATAAATGCAAGGGCTGCACCGCCTGCCTGAAACGCTGCCCCACCGAAGCGATCCGCATCCGTGACGGACACGCGGTCATCAATTCGGCACGGTGCATCGACTGCGGCGAGTGCATCCGCGTCTGCCCTTACAAGGCGAAAAAGGCGACGCATGATGATCTGTCGATCCTCGGTAATTTCAAGTACACGATCGCGCTTCCGGCACCTTCGCTGTACGGACAGTTCGACAATCTGGACAACATCGGCTATATCATCCGCGGACTCCGGGATATCGGCTTCGACGATGTTTTCGAGGTGGCCTGCGCCGCCGAGCTTGTGAGCGCATACACACGCTCCTACATCAAGCGTGAGGACATCAAAAAGCCCATCATCAGCTCCGCCTGCCCTGCAATCACCCGCATCATCAGCATGAATTATCCTTACCTCTGTGAGAATATCATGCCGATCCTGCCTCCGGTGGACATCGCGGCGGCTCTCGCAAGAGAAAAAGCGGAAAAGGAACATCCCGAGCTTTCCCCCGACGACATCGGCGTTGTGTTCATCTCCCCATGCCCCGCCAAGGTCAGCTACGTGCGCAATTCCTTCGCGGGCGAGCGCAATTACATCGATGCAACCGTTGCGATGCGCGATGTGTATTTCAAGCTGGTGGATGCCATGAACAAACGCAAGGATGAGCCGCTGGAAATGACCGATTCCGGCATGATCGGCATCGGCTGGGCTTCCACAGGCGGCGAATCCACGGCCATTCTCAATGATCGCTATCTGGCGGCGGACGGTATCGAAAACTGTATCCGCGTGCTGGATCAGATCG
This sequence comes from Oscillospiraceae bacterium, assembly GCA_015064195.1. The sequence goes on from SVSO01000109.1 coordinate 5,544, forward strand.
ATAATTCCGACATGGTCACGCTGGATTTTGTCGAGCTGAATGCCTGCAGCGGCGGCTGTGTGGGCGGTGCGATGACAGTCGCGAATCCCTACATCGCACAGGCGAGACTGCAGACGCTCAAACGCTATCTTCCGGTATCACCCAACCGGCCGGCCAGCGATTGGATCCCCGATGAATACTTCAATGAGAAGCAGATCGAGTACAATCCCTACAGCCTGCTGTCCGATGACCGAAAGACAGCGATGCGCATGATGAGCGAGATCGAATCCATCCGATGTGAGCTGCCCGGACTTGACTGCGGCTCCTGCGGCGCACCGACCTGTATGGCATTCGCCGAGGATCTGGTCAAAAAGGAAACCTGCGCGGATGAATGTACGGTCATCATGCGGAAAATGATTCACGAATATCTCGGTGACAGACGGGATGAGGCCATGACGGATCTCCTCCATCGCTTCGGAACCGGGAAAAAAACGGAGGACAAGGGCAATGACGGTGAATGAACTTGCCGAAAAGCTTGAGCTTTCCGCCATCTGCGGATCGCTCGATAAGACGTTTGACGGCGCTTATGCCGGCGATCTGCTCAGCCGCTGCATGAGCCGCGTCGAAGCCGATTGCCTCTGGATCACCATCATGGCAAATGTCAACGTGATCGCGGTTGCCACACTGACCGAACCGGCCGCCATCATTCTCGCGGAGAATGTGGAGGCATCGGAGGAGGTCATCGAAGCCGCAAATGAAAACGGCATCACACTGCTCAGTTCCGCTCTCGGCGCATATGAGCTGTGCTGGCGGATTCATGAGCTGGTGGGGCAGTGAGCCGCTATTTATGTGATCTGCACATCCACTCCTGTCTGTCTCCCTGCGGAGACGACGACATGACACCGGGCAATATCGCCGGCATGGCGGTGCTGAACGGACTGCAGATCGTGGCGCTGACAGACCATAATTCAACAAAAAACTGCCCCGCATTTTTTGCGGCGTGCAGAAGCTACGGGCTGATACCGGTGGCCGGTATGGAGCTGACGACGGCGGAGGACGTTCACGCGGTCTGTCTGTTCCGCGACCTTGAGGGCGCCATGGATTTTGGCAGATTTGTCGAATCAAAACGCCTGCCCATCAAGAATAAGCCGGCGATCTTCGGCAATCAGCTCATCATCGATGAAAACGATGAGATCTCCGGTGAGGAGGAATTTCTCCTCATCAACGCATCGGGCATCTCGCTCGATGAGGCGCACAGGGAAGTGACGGCCAGAGACGGCGTCTGCTATCCGGCGCATATCGACAGAAGCGCAAACGGCATCATCGAAATGCTGGGCGATTTTCCGCCCGAACCGCGTTTCACCGCCTTTGAACTGAACGATATCGCGTCCCTTGCTGACTGCCGATCCAAATACCCCATCATCACCGAGCGTCAACTCACGCACATCGCGTCCTCCGATGCGCATTATCTCACGGATATTTCCGAGACGGGATATCCCGTGGAGCTTGCCGATGAGCCGTATTCCTCCGCACTGGTGCGGAACCGGCTGATCGATTACCTGCTGGGGCTGAGGTAGAATATGGACGAACTTTCGCTTTATGTACTGGACATCACCATGAATTCCGTGCGCGCAGGCGCATCGGAAATCACCATCTCCCTCATTGAGGAGGGTGATTGGCTCACCTTCTCCGTCACCGACAACGGCTGCGGCATGAAGGAGGAGCAGGTGAAGCGGCTGACCGATCCCTTCTTTACCACACGCAAAACCCGCAAGGTGGGCCTTGGCATTCCGTTCCTCACCATGCTGGCCGAAATGACCGGCGGCGGGGTGACGATCACGTCAAAGCACGAATCCGAGGGCGAGGATCACGGGACGACCACCACCGCAAGATTCAACATGGATCACATCGATTTCACCCCCCTCGGCGACATGGTCGGGACGGTGAAAACGCTGATTCAGGGCTCGCCGGAGGTGAATTTCACCTACCGTCACAAAATGGCGGGCGGGGAAGTGTATCTCTCCTGCGCGGAGCTTCGGGAGGAGCTTGGCGAGGAGATCCCGCTGAACGAGCCGGAAATTCTCATGTGGATCGACGGCTATCTGCATGAGCAATACGAAGCCGTCGGAGCTTAATTCTGTTAAAATTTAATTCATGATACAGAAAGGAAACAAACTATGAAGTCACTTGAAGAGCTGAAAGCTATCAAAGCGAAGATGCAGGACAAGGTTAATCTGCGCACCTCCAGCGCGGAGACCCGTATCGTAGTCGGCATGGCTACCTGCGGTATCGCTGCAGGCGCACGTCCTGTTCTGAATGCATTCGTTGAGGGCGTTACCGAGGCAGGTCTCGGCGACAACGTGATCGTTACCCAGACCGGCTGCATCGGCATCTGCCAGTATGAGCCTGTCGTTGAGGTTTACCAGAGTGGTGCTGAAAAGGTTACTTACGTTAAGATGACCGCTGAGCGTGCAAAGGAAGTTATCGAGAAGCACATCAAGGGCGGCAAGATCGTAAACGAGTACACCATCGGCGCTGCTACCAAATAATTTAGGAGGAAAATTCACAAATGATTCGTTCTCATGTACTTATCTGCGGCGGTACGGGTTGTACCTCGTCCGGCTCTGTCGCACTGAAGGACAAGCTCGCCGCTGAGCTGAAAACCAAGGGCCTTGAAGAAGAAATCAAGATCGTCATGACCGGCTGCTTCGGTCTGTGCGCACTCGGCCCGATTATGATTATCTATCCGGAAGGCACGTTCTACAGCCGTGTTACTCCCGAAGACATCCCCGAGATCGTTGAGGAGCATCTGCTCAAGGGTCGTATCGTTGAGCGTCTTGTTTACAATGACACCGGCGATGCAAAGGGCGAGGATGAGGCTGAGGCTGCATCTCTGTCCGAGACCATGTTCTACAAGAAGCAGAAGCGTGTTGCACTGCGTAACTGCGGCGTTATCAACCCTGAGGAAATTGACGAGTACATCGCTATGGACGGTTATTTCGCACTGCAGAAGGTTCTGACCGAAATGACTCCCGACGATGTTATCAAGACCATCCTCGATTCCGGTCTGCGCGGACGCGGCGGCGGCGGATTCCCCACCGGCCGTAAGTGGATGTTCGCAAAGGCTTCCGTTTCCGACAAGAAGTATGTTGTATGTAATGCCGACGAGGGCGACCCCGGCGCATTCATGGACCGTTCCGTTCTCGAGGGCGACCCCCACGCTCTGATCGAGGCTATGGCAATCGCCGGCTACGCAATCGGTGCTGACGAAGGTTACGTTTACGTTCGTGCAGAGTATCCGATCGCCGTTAAGCGTCTCTCCATCGCCATCAAGCAGGCTCGCGAATATGGTCTGCTGGGCAAGGACATCTTCGGCACCGGCTTCAACTTCGATATCACCATCCGTCTGGGCGCAGGCGCATTCGTATGCGGCGAGGAGACTGCACTTCTCACCTCCATCGAAGGCAACCGCGGCGAGCCTCGTCCCCGTCCGCCGTTCCCGGCAGTCAAGGGTCTGTTCGGCCAGCCTACCATCATCAACAATGTTGAGACCTACGCAAACATTGCGCAGATCATCCTGAACGGTCCGGAATGGTTCGCTTCCATGGGTACCGAAAAGTCCAAGGGCACCAAGGTATTCGCACTGGGCGGCAAGATCACCAACACCGGTCTCGTTGAGATCCCCATGGGTACCACCCTCCGCGAAGTTGTCGAGGAAATCGGCGG
>SVSO01000110.1 GCA_015064195.1 Oscillospiraceae bacterium
TGCGCCGAGATCCGCCGTTTCCCGGAAATTTTCCGCGCCGATGAGGGGCATCGCTTCCGCCGGCGTGACCGTATGACGGCGAAGATAAGCAATCTTTCCCGTCAGCCGGTAGAGGATCACATCGCAGAAGGTCTGCCGGGACAGCGCATCGCCGAACAGCTCACAGGCCGCGGCAAGATCTGCACGATGCGCATCAAAAAATGCCGCATCGAAGCGCGCCGATTCCGACACCACCGGCACATCCGGCGCGTAAAGCTCCCGCTCGCCGTCCAGCCGGTAAATGTTTTCCAGCACCTCCGGAAGTCTGGTGCCGAAGGAAACGACGATGATGAAATCCTCATATTTTTCGCAGATCTCTCCATAGCTGAGCACCGTCTTGCCGTGGAACTGCTGATGGCGGACAAAGCCGTCGGATGCGAAAAAATCCGACACGGTGATGCCGTAATGGTCGAAAACGGCGAGGATCTTATCCGCGCCGTTTCCCATGCCGTACATCACGATCGGTTTGTCGGCGTGTGCCAGCGTCTGCCAGACATCGCCGGTAACATCAATTTCTTCGATCGAATGACAAAGTTTCATATCTTTAAAAATCTCTTTGCATTGTTGTAAAGAATATCCTCACGCTCGCGCTCGGTGAGGTCGATCTTCATGAACTGCGCGAATTCGCCGGCGAGATTTTTCACCGGATAATCCGTGCCGAACATGACACGGTCTGCGCCGAGGGCGTGAATGAGCGTTCCTGCGAAATCGGGGGTCATTGCCCAGACTGCGCTTGATGTGTCGTACCACACATTCGGCCGTCCCGCCAGCACATCCACCGCTTCACCCCATGCCATGTAGCCGCCGAGATGTGCCGCTACCACCTCCAGCTTCGGGAAGCGTTCAAGCACCTTCGCCAGCTTTGCCGGCTCGGAATAGCGGTATTGGGGGCGATTGTCGCCCATGTGGAAATAGATGGGAAGCCGTCCCTCCGCGATCTCGTAAAGCTCCATCATGCGCGGATCGTCAATGTCGATGCGCTGAATGTCGGGATGCAGCTTGATGCCGCGCAGTCCCAGCCCCTCGATGCGGTCGATCTCCGCCGCAAAATCCGGGAAATCCTGATGGATTCCCGCAAAGCCTACGGTTTCGTAGCCTTCCTCACGGGATTTCTCTGCAAGCGCCGCGATGGAATCGTTGACCTTCTGCACCTGATGACCGTTGGTGGCCACGGAAAAGAGCAGATAGCCGCGCACATCGTAATCCTTTCCCGATGCTGTGAGATCGGCATATGTCCCCGCGCCTTCCACGTTGAATTCGTAGAAATTGCCGAGACTTTTCACCGCCTTTTCCGCAATGGCTTCGGGATAGGTGTGAGTATGGATATCGAATATTTTGTACATCCTGTACGCCTTCTTTAATAAAATAATGAAAACACCTGCCAACACAACAAACGCGAGGAATATGTTCGCACAAACCAAGTGCGCGCCGAGCCGCCGGCAGGCAAAACAGAGACAGCGCGACGACGCGGCGCAGAGAATGATCAGACTTCACCGAGGAAGCTGAAGAAACAGATTATCGCCCCAACGCCACGTCAGGCACGAGAGAAAGAGTCACAGCCCGCAAAAGAAGCAAAGGGAAGCAGAAGATCCGAGACGGAACAACTACAAGCGGAGAGTAATATCCCCCCTCTTATAAAGCTTTTGCGGAGCTTTTCTCGAAAAGCGACCGTCTCCCCTTAATAAACAAACTCCTGATAAATCGCGCGGAGAGCTTCTTCAAAATCTGCTTCGTCAACGCCGACGATGATGGAGATTTCCGAGGAGCCCTGGTCGATCATGCGGATGTTGATACCTGCGCCGGAGATGGCCTTGAATACACGTGCGGCTGTGCCCTTGGCCTTGACCATGGCGCGGCCAACGACGGCTACCAGTGCCAGACCGTCCTCGATGTCGATGGTCTCCGGATTGACCGAACGGCAGATACCGTTGACGATGGAATCGCGGCGGCCCTCGATTTCGTGGGTATTGAGAATGATGCTCATGTTGTCAATGCCGGAGGGAAGATGCTCGAAGCAGATGCCCTGATTTTCCAGCACTTCGAGAACGCGGCGGCCGAATCCGACCTCGGCGTTCATCATATCCTTCTCGATGGAAAGCACGGAGAAGCCCTTCTTGCCCGCAACGCCGGTGATGACATTGCCGGTGTCGTATTTGTTGCTCTGGGAAACGATGAACGTGCCGTGAGCTTCCGGATTGTTGGTGTTGCGGATGTTGATCGGAATGCCTGCAAAGCGCACCGGGAAGATAGCATCCTCATGAAGCACCGTCGCGCCCATGTAAGACAGCTCGCGAAGCTCGCGGTAGGTAATCTCACCGATGACGCGGGGATTCTCGATGATGCGGGGATCGGCCATCAGGAAGCCGTCCACATCCGTCCAGTTTTCGTAAATGTCAGCCTCAGCAGCCCGCGCAACAATGGAGCCGGTGATGTCGGAGCCGCCGCGGGAGAAGGTCTTGATGGTGTCGTTGGGCATGGAGCCGTAGAAGCCGGGAATGACCGCGTAGTCATGCTTTTTCAGCTCAGCACTCAGCACAGTGTTGGTGCGCTCGGAGTCGAACTGGCCGTTGTCATTGAAGAAAATGACCTCGGCGGCATCGATGAAATCGAAGCCCAGATACTTTGCCAGGATCTTGCCGTTGAGATATTCGCCGCGGCTTGCCGCAAAGTCACGGCCTGCCTTATGGATGAACGCGCTCTCGATGAGTGCAAAATCCTGCTCCAGCGAGAAATCCAGTCCCAGCTCGTCGATAATGCCGTTGTAGCGCGCCTTGATCTCGCCGAAATTCTCGGTGATATCGTCGCCGCGCGCCGCCATTTCGTAGCAGGAATAGAGCATATCCGTGACCTTGGTGTCGGTTTTGGAGCGTTTGCCGGGAGCGGAAGGAACGACATAGCGGCGCTCCGGCTCAGCCTTGATGATAGCCGCTACTTTTTTGAACTGCGAAGCGTCAGCCAGCGAGCTGCCGCCGAATTTTACAACTTTCAGCACGATTGTTACCTCGATCTTACTTTATTTTCAGGAAATGATTTTTGAAGCATATATTATATTATATGAAAAAAGTGGCGTTTTGTCAAGACTCATGCAGAATTTTCGTAAACGATGACAGCGAAGCGCCCTGCGGACGCTTCGCTGATGTGTATTTTAACAAGGCATTTCTACATTCCCGCTTTTTCGATGAGTCTGCGGGCGATCTTATACAGCATATCGCAGGCATCGCCGATGACGCCCGTATCAAACTTATGGAAAAATGCGTCCGCTTCGTAGACAAAATCGCCGTCGTAGCCGATGTCACCAAGTCCCGCGAAGAAGCCGTCCCAGTCCACATTGCCGATGCCGGGGGCGGTATGCTCGTCCCGGATGCCATAATTGTCGTGGAGATGGAGCGTTTTCAGCCGATGGCCCAGCACATTAACGATCTGACGCACGGGCATATCCTGACAGGAGAGGTTGGTGTGGCCGATGTCAAGGCAGACTACGAATCTTTCCCCGTTTTTGCACAGGGCGTTGCAGTCGTCGCAAAGCCTTGCAAGCTCATAGGGATTGGAGCATACGTTGGGGCAGTAGGCATTCTTTTTGCCCGGATCGCCGCCGAACATATTCTCGATGGCCGCCTTGACGTTATATTCCTCAAGATACGGCAGCAGCCGTCCGTACATTTCCAGATTGTACGCTAAATTCTCCTCCCTGCCCCGGTTGTAGATGCGGGTCGCCAGCGTTCCGTCGGCGTTGGGATAGAATTTGGTGGGATGGACGATGGCGTATTTCGCACCGAGAATGCCCGATGCCATCAGGCCTTTTCTCTGCATCTCCCACCGCTCGTCATTCTCCGAAAGATTGTCGGAGATCACCGGGAAAGGCGTATGGGTCTGACCGACATACATCCCGTTTTTCTCGATGATCTCGCGCAGGTTGGTGTAATACGCCCGCACCTCGTCGTCGGATTTTGACAGAATGCTGTTTCCGCCGGGCTTGTAGAACATACTCACATCAACGCCGTCAAAGCCCGCCTGCGCGATCCGGCGGATACCCTCCTCCATGCCGTATACGTACAGCATCGCGTTGGTTTGTGTGATGATCTTCATGCTGCGCACCTCCTCACAGGCCGTATTTGTCGCAGAGATTGCGGCCAATTCGATAGAGCAGCCGCTCCGCATCGGGCATCAGCTCCGGGTCGAAATTGTTGTCAAAGCAATTGGCTTCAAAGGTGAAATCGCCGTCGTAGCCGATGTCGCGGAGACCGAGACAGAAGGCTTCCCAGTCCACATTGCCGAAGCCCGGCGCGGTGTGCAGATCGTGTACGCCGTCGGTGTCGTGTACATGAAGCGCCTTCAGCCGATGGCCGAGAAGATTCACATACTCGCGGACGTCCATGTCCCGAGCGGAAAGATTGGTGTGGCCCACATCCATGCATACCACAAACCTGTCGCCATTTTTGCACATTCCGTTCAGCGTGTCCACATAATCGCACAGCTCCTCGGCAGATGAACAGGTGGTGGGGCAGATGGTTTTCTTCACCGGATCGGTGTGCCACATATTTTCCACGGCGATGGAGATGTTCCACTCGTCAAGGGTGGGAATGAGACTGCCGTAGAACTCCATGGCAAGCGCCTTATTCTCCGCTGATTTTGAACCGTAGCGGTTATCGGCCATGATGGGCGGATGGACGATGGCATACTTCGCGCCCAGCACTGCAGAGCCGATGAGAGCCTTGCGCACTGCTTCCCGGATGAGGAGATCACGCGCCGGATCTGCCACGTAGGTAGGGAACGGCGTGTGGGTCTGGGTCACATACAGTCCCGCCTTGTCCACCAGTGCGCGCAGTTCCTTGAAATGGGCGATAACGGCCTCGTCGGATTCCGCAAAGACACCGGAATCCACCGGCCAGTTCACGCTGAAATCGATGCCCTCAAAGCCGGCGTTCTTCAGGATCTCGATGGCCTTCTCCGCTCCGTATTTTCGGTAAAGATGGCTTGTCATGCTGCAAACATTCATAATGATACCTCACTTTATATTCGCCGCGGACTCGGAAAAGTCCGCATAATTCCGTCTCGTCATCCCTGCTGGGACTTGAGATAATCCCAGTATTCCTCCAGCGTGATGCCCATTTCGGTGATGCGCTGAGCATGATAGCGGCCCACATAGCGATAGTGCCACGGTTCATAGGAAATGCCGGTGATCTCCTTGGTATTCTGCGGGAAGCGGAGAATGAAGCCGAATTTCCAGCAGTTTGCCTTCAGCCATTTGAAGGCATCCGTATCGCCGAATGCCACATCCGCCGACGGCAGGCTGTGCATATCCGCGCAGAGTCCGGTCTGATGCTCACTTGCACCGGCAGGCTGGGAATATTCCATGACCCGCGCCTTCGCTTCCTCATCGGTCAGTTCCGGTCTGGCGGCTTTTTCATTCTGCACATAGCCGGTGAACACGGATTCCTGATAGGAATAGCTGCGATATGCGCTGGTGACGGACACATCCTCAAAGCCCGCCGCACGCAGCTCGCGGAACATGGCCTCCAGTGCCATGGCCGCATATTCGCGCATCATCTGCGTCTGGCGGCCGTCATCGCGGGTGTCGGCTACGGCGATCAGATCCTGCGGCACATAGTTTGCGGCGAGACGGTTTTCCGTATTGACCAGCGCCAGATATTCCGTGGTATTGCCGGGGTTCATGTACTGCTCATAGATGCCCAGATTGGTGACAAATCCCAGATCGGGCATGGTGGCTTCGATAACGTCCATTTCGTCGATGCCGCCCATGGCCGCCTGCGACTGGAGCAGGAAGGACAGCTCGCCGTACACAGCCTCCTCGCCTTTCGGCACCTTGCCGTTTTCGCCAAGATTTGTGATCTCACGCTCGATGGTGATCTTGTGGGCGCGCTCATCGTGGGTGACGGTCAGGCCTTTGAAATACGCGCTGACGAAATCCACCGGCACGTAAAGATCCTCGCCGGAATAAAAGCTCTCGCCGGACAACCGTGTCTCCACGCCGTTGACGTAGACCGTGCGGGAATCGGTGACAAAGCGGATCGTCTCCGATTCCTCACTCTTGATGACATATTTGATGTCCTCCGGCGAACCGGTGACGGCCAGTCCCAGCATCTCAGCCACATCGGTGAAGCTGACGTAAACACGTCCGTCCACCACAGCCTGCGTATAGGACAGGGAATATTTTTCATCGCCGATGACGTAGGAATAGCGGGAGGAGTCGGTGGAATCCTTCCGGGTAAGATTCAGGAAAAAGAGCGCCGTTGTGAGGATCGCCAGCAGGATGAAGGTGACGACGAACACGAGGAAGCGCACAAAAAAGGTGCGCAGTGCCGCTCCGCGCTGTTTTTTGATGTAATACCGTTCCCGCTGACGGTTGGTGCGGTTGATCTCCATCTGCTCTGCTGTCAGCTTGACCCGCTTCGGCTCAGCGCGGCGGCTTGACGGTGTATGCCGGTTCAGCGGATTCTGCGGTGCATTCTGCTGCGGACGCTGGCCTGCCTGCGCGGGACGTGCCTGCGTCTGCCGTGCGGGATTCGGACGTGCGCCCTGCGGCGTCTGGCGTGGCGGATTCTGGGGCGGTCTGCCCGGATTCTGCGGCCGCTGACCGTTCTGCGGCGGTCGGATGGGATTCTGCGGCCGTCCTCCCTGATTGTTTGGCTGTCGATTGTTGTTCATATCTATTATTATCCTCATAAAAAATGGTATGGCGGAAGATGTATACTAACATTATACCACATCTTCCGCCATAAATAAAGGGGATTTTCAATTTTTCAAAAATTATTTACGCTCTCGGCGGTCTTCCGGGGAATTCGCCCGGCAGATGAGGATGTCTGCCATGCTCATGTGCGCCCTCCTCCGGCACCGGCGGCACATGACCGCTCATGTACCGGCTGGCCTGGGTGGTGAACAGCTCACAGTACCGTCCGCCTGCCGCCATCAGCGTCTCGTGATTGCCCTCCTCGATGAGCTTGCCGTATTCCAGCACCAGAATTTTCGATGCTTTTGTCGCGCTGGACAGGCGATGGCTGACGAAGATCGTGGTCTTATTCTTGCTCAGCGCGTCGAATTCGTTGTAGATCTCCTGCTCGGCGATGGCATCCAGTGCCGCGGTCGGCTCGTCGAGGATCATGATGTCCGATCGGCTGTAGAATGCCCGGGCGATGGCCATTTTCTGCCACTGACCGCCGGACAGCTCTGCGCCGTTGTCCTCGAAAATGCGCATGAGAGGCGTGTGATAGCCATTCTCCATCTTCTCGATGTATTCCCGTGCGCCCGATTGCCCCGCCGCAAACTGCACCCGCTCATCGTCGATTTCATGATGCAGGTCGCCGAATGCGATGTTCTCCCGGACGGTGAAAGCATAGCGGCCAAAATCCTGGAAAATGATGCCGAATACCCGGTACAGATCCTGCACGTCGTAATCCCGCAGATCGATGCCGTCCAGCAAAATCCGGCCTTCCGTGGGATCATAAAGGCGGGTGAGCAGCTTGAGCAGCGTGGTCTTGCCCGCTCCGTTGAGCCCCACCAGCACTACGCTTTCCCGGGGATTGAGAGTGAAACTCACATCGTCGATGACATTGCGGTCACCGCCGGGATAGCGGAAGCTCACATGGTCAAATTCGATGATATGCCCTTCTCCGTGGGTCGGCTTTTTCGGCTCGGCCAGCCGGGGCAGGATGTGCTGCTCCTCCTCCATGAAGGAGATCATGTTCTCGATAAACAGCGTGCCCTCGTAGATGGAGGCTGTGGTGGTCACCAGCGTGGCAACGCCCGATGCGATATTGTTGAGCGCGCCGGTGTAGAGGGAGTAGTCGCCCACCTGAAGCTCGCCGCGAAATACGCCGTGGGCAATGTAGATGAACAGGCCGCAGTTGATGGCCGTTGACAGCACGGTGAGGCCGATATGCCAGAAGCCTTCTGACAAAATCAGACTCCGCAGTCCGCCGAAATAGCTTTTGAAGACTTCCTTGTAGCGCCCAATAAGCAGATCGGACATTCCGAACATCCGCACCTCTTTCACGTGATCCTTACTGCACATGATGTTGGTGAAATAATTGAGCTTGCGGCGTTCCTTGGAGCGGCGGAACATATAATCCGCATTTTTGCGGCGGTAGATGAAGTTGATGATGGCCGACGGAATGCTCATGACGATGATGAGCCACGGTGCCCACGGACTGATGGCCGCCAGCACGGTGATGAAGCTGACGAGACTGATGAGGGTGGACATGATGCGGAAGGTGGAGCTTAAGATCTGGATGGGACGGCTGCCTGCCTCCCGGTTGGCATTCTCCAGCTTGTGGTAAAACTCCGGTGTGTCGAAGCTGGCGGTATCGATGGTCTTGGCCTTGTCGATGATCATCAGCTTGATGTGATTGGACACCAGCTCACCGGCGATGCGGGTGATCATGCCGTCCACCTGCGACACGATACGGTTGGTGAACATATAAACAAACTGGAACACCAGCATACTGACGATGACGGAAAAATCCGCAATATCGCCGGTGACAGAGGCCACAAGAAGATTGATCAGCTCGCGGGAGATGAACGCACCGATGATGGGCATGACACCGTGAAAAACGGCGAAAAACAGCATGGCGAACAGAATCCACGGTCTGGTCTGCCACACGATCCCGTAGATGTAAAACAATCGCTTGAAAAAGCCGCCGAGCAGCTTGTAAAGATACGCCGGCACTTCCTTTATATGGTTTGGCTTCGGTACATACAGCCGCTCATTTGCGGGAGGCCCGAATCCCATTGGTCCCATTCCACCCATGAAATCACTCCTTTTAGTCATTGATTAGGCACCTTACTAATTATACCACGATTTTTTCCTGAATGCAACCCCTTTTCGCCAATCCCCGGCTATTTGTGAATTTACGCCAAAATTATCGTTTTGAGTTTGTGTATCCTGCCGGTTTATGTGTGAATCGTGTTTATACTTCACATTTTTGATGGCAATGCAAATGTTATACTTCACATTTTGTGTGAAGTTTGTGCAATTCGGCGATTGACAAAAAGATAACGAGGGTGTATAATGGTAACAGAAAATGAAATAAGGAGTTTTTACCATGGATTTAGAAATGATGCACCCCGCCGATCGGATCGTTACGATCATGAACCGCCTCTACAGCTACGGCATGACCACCACCTCCGGCGGCAATCTCTCCATCTGCGATCCGGAC
>SVSO01000111.1 GCA_015064195.1 Oscillospiraceae bacterium
ACAAACGGCAACCTGCTGTTCATCTCCAAGGAATGCTTCTCCAACGGCTGTGCAGCCACGGTCGACGTGTCCTATCCCTCCATCCCCATGTTCCTCATCTACAATCCCGAGCTGGTGCTGGCCATGATGCGCCCCATCATGAAATTTGCCCGCAGTGATGCATGGGAGTACGACTTCGCGCCCCACGATGCGGGACAGTATCCTCTCGTCACCGGTCAGCGCTACGGTCTGAAGGACGGCAAGCTGCTGTTTGAAAAGCAGATGCCCGTGGAGGAATGCGGCAATATGCTGCTCATGGCCGCTGCCTATTCCCTTGCGGCGGACAACTATGAGTTCGCCCGCGAGAACGTTGATATTTTCACCAGCTGGGCGAAATATCTCATCGAATACGGCGTTGACCCGGAGAATCAGCTCTGCACCGACGATTTCGCCGGTCATCTGGCTCACAACTGCAACCTTTCCCTCAAGGCCATCATGGGCATTGCCGGCATGAGCATCCTCTGCGGCAAGCTGGGCATGGCACCCGAAGCGGCTATGTACATGGAAAAAGCCCGCGAGATCGCCATCAAGTGGCTGCTCCGTGCAGGCAACGGTGACGGAAGCTACCGTCTCGCCTTCGACCGCAAGGGCACGTTCAGCATGAAATACAACATCGTCTGGGATAAGCTGTTCGGCACCGGACTCATCCCCCATGAGGTATGGGAGGGCGAAACATGGGCCAACCGCCGTCACTTCGGCGCATACGGTATGCCCCTCGACAACCGCTCCACCTATACCAAGTCCGACTGGCTGGTCTGGACGGCGACCCTCTGCGGCTCCAAGGCGGACTTTGAATCCTACATCGCGCCGCTGTGGGAGGCGTACAACGTGATGCCCACCCGCGTACCGATGACCGACTGGTATTTCACCGACACCTCCGCGATGCGCGGTTTCCGGAACCGCACCGTTCAGGGCGGTCTTTACATCAAGCTGCTGGAATATTACGGCACAGTGAAGCTTCGCTGAAAAATTTAATAAAATTTCTCAAATACTCTTGCAAAAATCCCCATATACTGGTATAATAAGTATGTGGGGATTTTTCCCGCCAATTATTCTTGCAAACAAGGAGATTTATCATGGAATACGGTATTCAGATGTACAGCGTCCGCGATATTACCAAGGACGATCTGGCAGGTGCGCTCAAGAAGGTAGCGGAAATCGGCTACAAGTGGATCGAATTCGCAGGCTTCTTCGGCCACAGCGCAGAGGATGTCAAGGCAATGCTCGACGAGTACGGCCTCAAGATCAGCTCGACTCACAGCGGTCTCGGCGATCTCGACAACGATTTCGCAGGTACTGTGAAATATCACAAGACCATCGGAAACACCAACTACATCGTTCCCGGTGCTCCGTACGACACCAAGGAAGCACTTGATCTCACCATCGAAAAGCTGAACAAGTATAAGCCCATGCTGGAGGCTGAGGGCATCACGCTCGCGTACCACAACCATCACCGTGAGTTCCTGCCCAATCAGGACGGACAAATCGCTCACGCTGAGATGGAAGCTCGCACCACGGTCAACTTCCAGATCGACACCTACTGGGCATTTGTCGGCGACCGTGATCCGGTTGAAACCATCACCCGCCTCAAGGATCGCGTCAAGATCATCCACCTCAAGGACGGCACCAAGGGCGGTCACGGTCTTGCACTGGGCGAGGGCGAGTGCCCCGTTAAGGCAGTTCGCAAGGCGGCAATCGATTTTGGTATGCGCATGATCGTTGAGTCCGAGGGCTGCGATCCCACCGGTATCGAAGAAGTTACCCGCTGCTTCAAATACCTCGACTGGCTCGATTCCGTTGACAGAATCTAAATTTACACAGAAAAGGAGCTGCACATCCGTGCAGCTCCACTTTTTATTCCGCGTTCATCATTTCCATGGTCGCTTCAAGCTCAGTGTAGACCTTCTCCTCGATGCTCGCCCAATAGGATGCAAAATCGGTGGATTTCTTTTTGCTGAGGGTAACAACCCCGATGCCGCCCCAGCCGTAAATATCCGCCGCATCATAGGATTTGTTTGACAGGACAATGTCCAGCATCTCCGATGAATCCTCGTCCCGGATGGATTTATAGCGCACGGTCGTATCGATAAACTCCTCCGTCACATATTGCTGAGAATAATATCCCAGCGCATCCAGCACGTGTCCGGTCATGTCGAGACGGTTGTTGGCCGGAGGCACGCAGAGCATCGTAACCCAAGACGGGCTCATGGGGGTATAGTAGTTCTCCTGCGCCTCATCGTACTTCGGAACGGGAAGGATGCTGTAATCCGTCTCCATGGCACGCAGTTCAAACGCGATCAGCAGCTGGTTGAAGTTATAAAGAACCTGTGAATTCTTGAACATGGGCATATGCATCTCATAAAAGGGATTGGAGTATTTCGAGTAATAATCATCCGCAATAATGTTGACGCTTCTATCGTTGAAGAACGGAACGAACCGTTCGACAATATCAACGGTTTTTTCATTGTTCAGCACAATTTCAACCGTGCCATCCAGCTTGGTCACGGACAATCGTCCGCCAGCACCGGTCAGCGTATTTCCGATCAGACCGGTGTGACACGCCATGCCGTACTGATCGCTTTCATCCATTTTCGTATCGCCGTTGAGATCACTTGCCACCATGCGGCAGTGCTCCTCCATCACATCCAGTGTCCACTTGCCCTCGCGCACCAGATCGTATACATTGTCCAGCTTGTAATTTTCCGCCATCGTCTTATTTCCGAAATAGAGCACAGGTGCAAACGTCGTATACAAGCTGACATCACCGGTGATCGCACGCAGCTTGCCGCCCAGCCGATAGGCCTCCACCATGCTCGCGTCCCACCAGGATGCATCGGTATTGAGGGTGGAAATGGACTGCAGATCCATCGACATTCCCGGCTCGGTCAGGATGCTTTTGATCTCGTTTGCAAATAAGAATGCCGCATCGATGGATTCATCTCCGGATAAAACCAGCTTCTGGTATTCAGCTTTCGTGGTGTTGCGCTTTTCACCGCCGACCGGATGTGTTTGGAGGTCGATATTCAGCTCCTCCTCCACCTTGATATTGCGCCGGTACTGGGCATCGTTGATCGGCTCGCCGGACGCTTCGTCGGCGTGGATATCGCTGTAGGTGCCTGCCTGCCAGAAATAATTTTCATTGTCATAGTCGAGGATGGTAAAGACCGCTCCGCCATAGTCAACGCCGGGTGAGACATACTCCGCTTCGGGACTGGATACACTTGTATCGCCGGACGGTGCAGATGTATCGGTGACACCGGTATCGGCAGTGCCGCAGGATGCCAAAAGCAGACTTGCAAAAATCGCAAAAGAAAGTACACGTTTGTTCATTGGGAAATCTCCTCTCATCGTTATTGTAATTATTATACCACCTGCAGGATTCATCCGCAAGGGGCATACGAATCAAGTTATATCACAAACGGTTCAATTTTTGCGCTGATTCGTTCCAACATATTGACGATATTTCGCATCCATGGTATAATAGTATCAATAACAGGAGGTGTGGTCATGTTCCTCTATCGCATTACAAACAACTTTTCCATGAATTACTATTCCTTTTTCAACGAAAAATTCCGCGCCATTCATACCCATCCGCTGGATGAGCTGGTTATTGTGGAATCCGGTGTTTCCACCATCATGTGCGGCGACAATGTATGCAGGATCTCTGGCTCTTATGTCATCTTTTATCCCACCGGTCAGGAACATCAGCAGAACAACAGCAAAACACACCGCTACACCCGCTGGTGGATTACCTATGACCGCTCGGCTCTCGACGATCTTCTGCCGCTGGAGATCATCCCCCGCTCATTTTTCGTTCTGCCGCTTCGTGAGGAAGATCTGGCCAGAATCCAGCCTTATCTTGCACTGATGATCAACGGCGAGCATTCCGATGAGCATTATGCCGTCTGCCGGCATCTGCTGGCCATTCTGTTTCGCCTGCTGTCACCAATGATCCGCGAGCAGCTGTCAGAGGCGGATTTCGAACAGTATAAGTACAGCCGCCTGCTGCACGCCATCTGCCGCCATATCGATGAGCATTTCGCCGAGCCGCTGACGCTGGACAGCATCGCTCATCAGTTTTTCATCAGCCGCTCCAAGCTGGTGCGTATGTTCCGACAAACGCTTGATATGTCGGTGAACGATTACCTCACCAGTGTGCGCATCAGCAAATCCAAGCGTTTCCTGCGTGACGGGCTGTCGGTGAATGAAGCCGCCATCCGCAGCGGATATTCTCACACGGGTTACTATATCAAGCTGTTCCGGCACTATATCGGCATGACGCCTGCCGAATGGCAGGAGCAGCTATAGCCAAAACGAGGGCGAATCCACACGGATTCGCCCTCATTCTGGTTAATCAACATATTTCTCCATGGAAAATTCCGCGAGGCGGACGTGTTTGCGGTCCACGGTGTAGGACATGGCAAGTCCATCGCCGAAAAACTGCACGAAGGGATAGAAGCAGCTGGTGTGCATCTTCGCCTGCATCATAATCTCGCTCTTTGCCGGATCGTCCGTGTTGACGCGCACAAAACCGATGTGCTCCCGGTCGATGGGGGCGTAGATCAGATAGAGCTTGTCCTGCCAGATGATGAAATCCGAGCGGGACTGGCAGTCTTCGATGAGCACCGGCTTTGCCCAAGTGTCCGAATCCGGATCGTAGCAGGTTAAAAAGCAGTAGGGTGTCTCCGGCTGCTGGCGGACACAATACCAGATCTTACCGGCGAACACCGTGACCGTGTTCTCCCAGTGTGACATACAGTCAAAATCCGGCTGGGATACATATTCCCATGTCACAAAATCGCGGCTCTTTATCAGCATGGTCATATAGCCGCTGTATGCGCCGGTGTAGTACCATTTTTCGCCATTTTCCATGCGATAGGTGAATTTCTGCATGATGCCGATGTCGCTGAACATTTTCCGGCAGCCGATGCCGTTTGCCGCCAGTGCGGAGGAAATGCCGGTGGTGCTGAAATCGTTGATCACGTCGCCAACCTTCAAGCGATTGACCAAAATGCCGCCAAGCTTGCCTTCGGAGATGGAATACGGTCGGCAGAGACGGTAGTAATTGCCGCCCACCTTGGCTGTCCACAGCACCATCAGCGTGTCCGCATCAACTCTCGCCATGATGGTATCGTACACCATTTCTACCGGCCGGCCACCGCATTCGTCGCCTGCCGACTGGATATCGAGAATGGTCAGCCCATCGGGATCATCCTTGGGACGGATGGCAAGACGCGCCGTCTGATACAGCGGATTTTCCGCAGAATTGGCGGTATTGGCGTAATAGGTCATGTAGATCATGCCGTCGATGAGCATGAAGGTGGTCACGTGTACCATCTGATCAACGCCCGCACGCTCGAAATCGCCCACATAGCGCGCGGTGATCTCATCCGCGAAGGCTTTGCCCCGTTCAAGCGCTTCCGGCGATGCATCGGAGGCGTGGATCTTCGCCGCGAAATCGGTGATCTCCTTGTTTTCGATAAAAATTGTGGGGCGGTCGTTTGGAACATCGGGGGTGAATACGCAGTTTTCTCTTGTCATTGCTGCTTCCTCTCTTTCAAAAATGACAGAATAATTGAGCCGATGGCCAGCGTTTCGTTGACCATGCCGATCCACGAGCCGATGAGCAGGTCGTAGATGAGAAAGGTCAGGGACACGGGAATGGAGATGAGCTTCGTCAGCTTTGGCCGTCTCAGCCAGAGCGACACCGTGACAAAGGTGGACGCGGCGATGGGCAGAATGTGCACCGGCGACGAGAAGGTGGAAAAGCCGATGCCCCAATTGAGCAGAACGAACAGCACCGGGATGATTGGTGAATTCGCCCAGCGTTTTTTCTCACGCTGGAGAAAGACCAGCTCACGGAAAATGCCGACGAAATTGGGCACCATACCGCCATATCCGCCGAGGCAGAAATAATGCACGACCCAGCAGATATCCGCGGTCAGCTTGCAGGCCAGAAGACGCTCCCTTCGGTTTTGCTGATAGATGCTGAACAGTGCCGCCATGGCACCGAGTCCGGCGATCCATGCAAGAATGGTCATCGGATCCCCTCCTTTTTTTGAAATTGGGCTTGACAAATGCCCCCATCCGGTGTACAATACTATTATATAGACTTTTCGTCCGATTGTCAAGGTCATATCGTGACCAATTTTAACACAATATTGACGTTTGGAGGAGATTATCATGCTGCCAAGCCGTTATGAGGAATATCCGGGCTTCCGGGATCAGCAGCCCTTCCGCTTTGAGGCGGATATTCGCCGCACCTATTTTCAATTCAGCAATAAAGCCAACTGGCACGAAAACTTCGAGCTGCAGCTCTGCACATCCGGCGCAGGCACTGTGCTGCTTGACGGCAGACAGCTGGTATTTTCCGCCGGGGATGTGATCGCCGTCGCTCCCAATGTGATCCATCACACCGGATCGGACGGCGAGATGGTCTACGACTGCCTCATCTTCGACTGCGAATTCTGCCGGCGTTCCGGTATCGATCCCGCTGTGCTCCGATTCCGGGAGCGCATTGACAGCGAGGTATTACGCGCACTGTTTTGCGAGATCTCCCGCATTTATTTCGATGAGGAGGATGAATGCCGCACTGCCGAGCTTCAGCGGCTGGCACTCTGTCTGCTCATCGAGCTTCGCCGGCATTTCACCGAGGACAACGCGCCGCCGGAATCCGATGCTCTGCCCGGTGTCCGCGAAGCCATCCGCTTCATCCGGCAGAATTTCGAACAGCATCTGACGCTGGACGATATCGCCGGACATCTGTACATCAACAAATTCGTGCTCATGCGGCAGTTCAAGAAAGCGACCGGACAAACGGTGGGCGATTATCTCACCGCCTGCCGCTGTCAGAATGCCATGCGCCTGCTGGAAGGCGGCTTATCCGTCTCCGAGACCGCGCTCCAATGCGGATTCACGAATTTCTCTTATTTTTCAAAAACCTTCAAGCGGATGACCGGCTGTCTGCCGTCTGTGTATGCACGAAAAAACACGCCTTGAGGCGTGTTTTTTCGGTTAAACACGCCTTGAGGCGTGTTTTTTCGGTTACTGATTCATCATTTCCAGCGATTTCTTCATTTCTTCCGTTACCTGCGACTCGATCTTTGCCCACATGGAGGCGAAGTTGGTGTTGTTCTTGTAGCCCAGGTTGTAGAATTCGCTGTGAATGCTGCCCCAGTTGTACATCTGGGCCATATCCCACGTTTTGTTCGCCAGCACGATCTCCAGCATTTCTGCGGAATCGTCATCGCGCAGGGACTTATAGCGGACGGTGGTGTCGATGAACTCCGCTGTCACATACTGCTGTGAGTAATAGCCCAGCGCATCCAGCACATGGCCGGTCATATCGAGGCGGTTGTTGGTGGTGGGCACGCAGAGCATGGTCGCCCACGACAGGCTGATGGGGGTATGATAGCACGCCTGCTCCTCGTCAAACTTGGGATTGGGCAGAATGCCGTAGTCCGCATCCATGGCGCGCAGCTCGAAGGAGATGAGCAGCTGATTCCAGTTGAACAGGATCTGATTGTTCTTGAACATGGGCAGGTGCATCTCGTAGTAGGGGTTGGTGTACTGGCTGTTGTATTTGTTCGCAACGCTGTTGATCTTTATATCATTAAGGAAGGGGACGATCTTCTCCACCACGCTGATCGTGCGCTCGGAATTGAGCACCAGCTCGATCTCGCCCTTGCTGTTTTTCTTCGCATAATTGCCGCCGCTGGAGATGAGGCCTTCATAAAGCAGACCGCCCTGCAATGCGGTGCCGTACATATCGCTCTGGTCCATTTTGTTGTCGCCGTTGAGATCGCGGGCTACCATGGTGCTGTATTCAAACACCTTGTCCCACGTCCATGTGCCGGCCCGCACCATATCGTACATATTGTCAAAGCTGTTCGCCTCGGCAATATCCTTGTTGTAGAAGAAATGGATGGGTGCGAAAGTGCTGTACAGGCTGATGTTGCCGGTGAGGGTATTCAGCGCACCGTTATAGGTGAAAGCCTCCACCTCGTTCTGATCCCACCACGATGCCTCGGTGTTGAGGGTGGAGATGGTATTCAGGTCGATGACCAGCCCCTGTTCGGTGATGATATTGTCAACATTCCCGCCGAAGATAAAGCCCGCATCCACGGATGCATCGCCTGCCATGACCAGCTTGCGGAATTCCACATTGTTCTGGTCGCGCTTCATGCCGTCCACCGGATAGGTTTCCAGCTTGATGTTCAGGAGCTCCTCCACCTTGATGTTGCGCGCATACTGCGCATCGTTGATCGGCTCACCGTTCTCCTCTTCGGCGTAAATGTCACTGAAGGTGGCCGCCTGCCAGAAGTATTCGGTGGTGTCGTAGTCCAGAATGGTAAAGGTTTCGCCGCCGTAATCAACGCCGGGATTCTTATATTCGCCGGCTTCTTCCACGGGTGCAGTCGTATCGTCGGCTGTGCCGGATGTTTCGGACGGCTCACCGGGCGTTCCGCAGGCTGCAAGCAGGATCGCCGTCAGCAAAATAAGGGCGAGAGTGCGTTTTTTCATGGATAATACCTCACTTTTTTGATTGGATGTATTCATTATACCGCATCTTCTGCTTTTTTTCAAGCGCGTGAAGAATCATGTTTATAGTCGAAACGGCTCAAAAATTCCGTTCATCACGCTTGACAAATCGTGATTTCTGTGTTATAATTAAAAAAATCACACAACCGGGAGGCAGCGGATGGAAGACAAATTCCTGCGGGTATCGGATTCCTTTGAGATCGGTTATATGGCAGATTCGATCGGCAACCACAAGCAGTATATGCACATTCATTCGGTAGATGAGCTGGTCATCGTCGGCACCGGCTGCTCCACCATCATCACAAGCGACAAAATCTACAAGGCGCAGGGCGCGTATGCCATCTTCTATCCCGCCGGTCAGATGCATCAGCAGCTCAACTCCCGCTCCCAGATCTATCTGCGCCACTGCATCCGATACGACCGCGCGCTGACGGATTCCCTGCCGCCGGACATTGTGCCGCGCTCCTTCTTCGTTCTGCCGCTGGATGAGCGGGAGCTGGCAAAGCTTCGCCCCTATCTTGAGCTGATGATCG
>SVSO01000112.1 GCA_015064195.1 Oscillospiraceae bacterium
ATTCGCACAGCACGAGGCATGGGGGAAGCTCCGCCCTTGCGTGGACGAAGGTCATGCGCTTCGGCTCAAGCTTTGCAGCGCACAGCGCCGTGATAAGCTCGCACAGCCTGTCCGGACGCCAGACGGTGTAAAACAGTCCGCCGTGCCGCAGGATCCGTCCCGCCGCCTGACAGAAATCGCCGATCCCGCCCGCAATTTCGTGTCGGGCGATATTTTTGCGCTCGCTTTCATTGGCTTTGCCGGTGGGCTTCATGTAGGGCGGATTGGAGAGGGCGATGTCGGCAGTCCCGCCGAGCATTTCCTCCGTCAGCTCCCGCACATCGGCGCAGATGGGGTGCAGACGTTCGCCGAAGCCGTTGAGCGCGGCATTTCTTCCGATCAGCTCCGCAAATTCAGGCTGAAGCTCCACCGCATGGGCAGAGGCGATTTTGCCGCGTGCCAAGAGAAGCATGGGAATGATGCCCGTGCCGCTGCCGAGATCGACGGCCTTGGCTTTCGGCTGGCGGCGCACATAGGCGGACAGCAGATAGGCATCTGTGCCGAAAGTGAGGCCGTCCCGCTTCTGGATGAGCCGCAGATCGTCGTTGATGTTGGTTATGGTTTCGTCGTGTTCCATCATAAATGTAAATCAAAAGGGTGCCGTTTGGACACCCTTTTTGTCAGTTTGCTTTGTCGAAAATCATCGGGTCGGGGACGATGACTTTTTTGATGTCCGCACCCACTGCACGGAGCTTGCCGACCACATCGTCGTAGCCGCGCTCGATATAGTGAATATCCTCGATCTCGGTGCGTCCTTTGATGGCGAGGCCGGCGATGATCATGGCCACGCCTGCGCGCAGGTCAACAGCCTTGACCGGTGCACCGGACAGCGGCTGACCGCCCTCGATGATGGCCGTTGCGCCGTCCACCTTGATGGATGCGCCCATGCGTTTCAGCTCCTCCACATAACGGAAGCGGTTGTTGAAGATGCTTTCCGTCAGGCAGGATACGCCTTTTGCGAGGCAGAGCAGTGCGCCGAACTGGGGATTCATATCGGTGGGAAAGCCGGGATAGGGCAGGGTCTTGACATTGACGCGGTGAAGCTCGCCGGTGCTGATGACTTCGATGGAGTCGTCATTTTCGATGAGCGTCACGCCCATTTCCTCCAGCTTTGCGGAGATGGATTCCATGTGCTTGGGGATGACGTTTGTCACCTTGAGATGGCCGCCCGTTGCCGCCGCCGCGCACATATAAGTGCCCGCCTCGATCATGTCGGGGATGATGGCGTAGGTGCTGCCGTAGAGCCGGTCAACGCCCTTGATCTTGATGACATCCGTGCCCGCGCCGCTGATCTTTGCGCCGCAGGTATTGAGGAAGTTGGCGAGGTCAACGATGTGCGGCTCGCGTGCCGCGTTTTCGATGATGGTGGTGCCCTTTGCACGGGATGCAGCCAGCATGACATTGATGGTGCCGCCCACCGTCTCCACGTCGAAGTAGATGGACGCGCCCTTCAGCTCGTTACAGCGTGCATCGATATAGCCGCCCTCCACATTGACGGTGGAGCCGAGCGCCTTGAAGCCCTTGATATGCTGGTCGATGGGACGGACGCCGAAGTCACAGCCGCCGGGAAGACCCACATAGGCCTTGCCCCAGCGTGCCAGCTCTGCGCCCACCAGATAGTACGAGCCGCGCATTTTCCGCACCAGCTCATAGGGCGAAACTCCGCCCACTGCGCCCCGGGAGTCGATCTCCACCGTAGTGCGCGACAGCATCCGGATGCGGCAGCCCATAGCAGCGAGGATATCCAGCGACAGCGAAACATCGCTGATGCAGGGCACATTTTCGATTATGCACTTATCGTTGATCATCAGCGTCGAGAGGATGATCGGGACAGCGGCATTTTTGGAGCCGCTGACCTCGACGGAGCCGCATAGCGGTCTGCCGCCGTTGATGATGATTTTTTCCATAAGCTAAATCTCGTTTCCCGGCGTTAGAATAGATACGCGGCGAACCCGACGCGCATTTATATGGATCCGGCAGTCGTCCGCCGTGACGATGCCGTGCTTTTTAGCGGTATAATGGGCACTTGAACATAGTTTGGTAACAAATTGTTCATATAGGTGCAGTTGACCACTAATATTATAACACTTTTTTTGCAAAAAAGGAAGCCCTGTTTACGGAATATTTACAAAATTCACTGATAATTTTTAATTTCTCGAATATACTGTGCCATTTGCTGCATTATACACGATCGTATTCCCTCCAATATGGGCGATTTGCCATGCCGGAATGAAATACAGTGCGGTTTTGTCGGAGTTCCAGTAGATGACATAGCCGTTTGACATGGAAATGACCTGCGGAAGACTGCCGGCAGTATTGAGAAGACTGCTGTTCGCGGTGAGATTTTGAGACGGCATGGCCGGCTCGTCGTCAGAAGCCAGCGCGGCGCTGAAGGGGTCATTCAGCTCACCGGACAGCGTTTCCAGATCGGTGAACAGAATGTTCACCTGATTCTGAAGCTCCGCCACATAGCTGTTGTCCACCGATGCGAAATACCAGCGTCCATGTGCGGCTGCCAGCTCCTCCTCATCGAACACCAGCACCGCCCAGTGGGAGAATACGGGATATTCGTCAAAGGTCTGATACGCCAGCAGATAGGAATAACCGCTGACCGGATCGTGATAAGATTCGGTGACACTGACGGCGAGCGCATCGTCGTCTTCGGCGCGGAGGGAGAGAAAAGCGTCCGCTTCACGAATCAGCTTTTTTTTCTGGGACGCGGTCAGCTCACTGCCCGCCTGCGCCATAATTTTGAAATTCTCCTCGGTAACATCAGTATATGCCGAGGTATCGATTTTGTCATTTTTATTGTAAACAAAGCCGAATTCCTGGTCGTAGCTGACATAAACGCCGTCGTCGGAAATGCCGCTGAGACTGTTGTCCGGCTGGAGATACAGGGGCACATCCATCATTGTCATTGCTTCGGCGAGGCTGTTGTGATAGGCATCGCTGTAGAAGCTCTCATAGATTGGCGCTTTGAATTTGCGCAGAGGGACGCAGGAAATGGGCACGATGAGTCCGCGCTCCGCCAGCAGCTCCACCGCGGCGGCCACTTCACCCTCGTCCATATAGTTTCGCGTGCGGTCCTGTCTTGCAATGTTGAACAGCATAAACAGATTGGCGGCGATGAGAATGGCGATGAGCAGGTTTTTGACCGATGACCAATTCATGGGCATCCCTCCTTTCGGGTGTTATTTGAGAATGACTGTCCACGCAGCGTCTGTGCCGCTGTACAGCAGACGCAGGCCATTGGTGCGCTGATCTTCGGGCAGCTTTCCAAGATCGATCAGCTTGCGGAGCATGAACTCCGGCTGGAGACAGTATGCAGTCTCCTCGCCTGCTGTGACCGAGATGGGATGCAGCTCCACCTCGCAGATGGTATCCTGTGTGAGCACAGCCCGCAGCACCGTTTTGCCGGAAATGCGGATGTTGTTATAGAGCGGTACAAATTCGATGACCAGATGCGCGTTCTCGGTGTAGACGCTTCCGAGGCAGAGTGAGGCCTCACCGCCGATCAGTTCGGGGGAAATTTCCCGAAGCTTGCGGATGAGGTTGTCCACCGCTGTCAGCTGGTCAAAGAGGTTGAGCGTGTCTTCACTGGAATAGCCAAGCAGGGAGTCGATGGCAATGCCGCGACGGGAATCGATATAGGCATCGCTGGTGACAAAGGAGATGACCGATTCCTCCACCCGCAGACGGCTGTTGGTGTCAACATACACATTGGCACCGGTATCGTCCACGTAGGAATTCAGCTTGTCCGGATTGTAGCCGAACAGTCGGAGCAGGGGGGTGAGCGTGGTGTCGGACATTACATCGACGGGGGTGGTTTCGATGGGAGTGTAGGGAAGCTCCTTGTCGAGAATGGGCTGTGTTTCCGGAAGGAGCGCATCCTCGGCGAAGCGGAATGCGTGTGCGCCCGCCGCTTCACCGCTGTCTGCCAACTTTGACGTATAGAAAGCGGAGGTCACGACATAATCGTTGGGACGGAATTCAAAATAATTCCCGTGTGCATCCTTGGCGAAGGCGATATAACGATGCGCCGCCGCCGCATATTCCGTGTCCGGAACGATGACAAGCTCGCTGATATACGCACCGACGCTTCCGTCAGCTCCCACTGCCACATCGTTTTCGGCGATGATGAGCTTATCCGATGCATAGGCGTAGATGAGCTGATAGAGCACCGGCACATGATAGCGCAGGTAGACGAATTCATCGCCGGCAATAGCGTTTGAAAACCGTTGGGTGCCGTTTTCCGCCGTAAGCTTTGTGCAGACGGAATCGCTTCCGAACAGCTCAAGCAGGCAAGGCTTCACCAGCTCATACAGATCTGCTGCGGCCTCCTGATTGCCCACTGTGCAGGCCGGCGTTCCGCCGGTCTGACGGTAGCCGATGAATTCGGGAACAAGACGGCTCCCGTCAAGGCCTTCCGCTGCCGCACCGCCTTCCACATTCCACAGCTTGTCGAAGTTCTTTTCGCCGCCGGTATTTTTGACGGAGATGCTTTCGTAGACATAGGTGCCGCGGATGAAGATGATGACCAGCGCGATCATGCTGATGACAAGCAGGGCGAGAAGCACGGTTTTTGTCAGCTCCAGCACCTCGTATAGACGCTTGGTTTTGGCGTTTTTCATAGGCTATTCCACCGTTTTGAGGCGTGTTTCGATGGGCAGCCAGATGGTGATGGTCGTGCCCTCGTTCAGCTGGCTCTCCACCGAAATGGTGCCGCCGTGGGCTTCGATGATCTCCTTGGCGATGGCGAGGCCGAGACCGGTGCCGCCTGTTTCGCTGGTACGGGATTTTTCCACCCGGTAGAAGCGTTCAAACAGATGGGGGATATCCTCCTCGGGAATGCCGATGCCCGTATCCTTGACGCGGATCTCCAGTCCATCGGATACCACCTTGGAGTACAGATTGATCTGACCGCCGTCGGGGGTGTATTTGATGGCATTGGAGAGAATGTTGATGACCACCTGCTCGATGCGCTCCTTGTCTGCGGTGATCTCCGGCAGACCGCGCTGAGCCGTGTAGATGAGCTTGTGATGATGGGCATCCGCGTCCATCTGCATGACCTCGCAGATGTGGACCAGTGCCGCATCGGGATCGAATTTGGAGATGCTCCACTGGGTGCGCTTGTTGTCGAGGCGGGAGAGAACCAGCAGGTCGGATACGATGCGGGTCATGCGGTCGCACTCGTCCACGGCCATGTGAAGGAAGAAATCCTCCATCTCCTCGTCCATTTCGCGGTCGGAGAGAATGGTCTCGCAGGCGCCCTTGATGCTGGTCAGGGGCGTGCGCATCTCATGGGAAACATTCGCCACGAATTCGCGGCGGGATTTGTCCAGCTCATAGCGTCCCGTTTCGTCGTGGATGACGGCCAGCACGCCGTTGTGGGAGGCATTGTCCGCCGTGTAGCGGATGTTGCCGAAGTTCACGTCCAGCACCTTGCCGTCGAACATGACATCGCTGACATTGCAGCCGTCGGATGCATTCTGTCTGTCCACATATTCCACGTTGAATTTGGGCGTGTAGTCGATGCCGAACAGGTCGAGGAACCGCTGGAAGGTGAGATTTTCGTCGTATTTGCTGCCAAGAAGCCGCTTGAAGCTGGAGTTGATATGCAGCATTTGCCCGTCTTCGGTAAAGGCCACAACGCCGTCATGGAGGTAGGTGAACACCGTCTCCAGCTTCTGATGCTCGCCGGAGACCTCCTCCAGCGTGTTTTTCAGTGTTTCCTTCATGTCGTTGAAGGTGTCGGTCAGGGTGCCGATCTCGTCGTGGGAATGAACATCCAGCTCATAGGAGAATTCGCCGGCGGCCACCAGCTTTGCGCCGCGGGTCAGATTCTGGATGGGCGAGGTGATGGCTTTGGACAGGAAAAACGCCAGAATGATAGCGAAGATCAGTCCGAACATGAGGGCATAGAGGATGATGGAGAACAGCATCCATGAGAATTGCTGCATTTCCTCCATGGAGTCCTTGATATAGATGATGCAGGTGTTGTCATTGCCGGACAGCGGAACGGCGTAGTCGGCAAAATCCGCGCCGAGGGGCTGACGGTTTTCCGGCTCACCCCGCATGGCGGCGATCATGTTGGGCGTTTTCTGCAGAGCTTTTCCCAGCGTTTCATCCGAGCCGTCGAGATAGCTGCCGTTTTCATCGAGAATATAATAGTTGCGGTAATCGTCGATGCCGAGAATACCGATATGGGAGCTGAGGATTTTTAACAGCTCCTCCACATACCCGTCCGCCCTCATGGCATCCGTCAGGTCATCGGTCAGCTGACCGTCAAAGCTCCGCTCGATCTGTGCGGTGAATTCGTTCATGTAGAAGCTGTTGACGCTGTTGATGAGGACGATGCCGATGACGCACATGACCGTAATCATGAAGATGACGAGGATGAGGATGATCTTGAAATACAGACTGTTATACATGGCGTTATTTGATGTAATAGCCCATGCCGCGCTTGGTGAACAGATACTCCGGCTTGCCGGCATCCCGCTCCAGCTTTGCACGCATACGGCTGACCGTCACATCCACGCTGGAGGTGTCGCCGTAGAAGCCGTCATAGCCCCACACCTCGGAAAGCAGCTGTTCGCGGGAATAGATGGTACCCTGATTCTTTGCCATGAAGATGAGCAGCTCGTACTCCTTCTTGGTAAGCTCGATGGGTGTGCCGTCACGGGTGACCTGATATTTCGCGGGATCGATGACAAGACCGCGGATGACGATGCTTGCTGTTGCCGCTTCCGTCTGTGCCGGCACGACCTCGTTGGAAGAGCGGCGGATGTTGGCCTTGATGCGGGCCAGCAGCTCGTTGAGCGAGAAGGGCTTGGTGACATAATCGTCTGCGCCGATGTCAAGACCCATGATCTTGTCCACCTCCTCCACTCTTGCGGTGGCGATGATGATGGGGGTGGCCAGCTTTTCGCGGACACGGCGGCAGACCTCGAAGCCGTCCATTTTGGGCAGCATCAGGTCGAGCAGAATGAGATCAAAGGTGCCGGTGAGGGCTTTTTTCAGTCCGTCCTCACCGTCGTGGGCGATATCATAGGCGTAGCCTGCTTTCATCAGATTGTAGGCAAGCGTCAGAGCGATGTTTTTGTCATCCTCCACGATGAGGATGCGTTTTTTGCTTGCAGTTTCGGGCATGGCGGTTTCCTTTCCCTGAACGGTTTTCTGCCGGTTCAGCTGACGCGGTTGTATTCGTAATAAGCGGGTGAGATGGTGCGGACATCGCACACATCGTGATTGTCTTCGATGAATTCCAGAACGAGGCGCATGACCTCTGCGGTGGAGTCATCCTCCACAAAGCGGAGGATGACGGTCTCATTGTCCCAGATGCCTTCGATGGCGGCTTCGGCTGCACGGGATGCGCGAATGCCGGTGGGACGTTTACGTTGTAGTCCCAGATGGCGTAGCCGCTGTGACGGAGTGCCAGCTTGACCTCCGGAGTCAGACTGTCCAGCCGCTCCGAGCCTTCCGGCGCGCGCCAGATGCGGGATTTTTGCTTGATGACCCGGGAGAGCAGTGCGTTCTCCGCCTCAATGTCGGCAAGGATGGCATCGCTGTCGGTAAGATCGGCGGTATTGTGGGTCATGGTATGAAGCCCGATGGCGTGACCTTTCGCGGCGATCTGCGACAGGAGGCCGGCGTTTTCGATGACATTATCGCCGATGACGAAGAAGGTGGCCGGATAGCCGAAGTCGTCCAGCACCTGCAGGATCTCCTCCGTATATTTGCCCGGCGAATCCTCCACGGTGATGTAGACGGTGCGCTCACCAAGCTCGGGAGCGGGGATGGTCGTCTCGGTATCGGGGGGCAGTGTGACCGGCGGTGTGGTATCAGTGTCGGGGGGGAGAGTGACCGGCGGCTCTGTCTCCGGCGGGAAGAAGCCCGCGCAGTTTTCGCGGACGAGCTGCTCCAGCGTCTTTTTCTGGGAGCCGTCGGAAACACGGATGGCCACCTCACCGGTGACGGGGCTGACGATCTCCTCATAATTCAGCCGCAGATGGCTGCACACCGATTCCACCGGCACATAGTTTTCGCCGTGATAATAGGCGGAGCGCCAGTACATCTGGGTGAAATCCTGGGTGTAGGCGTAATCGTATTTGACGTTGAAGGTCAGCCAGTATTCGTCGTTGTTGTTGATGATGAAAAGATTCTGTCCCTCGTTGATTTTGACCGAGACGCCGTTCAGCTGGGCGAACAGGGTCACGGGCACATAGATGGTGGAGTAAACGATCTCCATGGGTCGGCTGTCACGCCGCGGCCATGCACGGTCGTTGTAATACATCAGCGGGTAGGGGGATGCTGCATTTACCTCTGTGCGCGTGATGACAATGGCGGAGAAGACAATCATCAGGCAGAGAACGACGGACAATGCGGAAATATGCTTGGGTTTCAATGTGTCTCGCTCCTTTCGTACAGATTATCGGGAATTTTCTTTTACATAGGCAACGGCGAGATCGACGACCATGCCGTAGCTCTTTTCGCCGGCAGTCTGTCCCTGTGCCTTCAGATAGGTGTCGTTGAGGGCGCTGCTGACATTGGCGGCGGTATTTTCGCGGTATTTTTCAAAGAATTCGTTGTAGGAAACGATTTCATAGCGAACTCGCGGATCGAGGGAGCCGTAGACTGCGGCGAAGGTGTCGTAATCCGCACTGTAAAGGGCGGAGTTTACATATTCCACCATGTTCAGAAGGCCGCTGTAGCGGATGTAGGGATCATCCGATTCCATGCAGACGAGAAATGCGACAAAATTTGCCTCATTCTCCGGCAGAATTCCCCGCTGATGGGCCAGCTCATGGGCGGCGGTGAAGGGAAGATTGTAGTCGGGAAAGTTGATGTTGAGATTGGCCTCGCCGGTGTAATAGGTATACATACCGGAAATGTGGGTGTAGGTC